>JAZSFW010000164.1:0-11407 GCA_045532445.1 Acetatifactor sp. | reverse complement strand
TGCTCTTTGGTAAAGCCAAGAACCTCAAACATCTTCTCCTGCACATCATTCTGGAAGATTCTTACGCTGCCACCGCCCAGCTCTACACCGTTTAATACAATGTCATAGGCTTTTGCGCGCACTCTGCCGGGATCCGTGTCCAAATATTCCAGATCCTCGTCCATAGGCATGGTAAACGGATGGTGCATTGCCACGAAACGACCATCCTCCTCGCTCCACTCAAGAAGCGGAAATTCGGTTACCCACAGGAAGTTGAATTTGCTATTGTCAATGAGCTCCAGCTGCTTTGCCACTTCACAGCGAAGTGCTCCAAGCACTGCCCATACCACACTGTTTTTATCCGCTGCAAATAACAGCAGGTCGCCTGCTTCACCGCCCATAGCACTTACCAATGCAGCAAGCTGCTCTTCTGTCATGAACTTCGCGAAAGAAGACTTATAGCTTCCATCCGGCATCACGGACAAATAAGCCAGACCCTTGGCACCATATCCCTTGGCAAATTCAACCAGCGCATCAATTTTCTTACGAGGCATCTCTGCCTGTCCTTTTACATTGATACCACGTACACTTCCGCCATTCTCTAAAGCAGAAGTAAATACGCCAAAACCACAGCCAGCCACCACTGCTGACACATCCTGAAGCTCCATGCCAAAACGAGTATCAGGCTTATCGGAGCCAAAACGGTCCATAGCTTCCTGCCAGGTCATCCGCGCAATAGGAAGCTCTACATCAAGACCGATGGCATCTTTACATACCTGCTTTACCATTCTCTCCGTCACATCTATGACATCATCTACATCTACAAAAGACATCTCCAAGTCCACCTGAGTAAACTCAGGCTGACGGTCCGCGCGAAGATCCTCATCGCGGAAGCACTTTGCAATCTGAAAATATCTGTCATAACCGGAGCACATTAGGAGCTGCTTAAAAATCTGAGGTGACTGGGGCAGCGCATAGAAAGTACCGGGATGCACACGGCTGGGTACCAGATAATCTCTTGCACCTTCCGGGGTAGACTTATTCAAAATAGGTGTTTCAATCTCTAAGAAACCATCCTCACTCATAAAAGAACGAATGGTGGTGGTGATCTTACTTCTCAACATCAAATTCTTCTGCAGATCAGGTCTTCTCAAATCCAGATAACGATATTTCAGGCGCAGTTCTTCCTTGGTCTTGGTATCAGCTTCCACAGGAAACGGCGGAGTCTCTGCTTCTGAAAGCACACGAAGCTCGGTCGCTCTGATCTCGATCTCACCGGTTGCCAGATTCTCATTGACTGCACCGGAACGATTCTCAACACGTCCCACTACCGCCACCACAAACTCACTGCGCAGCTTCTCTGCCTTGGCAAAATTCTCAGCTCCGCAATCACTTTCTTCAAAAATCACCTGCAGAATACCTGCTCTGTCCCGCAGATCCACAAAAATAATTCCACCTTTATTACGCTGTTTCTGCACCCAGCCCATAACAGTGACGATCTCACCTACATTTGCTTTTGACAATTCGCCACAGCGCATTGTCCTTTTCAGACCTTTCATTGATTCGGCCATTGTGATTCCTCCATTCCTTTCGCACTTTTTTACTGCTTCAACGCTTCTTTATAAAACTCTTCAAACTCTGTATATCCTTCTTTTTCCAGCTGCTCTTTCTGGAACTTCTTATTCTTGTTCATGCGGGCTACCAGCACCTGCGTACCATCCTTACGGGCTTCCTGCGCCTTCGCGATTACATCACATAATACCTGACCGCTGACACCCTTTTCTATGAGATAAGCCACCTTTGCAGGCTGGGAAGGCACCTTAAATCCGCTTTCCATCAAAAGCAAAATAATCCTCTCAAAACCGATGGAGAATCCGCAGGCCGGTACATCCTTGCCGGTAAACTTACCTACCATCTTGTCATATCTTCCGCCACCGCCGCAGCTTCCGCCAAACTCTGGCATCGCAATTTCAAAAATAGTACCTGTATAGTAGGACATGCCTCTTACCAGCGTCGCATCAAATACAATCTCAAAATCAGAAGACTTGGTAGCCTTTACACTGGAAATAATCTCCTGCAGACTCTGCTCTACATCAGGCTCCAGGAAACCGGCAAGCACCTTGGCCAGATATGCCACACCATCTTCCGCCTCTTCCAGTCCCTTAAACAGTTCCAGATATTTGTCCACAGATTCCTTGGAGAACCCATTCTCCAAAAGCTCTGCTTCCACTCCCTCAAGACCGATCTTGTCCATCTTGTCCAAAGTGATAAATACACTGTCATAGGATTCCTCCGGGAAACCACTGTATGCAGCCATAGCCTTCAGGATTCTTCTTTCATTAATACGAATCTGGAATCCCTTAAAACCAAGATTACCCAGAGTCGTGGTGGTAGCCAGGATCAGCTCGATTTCAGCCAAATTGGACGGCTCACCCAAAATATCAATATCGCACTGCATAAACTGACGATATCTTCCGCGCTGAGGACGATCAGCTCTCCAAACATTCCCCATCTGCAATGATTTAAAAGGAGAAGGTAATTGCGCAGCGTTATTGGAATAAAACCTTACGAGCGGAACCGTCAGATCGTATCTGAGCCCGCTGTCAACCACTTCATCCTCTGTGGTAGCGGCTTCCACATTCAGCTTCTCTCCTCTTTTCAAAATCTTAAAGATCAACTTCTCATTGTCTCCACCCTGCTTACTGCTCAAATTGACAATATTCTCCACGCATGGGGTCTCAATGGAAGTAAAACCAAATTTCCCATAGGTATCCTTGATCACACTGATCACATAATCCCTGATCTGCATCTCCTCGGGCAAAATATCTTTCATACCGGTAGTCGGCTTCTTGCTAAGTGCCATCTTTTCTCTCCCTGTCTCTGCTTTATTTCTCCAAAATGCTTCCATTCTATCTTCCAAGTATATGTTTTTTTACGCAAGATGTCAAGCCTACAATGATAACAAAAAATAACTCATTCAGGGAGTCCACCTCATATCTTGCATTCTTTTCTGAGAGAAAATGCTTTCGCAGCATCTTCCTCTGTAATATCAGAGATGGCAAGTGCATCATCCTGGGACAGACCATGTGCGATCGCATTAAGATAACTGATCATCTTTCCCTCAAGCTTTCCTTCAAGCTTTCCTTCAAGCTTTCCTTCAAGCTTTCCTTCAAGCTTTCCTTCAATCCTGCCCTCATCCTTGGCTTCCTGCCTCATATCATCCAGCGCCTTACACATATCTACCTTCCCTCCTTTGCGATTATTAACTCTAAATCTCATAAGCTCCTCCGTATGACTCATCACCGCCATCAAAGCAAATGCATCCTCTTCTATCTCACGAAAATCACTTTCATTCGCCTGCACAAATTCACGCAACCTCTCGTTTTCATGTTGTCTCTGAAGAAAACCGAATACCAAACGTAAATCCGTCTGAAACAATTCGCTTTGTGCAAAACGTTTTACGTCTATGATATGCAGTGGGTAATCGTTTACCAGTTTTTGAAAACTCTCAGGAAAATCCTCCAGCTGCATCATATCCTTTAAGCTGCGCGGACCATCCCAAGGTTCATCACCGAAATAAAGAACCGTCGTCACAGTAGGTGCAAGCAAATCTGACAGCGTAAATTCTGACAGAAATTCTGCACTACCGCGCAAATCTTTATGCTTTCTGTGCCTCCGCGCGATCTTCTTCACCTGTCTGTCATAACCCAGGAAATCATATCCCATCGCCCTGACCGGCATGGCAAAATGCACTTTTCCCTGATCCTCTATCCCAATAAACGCAAATCGCGCTCCCAGCCTGATCTTGCGGACAATGTCACGATACTTCTGCTTCGACACATATCGACCGAACCACTTTGCAGCACCGAATGTCGAGCTGTCCGACTCTTCTATATCCTCCGGTTTTACCCATCGTTCCCCTTCAAGCAGACACACATTGATCAGGTCTGCCACCCTTTCTTCATCATCCCAATATTCTTTTGGCGTAATATCCTGCTCCTGCATACATCCTCCTTTTGATCGAAATATCACCACGTCCATGTAACTAAGTTACAGCATAGTGAATCAGATGCATACTCTCACCAGACACCACAAATCATCAGGTTCTATGGCTTGCTTCTGCATCCTCCTATTCAGTTGTCTTCTATGAGTATCTTGGCAGAAACAGCCGGAATGCAGCAATACACAAAAATGTATTAGCACATCTTAGAAACTCCTAGATCGTTAAGAATTGTTCCAAAGGCTTGCTTTACGTCCCTTTATATGGTGTACAATAGCACATTATCCAAAAAAAGTCAATATCCGCATGCCGCCTTTTTAGGAAACGTTAAATTTGATTATAATATCCATCTCAATATAGAATTCCTCTGTCTTCTTATCATAAATTTGATGATTTTCGCCCGATTCGGGCGGAACAAAATTTGACTGATATTGCAGCAGCTTACCTGCCGCAATATCAAAAGACTACCTAGACGTAAATTATCTTACTGCCATTTGTGTCACATTGCTTCCGTGAACTCTTCGCCTGACGGCACTTTCATCGCCGTTTGCAGCCATCTTGCCAAAACATCCAGGTCCTTTTCTGACCGGATCTTACTTTGCAGTTCCTCGGAAACTGCACCTTTGGATTCTAACAACAGCACGATGATGGCGGCTCTTTCATCAGACCTTCCCTGAGTAATTCCCTGGGAGATTCCCTGGGCTATTCCCTCAGTTTTTCCGGCATTATACTGTCTCTCCAGCATCTCTTGAAATCCCATGTAACGCCCCTCCATTTCACGGCTGATCTTGACCGATTGGACGGCTGCCTGGAGACGTCTGACGAATCCGTCTCCAAAATCCTGCATGCTTTCCTCCGGCCCGGCACTGACAAATCTGAGAAACCTCACCATCTCTTCAGGTACTTCTGCCTCATTCTTACCCTTCGTGCTTAGGAAGATGCTGGTCCGCTCCTCCAAAAGCTCACTGTCCGGGGATTCCCTACAGATGCTCTCATAAGTATAGCAATACTTTCCGGCTCCGAAGGGATCAAAGTCGCAGATGAAAATCACGTAGGTGTGGGGCAGCTCCGCGTAACGGGCGCCTCTCTCCAAAAGCTCCATATCTAACTGGCTGTGATAATAACGGGATCTCTTTCCCAAGGCGTCTTCCCTGATGGTCTGCATCTCCACGTTGTAGTGGGTCTGGTGTTCGTCTCTGGCGTAAACATCCAGGCGAACTCCCTTGTACTCAGGATGATAAACAATACTCTTTTCCCTGCTGACTTCTACTTTCAGGATGGGGATCTGCAGGATCATCTCCAGAAGCTGCCGGCAGTTCTCCTCGTCGCACATCACCGCGCCGAACATGAAATTGTCCTTGATGGTTAGTTCTCTTAACGGTTTGATTCTATAGCTACTCATTCTTCCTCCTTTAACAGAGGAATTCTACAATTTTAGTTTAGCAAAATCAAATAAGAATTTCAAGCTGTATTTTTTAATAAATGTGATAAATCGAGTGCAAGGAGCCGATAACTCTCCTTTTTCATTGAAGCTACTTTCTTTTCAATGATGGAATTCCCTGAAAATTGGACATCCACAACACGTCACAAACTCTGAGGCACATTGGTCGCAACCCCCGGCACATACCCTTCCAGGAAATTAACCGTCTCACTTCCACACACCGCACAAAACCCCGTAAAATCACCGCAATGACGTCTACATCCGGGATTGGCACAGCGATTGCTGCCAAACTCATATCCACAGCTACAACAAATTTCCCAATCCTCTGCCCACCTATGACAAACCGGGCATCTGCGCTGTTTTTCTCTCTCCATGTTCTACTTCCCCCTATTCACCACAAACAGCTGTGAAGCATCAAAATTGCTATGACATATTCTCTCTAATGACATCTACGCTATGCTTATAAACCTTTGTTCTGGAAGATAATAAGTGGATAAACTCTTCTCTTTTTGTTGAGATTTTCTCAAACATCTCATGATCTCCCACCTTCACTTTCTCCCCGGACTGACATTCCGACTGAAAAAGTGCTCCTACCACTACATCAATTTTATACTTGTCAAGCATTTCCAGATATCTGTCAGCATCCTGATCTGTAATCCCCTCCAAAAACGGTTTAATATACATTACAAATCTTACCTTTCCATTCTTAGACTTGTATTCGAAATTTTGAAGGCGCAGATTAATCGCATCCGCTTCCGGTTCTATTTTTTCTGCGTTGCTTACTGTAGGAATACTAACAAAAATATTAAGCTGATTTTTCTTTAACAGCAAATCTTCTATTTGGTTCAACCATGTTAGTGGTATTTTCTTCTTAGTGGCAATCTGTATATCATAACCCAATTCTGCAAAATAGCTGACAATTTTTTTCATACATTCCAAATTTTCTTCCAGCATACATTCTGCATAACAACCAATAGAAATAATACTCTCCTCCGGCAAAGGTCGAGACAGCCTCTGAAACTCTGCTTTCACTTCTTCAAAGGAATAAATTGTTTTTCCCTGTATCCCAATCTTCGGCAAATAACAATAAGTGCAGCCTGCCTCACAGCCAATCACATTGTTGACAAAAATTCTTCCACTTGAGGAATCCCTCGAAACCAGCGGCAACTCATAGACTTCCTTGTAGGCCTGAAAATTACGCGCAACACACTTTCCGTGCGTTGCACTCATGCACTGAGCTGCCGGAATCATCTCACAAGAAAAATCTTTGTTCAAGCACATGATATTGCTTGCAATCTGACGTGCTTTACTACTCAAGCCACACTGCTTGGGCAAGGGCTCACGCAGCAGCACTGTATAAATCCTAAAAATTGTTGCCCCCTTAAGTTCTTTCTCGATAACGGACATAATCGTATCCATTGAGGAAATCACGCCAGCAAATAAAACTACCTTTTCTCCCTCATTTATTCGGAAAGACTGCTCCATAGCACTGCCTATAACACCCGGTTTGGCAGGAACCACATAAGAAAATGGAAGTCCCAAACGATATGCCACTCTGGAAGCCATGATATTACCATTCATCCCTACCCCTACTGCAAGCACATCCTTTACCGCTTTCTTATCCATAAACATCTGCAAATCAGTTGTTATCAGATCAATACACTCGTTCCCGATTCCCGGATCTGACAGGATACTTCTCACATCTATCCAATCCTTGGCACAATATAATCTGTTCAATCGATAATGGCCATAATGTATTAATTCCTTGTCATAAATATAATCTGTGATTTTATTTTCTAACGTATCCCTCAATACTTTTATTTGCGGTTCTTGAATCGTTTCCTCTTCTGCGATTCCCTCAATTGTATATACTTTATCAGGGTCAAGCAGACCAATGATAGGCTCTTCTTCCATTAAGATTTCATTTCCAAGATCATCATCTAATTCTCCATCATCAAACAAATGCTGTTCATCTATCAATCGTACATTTTTTAATTTGATATAATTACAGCATTCCTCATCCGCATCGAAAACCAACTCATTAATATTATTCAGCTTCTTACTGATGGTCTGACGAACGTCTTTGATTCCGTTTATAATATTGGTTCTGTCATCATTCAAATGCGTTTTCAGATATTGTTCATTTAATACTAACTGAATATCCACCCCACATTTACGAACTCCCGAAAAATAATTCAGCCGCTTCCAGCATTCCTGCGAAAAGCACTGGTTTTTATCCTCACTATTCAATTCTTTATAGCGATGATCTGCGGTACTCATTCTGGAATATGTAACATCAAGCTCATCAGCCAGACGAAGAACACCTGCCAACCATTTTACATGTACAGCTCTTCCCATCTCACCTACCATAACACCTTTCGTCTCCGAAAGCGTATACCTGTCAACCACTTCACGGCCATCCTCATCCAGCTTTTTAATATCGGTATGCGCCTCCACCAACGCTTTAATAATCGGCACCTGTGGCTGTGGTACCTTTTTCCACACATCCTCCCCCTTCGCAATCTCTTCTTCAATATAATCTGCAGACTGCTTTGAGTGGCATAACCGATCAAAATTGGTCTGAGTCATAGAAATATCATGCAACAAAACAGCCGCCGCCAACACAAAGTACTCTTCCGGCTGCAAGAAAACATTCTTCAGAAAAATCGTTTCCAAAATAACATAGATGTTTTTGCAATGATGAGTAAAGTCATGATTTGTATATGCAGTCTCCCTGCGAATCGGATGCTCATTTAACCTGTCGGCATATTTTTCTGCCAGCTTTTCCCAAACAGTAAGATAATCCTCACCCATTTTTTTCATCCAGGACAAGTCTTTTATTTTAGTGATATCTGACATGCTTATGACAATCCTCCTTCATACAAAGAAATCTCATACTTCTGATTCAAATCTTTATGATTCAACAAGCCCCAGACACGATTCAATGAGGAATACCGGTTTTTCTTCCTGATAACCTCCAGATCAGGCAGACAAATACATCCCACCGATCTCGTCACACACCCTCCCTGAGCATTCACCAGAGCATGCAGCACTTTCGTCTCACTGCCCAGGCAGATCATATCATACACATGAACATACTGCCCTCCAACTTCAATTCTGGGACTGCAATTATAGGTCTCTTCAAACATTTGCCCAATATTAAAATACAATACCGGAAGCTTCAACAATTCACCCAAAATGGAAGCAAATGCCACTCCATTCTTACTGGTTGCAATCAGCCCGCTAATCCCTCTTCTGGGAATCTGATTTGATAACAGATAAATGATATAGGCAAAGTCATCCACATTCTTGAACAGCTTTTTCAGATTAATCTGCATATTACTGTAAACACCGGATGAAACCAGATACTGATTGCCCTTCTCAATACAATGATCCTCTATCAACCGATTCAAATACTTTTTATGAATCTGATCTATCGTCTGAGCACTATAACTATTCGCACCAGTCCTTTGCTTTTCCAGAATATAATGATTCAGCTTCTCACTTTCAACAATCATCTTAAAGCTACCCACAGTCTCCAAATCACTGTGGATAATCCTCTGCAAATTACTGCCTTTCTCTACATTCGCAAGAATCACACTGCAATTATGCAGGATCAGCTCAGAAAATGCCCCTCCAAATCCTCTGTCATTTGCATTTTTCATATTCCGGAAATCCCAAATATATAACGCAGAAGGCGAACTGATACAATCTTCCACAAGCCCGCCAAGAAACTCCGGATCCATATAATCACTATAATTCTTTTCATTACGCTGATACTTAAATGAAGCATACATGGCGTACTGTAATGGTATATAAACATATCTGTCTTGTCTGATTGTAAACATAATCACACCTACTTCTTTAGTGGTAATTCAATTTCTATATGTGTTCCTTTATAATGGGGTGTTTCCTGAATCACATCTATCCCTCGCAGCAAATGATCATACAGCAATTCACCGGCTTCCTGCCTTGTCTGGCAATTTTCCAGACTCTCTACACTAATGTCATTCAGGATCACTCGCGCCTTCCCGCTGTGAATTCGTATGGTACCTTTCGCATTCATCACATCTCGCAATACAAACCACATTCCGTAAATAGAATGAAAGCGATACACCACGCAATCCAGTATTGCCATCAAATCCAGCCTATGACGACTGGCGGTCACCGTATCAGACACGCTAAAGGGCAGCTTCAACGGCTGATATGATTCATCCTGAACCTTTTTGTAAAAAGAAGCATAAAGCCCACTGCCACAATCGGCAAAAGACATCATGACCCGTTCCATGGATTTATTCACCTGCATTGTCACATAACAGAAGCTCTTTCCGTGAAGAATCGAGTTGTAGCATATCTGCTTGCCAAAAACCTCCATAAGATTAACCGGCATCAGCATCCCGTCAGATTGAACCATATACGTAAACTGATCCAAACACTCTAATTGAAACAGATCTATATAGTTCCTTGCAAAAGTGGAGGCAACCTGCACTTCTGTTAAGCTGGCGCTCAAGAAAATCGTCGTGCAATAATCCGCAAGCCTATATCGCGATTCTTCCTCTCCCCTATCCACATTAACTTCAAAAATGTGCTGATAATCATTCGTATCATAAAATCCTATCTGTAACAAAAAGGCTGAAAGTGCAGACCCTTTTTCGACGAATAAGCATGGTAAACATTCGGTATTCAGTTTTACAATATGGCCAATTACCAGCAAATTAGGAATAACACTTCCCTCAATCTTGGAACATTTCAACAAATCAATGCACAACACCTTACTATAAGACTTTCCGTCTGCCATCCACCGGAAATATTTCTGCAATTCCTTTAAAAACAAACTATAAAATGTCCTCGGCGACAGTACATAATCTATGGTTATCACATAGAAATCTGACTTCTGCATTAAAATATTACTCCTTCTGACTCCGTTCATTTTCCATTAAAAAATGCCATCAAAAGCAACAGGGCTTTTAACGGCAGCAATGTGTTCCCGAAACAAATAAAAAAATATAATACTTTCCATACCTTTTACACACACTAACTATTCCCCAATAGCTACATATAGCATACCATAAAATGGCAAATAATGCAATAAAAATTAAACCCATCTCAATATAGAATTCCTCTGTCTTCTTATCTTGTATTTGATAATTTTCGCCCGATTTGGGCGGAACAAAATTTGACTGATATTGCAGCAGCTTACCTGCCACAATATCCAAAGACTACCTAGACGTAAATTATCTTACTTCCATTCGTGTTACATAACTTCCATGAATGCTTCCACTGACTGTGCTTTTATCGCTTCTTGCAGCCAGCCTGCCAGTGTGTCTAAATCCTTTTCTGACCTGATCTTAACTTTTAACGTCTCGGGAACTGCTCCTTTAGATTCTAACAACAGCACAATGGTATCAGCTCTTTCATCGGTTCTTCCTTCGTCTCTTCCTTCAGCTCTTCCCGCATTATACTGCTGGTTCAACATTTCCTGAAATCCCATGTAACGCCCCTCCATTTCACGGCTGGTCTTGACCATCTGTACACTAGTCTGAAGACGTCTGACAAAGCCATCTCCAAAATCCCGCATACTTTCCTCCGGTCCGGCACTTACAAATTTGAGAAACCTCACCATCTCCTGCGGCACTTCTTCCTCATTCTTACCCTTCGTGCTTAAGAAGATACTTGTCCGCTCTTCCAAAAGCATGCTGTCCGGCGATTCCTTGCAGATGCTTTCATAAGTATAGCAATACTTACCGGCTCCGAAGGGATCAAAGTCGCAGACAAAGATCACGTAGGTGTGGGGCAACTCCTCGTAACGGGCGCCTCTCTCCAACAGCTCCATATCCAACTGGCTGTGGTAGTAACGGGATCTCTTTCCCAAGGCATCTTCCCGGATGGCCTGCATCTCCACGTTGTAGTGGGTGTGGTTCTCATCCTTAGCGTACACATCCAAGCGGACGCCCTTGTACTCCGGGTGATAAACAATGCTCTTTTCC
>JAZSFW010000211.1:0-2684 GCA_045532445.1 Acetatifactor sp. | reverse complement strand
TTTAATATCGATAAGATGCAGGGTGTCGGAGACAAGGATGAAAATGGTCCGGATAGGTATTACAATGATTATTATTTCCGTGACCTTTGCAAGGAGCCTCATGGGCTTCCGCCTGAGAGAAGACATATGATCATGAATGGTGCCATCGCGAATCCTGATCTGGTCATCCCTAAGGACTACTATGGTCCGGGATTGCCGGCAGAGGACTTCTATGCCATGGATACCGACCTTTCCGATGGAAAGGGAACCCATCCCTGGAGATATTTAAATGACAAGACCATCGATGGCTTCCAGCTGACTGACTGGGATAAATTCCATCCATACACAAAAATCGATGACTATGGTATGGGTGCGGATACTCCTTTCGAAGCATTTGCCATAGAGATCCCTGCCAAGGGTGAGTACATGCTGCAGATCAATGCAGGAAGATGGGCTACAGGTGGTGCTCCGGCTGTATATTTCTACAAGTACGATGGAAATGTTCCCGCTGATGCAACTGTCATTGAGCAGGAAAAGGAAAGTCTCCTTGGCTACTTCAACGCATCGGATGATTCCAAGGTTGGCTATGAGCTTGTCAACTGTGTCAATGTAGAGGAGCCGGGAGAGTATGTGATAGCTTTTGTATATGACAGCTACTCCAAACAGCTCAGCTCCAAGATTTTGAACCACAAAGGTCAGTGTACACGAATTGCAGGTATTAAGCTGGTTCCTTTAAGCGAGGACACCTGTGTGGATATGAGTGTTGAGGCTGAAAATACGTTTATGTATGCAGGCAGTACACTTTCACTCGATGTATATGAAGTGTTAGAAACTGTTGGTGAAAAAGCAGTTATTGATTTCTCGACCGTTGCGTTTGAGAGTTCAGATGAGAGCTGCATAACGGTTGATGAAAATGGCGTTTTGACCTGCCTTAAGGCATCTGAAAAGCCGGTAACTATCACTGTTACAAGGGAAGGTACTGATCCGGCAATCTCAGCAACCTATAAGATCATGGCCTATGAGCCCGGTCAGACGGTTTATGGTTTGAACCTGAATTATATGGTTGGCACAGAGGCGATGAAGGATCAGACCGTGTATGTTCCCCACGAAGATCGTCTGGATGTGAATGGAGATTTACGTGATCTTTCTTATGTGGACGCTTATGAAGAGATCAACGCAAGAGTATCTGCTCTGTGGGCATACAGTAACGTGGAAAATGTTTCTTACAGGTTATTACAGCCTGAATATATGCTGCTTTCCACAGACCCTACCGATTATGATAAGGGTGCATTCTTTGCGCTTAAGGTAAAAGTTCCCGCCCCCGGCGAGTACAATATGGACATTTTGACGCAGTATAGTGAGTATGCTTCTGCTGCAGACGTATATTTAGCTCCTGCAAAGGATGCCGCTGCTGCAACTCTTGCACTTGCAACGGAAGCAAACAAGCTTGGTACTGTGGATGCAGCCAATCAGACAATGGTTACCCGCATCAATTCTGCCGGAGAGTATGTGAACATACCGGAGTCTGGTGACTACTATGTGATCTTAAAGCTTGATTCGGATAACCCTAACGTGAATTATGAAGGAAAACAGATGTTTAAGTTCAAGGGACTTACCCTATCTTCCCGTCCCGGTGCATTTGCATCTGTAGATATGGATATCGAAGGCATCACAGAAGACGGCGAAACCCTTCCGCATAAGGCAAGCCGCAAGCTTTCCTATGAGATCAGCGATGTGACAGGTGTAAAGGTTGAGAATTTCTCAGAAAAAGACCTGATTGTCAACAGCATCAAGGTGACTAAGGGTGGGGATCTGGTAAAGCTTGTTGAGAAGAATAATGCCCTTTACGTGGAAACACCGGAAGCGGATTGCGAAGCAACCATTACTGCCGATATGACTTATAAGGGCGTTCAGGTGGTTACAGACTTTACATTTAAGGTTGCCGATGTGGGAAAGACCAGTCGTACAATCTACACGGATGAAATGATCGCCAATGCCCGTAAAAATGCCATGAAATATGATTGGGCAAGAGAGCAAAAGGATACTGCAGTCAGATTGGCTGACATGTTCCTGACCATGGGATTGGATCGACTTTGGGACGAAGTGACCAGCCAGGATCTTGTTCGCTCCTACAATGTAGGTATTAAAGATGACCCGGAAAAATATGTCTGCCATTACTGCAGAGAAGATCTCTCCAAATCCTATGGAAACTATCCCTACAAGGTAGACATCTTTAACAATCCCTGGAAGATCACCTGCCCGGCATGTTCCAGAGATTTCCCGTCAAATGACTTTGGATCTTTCTATGAGCTGGGAAGAACCCAGGAAAATGAAGGAAAGTTCAATAGACTGACTGCCCTGCAGGCACATCGTGAGATGCTTATCATGAAGGGTCTTCTCAGTGAGGAAGCCATCAATATGGGGGGACCCGGAGAAGATGGAAGCGATGAGTGGTATGCTTACTATGGATACGGTGTGGAAGGCGGATATCTCCACAACGACCTGTATCCGGAGGTGGGTTCTGAATCCTGCCCTGTACGCTTTGGTGCCCAGTATGGAGTGGTTGAAAAGGTTGAACGCTGGGGTGTTGATGATGGTATGGGATATCGCAGTGGTTTTAAATATTCAAATGGTGTGGAAGAAGTTCATACCTACATAGCCTACTATAACCATTTCGGAACCTTTGGATTTGGCGGACAGAGAAA
>JAZSFW010000106.1:0-15112 GCA_045532445.1 Acetatifactor sp. | reverse complement strand
TATCCCGAAATGATAGATTTATTGAATGAAATTCATAAATAAAGGTTGTTTTTTGTGCCGGAATACACTATAATAGTAATAAGCAGATAGTTAGAGACTATCAAGGCATTACATATCAATTTACAGCAGGAGGGTTATCCATGGTTCAATTAATAGTAGGCAATAAAGGAAAAGGCAAAACAAAACTGTTATTGGATAAAGTGAATAGTGAGATCAAAAATGTTGAAGGAAATATTGCATATCTGGACAAGAGTACCAAGCATATGTTTGAATTAAATAATAAAGTTCGTCTGATTGATGTATCTGAATATATGATTGAAAATAGCAGCGAGTTTGTTGGATTCATCTGCGGTATTCTTTCTCAGGATCATGATTTACAACAGATGTATTTTGACAGCTTTTTAAAGATTGCATGCATAGAGGGTGCTGATATTGTACCTGTTATCAAAAAGCTTGAGAATTTAAGTGCTGCTTTTAAGGTGGATTTCATTCTGAGCGTATCCATGGATGAAAAGGATCTTCCTGAAGAGATTAAAGAGAACGTGATGATTGCTTTATAAGCGAATAGGATGTTGTTGTTTATCTGATCATAAATGGCAGCTGCTGAGTTTGTTCAAAGAGATAAAAGCCTCGGATGCTTACCGAGGCTTTTTCCAAGTAAAAATAGGTTGGCGACGGGAGGCATAAGGCTTGGCGCAGAGAAAGGCACAGAAAGGTAGAAAACCGACAAAAATAAAAAAATACAGAAAGCCGTTGAATCTGAACATCGGCATGATTATTTTCAGTGCGGTGTTTATATATGTGGCTTACTTTGTGGTGGGATACTTCAATTACAGTCCACCAAAGCCTTATGAGGTAAAAGAAGGTTCTCTGTCAACCAATACAATCTTCAGAGGAATTGCCCTCAGAAAGGAATCCATTGTTACGGCACCTGCGGCCGGATACATCAATTATTATGTTCGGGAAGGCGAGCGCGTAGCCAAAGGCGATATGGTTTGTACCATTGACGAAACCGGACGCCTGAATGAGTACATGGAAAGTATTTATCAGGGACAGAACACTTTGAGCAACAGCGAATTGGCAGAATTCCGTAATGAGATCGTAAACTTTGTACATGGATTTGATCCTTTGAATTTTAGTTCTGCTTATGATTTCAAGTATTCCATAAAAGGAACCGTTCTCAAACTGGCAAATGCGAATATGCTTGAAAGTTTGTCAAACGGAGGCACAAACTCCGGTACCATACAGACTTATTATGCCCCCAATACCGGTGTGATATCTTATTGGGTAGATGGATATGAGTCTCTTTTGCCGGAACAAGTGACTGCTGATATTTTTGAAAAGAAGATTGTCTATGATGAGGAACAGGATGCTTCCGATGCTTTGGATGCCTCTGTATACCGTAAGAACCAATTGCTCGGTACCAGCCTGACAGCAGTTGGGGATCCGGCATATAAGATGTCAACTGATGAAAATTGGTCTGTTGTGATCCCTGTGGATGCTTCTTACGGCGTAAGACTTTTGGAGGAAGAATACGTCAAAGTAAAGTTTTTGAAGAATCAATATGAGTCTTGGGCTTCAGTAAAATTACTGAATAACAGTGATGGAAATACCTATGCCCAGCTTGATTTCAACAATTCCATGGTTACTTATTTGACAGAGCGTTTTTTGGAGATTGAATTGATCCTGGATGAAGAGACCGGATTAAAGATTCCCAATACTTCCATTGCACAAAGAGAGTTTTTCCTGGTACCGGAGGAATTTGTGACAGCTTCGGATCACAGCAGCAAAGGAAGTGTTATGAGGCAGACCTATATGGAAGATGGCACGATTTCCAGTGAATTGGTGGAACTGGAGATTTATTCCTATGATGAGGAAACAAAGGAGTATTACCTTGACTCAGACGTGTTGGGAAGAGGAGATATTTTGCTGAAAATGGATTCTCAAAAGAATTATATCGTCAGCAAGAGTGCCACTCTGATCGGTGTGTACAATATGAACAAAGGTTATGCAGATTTCAGAGAGATTCATATTCTGGCTCAGAATGATGAATATGCCATTGTACAATCTAATACCAGATATGGATTGAACGTATATGATAATATAGTATTAAATGCAGACAGTGTGGATGCAGATCAATTTATCTATGAATAAAATAGATTTTCAGCGCAGAAAAATGGAGCATGAAATGATTTACGAGAATGTGAAACTGGTTCAGAAAAATATAGAAGAAGCCTGCAGCAGATCAGGAGGTGCCGCCTGCGATGTGACGTTGATCGCGGTCAGTAAGACCAAGCCAATTCCTTCGCTGATGGAAGCTTACCAATGCGGTATTCGGGATTTTGGAGAAAACAAAGTGCAGGAGCTTGTGGAAAAATATGAGGTTCTTCCCAAAGATATTCGTTGGCATATGATCGGTCACTTGCAGCGAAATAAGGTGAAATATATTGTAGATAAAGTATTTTTGATCCATAGTGTGGATTCCCTTAAGCTGGCGGAGGAAATCAGCAAAGAAGCAGTGAAAAAAGGGGTTACTGTAAAGATTTTGGTGGAAGTGAATGTTGCAGAAGAAGAGACAAAATTTGGAACCACCACACAGGAGGCTCTGCAGCTTGTGGAGCAGATTGCTCCGCTTGCAGGTGTCCAAATACAAGGTCTGATGACAATTGCACCATACGTGACAGAACCGGAAGAAAACAGAAAATATTTTACAAAATTAAAGCAATTGGCAGTTGACATAGCGCGCAAAAACATTGATAATGTTAATATGCAAGTGTTGTCCATGGGCATGACAGGAGATTACCAAGTGGCAGTAGAAGAAGGAGCCTCCTATGTCCGTGTGGGCACTGGTATATTCGGAGAGAGGGATTATAGTGTGGTTCGCTGATGGATTCACACTTAAGTTTCAAATAGTAAAAAGGAGATTAATACGATTATGGGCGTAATGGACAAGTTTTTGAATATCATGAAATTAAACAACAACGACGACGAAGATTATTATGATGATGATTACTATGATGACGAAGAGGAAGTAGAGGTTCCGGTAAAGAAGACTTCTTCCAAGATTCGTGAAATGGATGATTATGAAGAATATATGCCTAAGAAAGCTGTTCAACCCAAGGTGACGCCTATCCGTCAGTCTGGTGTGCGAAGAGTTCAGAGTGGTTCCGGCATGGAAGTATGTGTGATCAAGCCCACCAGTGTAGAGGAAGCCAGAGAGATCACTGAGACTCTTTTGTCTAATCGCACTGTTGTACTGAATCTGGAAGGCTTAGATGTGGATGTGGCCCAGAGAATCATTGATTTTACCTCTGGATCTTGTTTTGCCATTGGTGGAAATCTGCAGAAGATTTCTCACTACATATTTATTATCACCCCGTCTTCTGTTGATATTTCCGGAGATTTTCAGGATATTTTAACCGGAGCATTTGATGCAGGTCCAATCGACAGCGGAATGTAAGAATATCAGTAAAATGGGAAAGGACTCTGAATAAGTATGGCGCAAAGATTACCCGTTTTATACAACAAAAAGCCTTGCTATGACATCGTATTTGAACAGTCCTTTGAGGGATTGGCTCAGGAGCTTGCCGGGCTTGGTATTGATGCAAAAAAGCTTTGTATTGTGACGGATTCCAACGTAAACAAGCTGTACGGCGATGAGCTGAAGAAACTGCTGAAAAGCAAATGCCAAAAGGTATGCATTTATGCATTTAAGGCAGGAGAAGAGCATAAAACATTGGATACTGTAAAGGGTATCTACCAATTTTTAATAGAAGAAGGTTTTGGGCGTAAAGATATGCTGCTTGCTTTGGGCGGCGGCGTTGTAGGTGACGTCACAGGTTATGCGGCGGCCACCTATATGAGAGGAATAGATTTTGTTCAGATTCCCACCACTTTGTTGGCACAATGTGACAGCAGTATTGGTGGAAAGACTGGTGTGGACTTTGACGCTTACAAAAATATGGTAGGCGCTTTTAAGATGCCCAAGTTGGTTTATATCAACATTGCTGCTCTGAAAACCCTTGATGAAAGGCAGTATTTTGCCGGTTTTGCAGAAGTCATGAAACATGGTTTGATCAAGGATGCATTATTTTATGAATGGTTAATTTCCAATATGTATGAGATTTGCGAAAGAGATCTTGATACCTTGGAAGAAATGATCATGAGAAGCTGCACGATCAAGAAATTGGTGGTAGAGAAGGATCCTCTGGAGGAGGGTGACAGAGCCCTTCTGAATTTTGGTCACACCATCGGTCATGCCATTGAAAAAGCCAAAGGATTTTCTTTATATCATGGAGAATGTGTGGCATTAGGAGCAGTTGCGGCTGCGTATATTTCATGGAAAAAGCAGCTTCTTAGCATGGATGAGTACTATGAGATCCGTGACATGTTTGTTCCCTTTTATCTTCCTATTACTGTAGATGATATCGATCCATTGGAAATTGTTAATCTTACCAAGGCTGATAAGAAGGTGGAAGGAGATAAGATCAAATTTATTTTACTGAAACAGATTGGTAAAGCTGTCATAGACCGTTCTGTAACGGAAGAGGAAATATTAGCTGCTGTAAAAGAAATATATTTCAGTGAAGAGGATGCCTATGAGTAAATATAAAAGGAAGCTTTTGTGCCTGGATGCACTGCTTGCAGTATTGTTGCTGGCTTTTGATCAGTTTACCAAGCATCTGGCTGTTGTTTTGCTGAAAGATAAGGCTGCTTTTGTTATAATTGAAGGTGTTCTTGAATTTGATTACCTTGAGAACCGAGGTGCCGCCTTTGGAATATTACAGAACCAGAAAATTTTTCTGGTAGCAGTGGGGATTGTTTTTATGGCTGCTATATGCTTTTTTTTGATGCGACTTCCTGAAGAAAAAAAGTATTTTGCCTTCCATATCCTTGCCGCTATGGTCATCGCCGGTGGTCTGGGCAATATGATTGACAGGATACGCCTGGAATATGTTGTAGATTTTATTTCCTTTGTTTTGATCAATTATCCAATTTTTAATGTGGCGGATATTTATGTGGTTGTAGCTGCCATAACCATGTTCGTTTTGGTTTTGTTTGTATACAAAGAAGAGGATTTGTCCTTCTTGGGGAAAAAGGAAAGTAAATGATCATGGAAGAATTTCGGTTTCAAATTACAGAAGAAATGGAAGAGGAGCGAATTGATAAGTGTATCAGTATGCTCATAGATTCCTTGTCTCGTTCCTTTATCCAAAAACTGATCAAAGAAGAGCAAGTCAGAGTAAATGGAATGGTTGTAAAAGGCAGCTATCGGGTAAAGACAGATGATGAAGTACAGTTCTGCCTCCCCGAATCAGTGGAGCCTGATATAGAACCTGAGAACATTCCGCTGGATATCCTGTACGAAGATAAGGATGTTGTGGTGGTCAATAAGCCTAAAGGTATGGTGGTTCATCCAGCGGCCGGACATTATAGCGGTACGATGGTGAATGCGCTTATGTATCACTGTGGCAAAGATCTTTCCGGGATCAATGGAGTCATGCGTCCCGGCATTGTTCATCGGATCGATATGGATACAACCGGCTCTGTGATCGTTTGTAAAAATGATGTGGCACACAACTGTATTGCAGAGCAATTAAAGGAGCACAGCATTCGCAGAACTTATCGGGCCATCTGTTATGGTGTCTTGAAGGAAGATGAGGGAACCATTAAAGGAGCTATCGGCCGTCACCCCACCGACCGCAAAAAAATGTCCATCAACGAAAAAAACGGCAAGCACGCGGTCACTCATTATAAAGTTTTAAAGCGTTTTAAAGATTATACCTATATAGAATGCAGGCTGGAAACCGGAAGGACACATCAGATCCGTGTACATATGGCGAGTATCGGTCATCCGCTGCTTGGCGATGAAGTTTATTCTAACCGAAAAAGCCCTTTTCTTTTGCAAGGGCAGACTTTGCATGCTAAGACGATCGGCTTTGTTCATCCCGAAACAAAGATGTATGTGGAAATTGATGCGCCATTACCGGAATATTTTCAACATTTGCTAAAAATTTTGTCGTAATCTAGTACTAATGTACCAAAGCAATTTGATTAAAAATATGTTAAATTAGTATAAAGAATGTAAAAATGATAGTATGGGGTTAATTTTTGATATATAACCCTTACATGCATAGAGGTGAGAATGAATACCGCAACTTATTTAGACAGGCTGCTCCTGAAATATTCCAATACTTTTAATATTTATAAACCTTTTTACATAAGTGGAAAGCAATTTCCGGCTTATGGGTATTTTTTTTCTCACAATGAAAAATATGTTCTTGTAAAAGAAGCAAACATGTGGTCAGCAGATTCCTATGAACACATTCTGTTTTGGGAGGAAGATGAGATTACATTGGAGCATATCAAGCAGGCAGAAGAGTTGATCCGAAACGAGATGGAATGCGATCTTGTGAGAAAAGGCGAGAAGCTTCCCGAAAAAAATCATATGTCAAGTTTGTTGACAATCATTTTACTGGGACAAAAGCCCCTTTGTAAACAGGTTGCCAAGCGTATTGGGCGTTTCCGCTTTGATAAGGGATATCAATTTAATTTAAGAGGATATACAAGAGGAAGAATTGTTGCTCTTACCATGGATGATCAAGGTGTAACCGTCAGCCCAGATATACGCAACAGCATCAAGATGTTTAAAGAGGTGTTTAAAGAAGTAGAAGAAGGCCGGGATGGATTTACCGCCGTTTGCGAAAAGCAAGGTGTTACCTGTTATACACAGGAATCGCAGGCGTGATCTTTACCATGGCTGATATGAACACAGGCAGTTCTACTGCATGTATGTCATAAGACATACATAAGCATTTTCACATAAAACTAATGTTAGGAGGGAAATAGTGTGAATGCAATTTTATTAATCCTTTTGGCAATCGCCATTTTCGTTGCTGCTTATCTTACCTATGGTAGATGGTTAGCAAAACAGTGGGGTGTTGATCCCAAAAATGTAACACCTGCTCATGAGATGGAAGACGGTATTGACTACGTTCCGGCAAAGGCTCCGGTTCTGATGGGTCATCATTTTTCATCCATCGCTGGTGCTGGTCCGATCAATGGACCGATTCAGGCCGCATTCTTCGGCTGGGTTCCTGTATTTTTATGGATCGTTGTTGGTGGTATCTTCTTTGGTGCTGTTCAGGACTTCGGTACTATCTTCGTATCTATCCGTCACAAGGGTAAATCTCTTGGTGAGGTTATCGAAGAGAACATCGGTCACAGATGTAAGGTTCTGTTCACCGTATTTGCATGGCTGGTTCTGCTTCTTGTAGTTGCTGCATTTGCAGATATCGTTGCAAACAGCTTTACCATTTCTGCTGATGTTAAGGGTATCTTCCCCGGACCTGTAGCTGGTACCTCTAACGGTAGTGTTGCTATGGCTTCCATCCTGTTTATTCCTTTGGCAATCGGTTTTGGTTTCATGGTTTACAGAAAGAATGCCAACGTAGTGGTTTCTACGATTATCGGTGTAATTCTTCTTGCTGCCTGTGTTGCAATCGGTCTTCTTTGCCCGATCAACCTGCCTAAGAATTTCTGGATCGGATTTGTATTTATTTACATCCTGATTGCTTCTGTAACACCTGTATGGATTCTGTTGCAGCCCAGAGATTACCTGAGTAGCTTCCTGCTTTATTTCATGATTGCAGCTGCTGTAATCGGTATCATTGGTGCTGGTATTGCTGATCCCGCTGCAATTACTTTCCAGACTCCTGCATTTGTAGGATTTAAGGTTGGCAGCAACTATCTGTTCCCTGTTCTGTTCATCACTGTTGCTTGTGGTGCTGTATCTGGTTTCCATTCCCTGATCGGTTCCGGTACAACTTCTAAGCAGCTTGATAACGAAGGCGAAGCTCTTCCTATCGGTTACGGTGCTATGTTGATCGAATGTGTACTGGCAGTAATCTCCCTGGTTGCTATCGGTGTTCTGTCTGCTGACGGTGCTATCGGAACTACCGGACTTGCTTCTCCGACCATCGTATTTGCTACCGCTATTTCTAACTTCTTTGCAGTTATGGGCTTCTCTGAGGTTGCTGTAAATGCTACCTTCACCATTATTGCGCTGGCTGTTTCTGCATTCTGTCTTACCAGCTTGGATACTGCTACCAGACTTGGACGTTTCATGTTCCAGGAGCTGTTTGCAGGAAAGGGCGAGAAGAAGAACATTCTGAGCAATATGTATGCGGCTACCATCGTGACTGCAATATTTGGTTTCATCCTCTGCCTTGCTGGATATTCCAAGATTTGGCCTTTGTTTGGTGCTTGTAACCAGCTGGTTGCTGTACCTGCATTCCTGGCACTGGCTGTATATCTGGCTAAGAAGGGTAAGAATAACAAGATGCTGTACTTCCCTATGATCTTCATGTTAGTAGCAACCATCTCCTCCCTGATCTTGAGCTTCAAGAATAATATTGCGAAGCTTGTAGCAGGAACAGGAACTGCTATGACTGAAGGTTTACAGTGCGTGATCATTGTACCTGTTGTTGTTCTGGCTATTATCCTGGTAATCGAAGGCGGTAAGGTATTGATCGCTACCGAAAAAGCAAACAAAGCAAAGAAGGCTGCTTAATCGCTTTTTGCCGGTCAAACTGAAATAGCCAATAAAAGGAATCTTTCCGGTAAATACTGGACAAGATTCCTTTTTTCATATACAATAATTATATGTTTTAAGTGTTAATATCGATCATACAAGTAACAATATATTTGGATTGACAAAGGAGTATTATGAACTTATTTGATATTCTTGGTCCGGTAATGGTGGGACCAAGCAGCTCTCACACGGCCGGAGCAGTGCGGATCGGCTATATTGCTTCCAAAATTCTGGAGGATATTCCTGTTCATGCAGATATCGTTTTACATGGTTCTTTTGCAACTACAGGGATTGGACATGGCACGGATAAAGCTCTGATCGCCGGTCTTCTTGGTATGGCACCGGATGACATCAGAATTCCCAAGAGTTTTGAGCTTGCTGCCAAACAGGGATTAACCTTTACCTTTACAAACAGGACTATAAAAGATGCACACCCCAATACTGCGGTGATGAAACTTATGGGTAAAGAGGGGAGGAGCCTGGAGATTCAGGCGGCTTCCATTGGTGGAGGCCGAATCATGATCCATAAGCTCGATGGTGTCCAGGTGGTTTTTTCGGCGGAAAAGCCCACACTTGTTGTATACAATCAAGATCAGCCGGGCTGTGTAGCACAGGTGACATCCACCCTTTCTGAGAGAAGTGTAAATATTGCAACGATGAATCTTTATCGTGACAAACGAGGCGGATTTGCTGTTATGGTCATTGAGATGGATCAGCCAATTTCGCGTGATGTGATGCCGATGCTTCATAAGCTTTCTGGCATTCATAAGGTCAGCTATATAGACACGGAGGGAAGATAAATGGCATTTGAGTCTTTACAGGAAATCGTGGCAGTCTGCCATGCAAAAAATAAACTTTTTTGGGAAGTGGTATTAGAAGAAGATATAGCAGAGCGCGATGTGACCATGCAGGATAGTATAAACAAAATGCGCGATACCTGGGATGCCATGCTGCTTGCTGCAGCCACATATGAACCGGATCTTAAGTCTAAAAGCGGTTTGGTTGGCGGTGACGGCGATAAGATGGAGCAATATCAGCACAATAACAGTGTGCAGTCATTTTGCGGAGACTATGTAGGCGCATGTATTGCCGGAGCATTGCAAATGGGTGAGTCCAATGCCTGCATGAAGCGTATTGTAGCAGCCCCCACTGCTGGTGCATGTGGCGTTCTTCCGGCTGTTTTAGTGCCTTTCTTTGAAAAACGCGAGAACAATACAGAAAAAATTGTGGAAGCGATGTATGTGGCTGCCGGGATCGGTCAAGTGATTGCTTCCAGAGCCTCTATCAGTGGTGCTGCAGGCGGATGCCAGGCTGAGATCGGTTCGGCCAGTGCTATGGCTGCCGGTGCATTGGTGCATTTACAAGGCGGAAATTGTGAACAAATCATTCATGCCAGTGCCATGGCTTTAAAAAATTTACTTGGTCTGGTGTGTGATCCTGTGGCAGGTCTGGTGGAAGTTCCTTGTGTGAAGCGTAATGTGATCGGTACAGTGAATGCTTTGTCCTGTGCAGATATGGCCATGGCCGGCATCACCAGTAAAATCCCACCGGATCAAGTGATCGATGCCATGAAAGAAGTGGGAGATAAGATGGATGTGTCATTTCGGGAGACTGCGCTTGGAGGTCTTGCTGCCACACCTGCCGGTATGGAAGCTGCCAGAATTGTTCTAAATGATTGATTTTTGTTAGTAATAATCGAACTATTTTTGCATGCTTTTTGTATATACACAAAAATTACCCCTAATTTTTCAAAAAACAGTTGTTTTTATGTAAGAAATAACGTATAATAGAGTTAGATAGATGAGATATGTGTTTCAGATACATGACATTTATACTATGACAGAAAGCAGGGTGTGTATATGAATACGATTATTACAATTGGACGTCAGTTCGGATCCGCCGGACGTGAAATTGGGGAAAAGGTAGCAGAATACTTTGGAATTAAATGTTATGATAAAGAACTCCTCACCAGAGCTGCCAAAGAAAGTGGTTTTTGTGAAGAGATGATCCAAAACCATGATGAGAGACCTACAAATTCTTTCCTGTACAACTTGGTCATGGATACTTATTCTTTCGGATATAATGCATCATCTTTCGTAGATATGCCGATCAGCCATAAAGTTTTTCTTGCACAGTTTGACACGATTAAGAAGATTGCAACGGAAGAGCCTTGTGTAATTGTAGGTCGTTGTGCAGATTATGCTCTGGCTGATTACAAGAACTGTGTACATCTGTTTATCTACGGTAATGAAGAGTGCAAAGTGAAGCGTGTCATGAAGAAGTATGATCTGACAGAAGCGAAAGCGAAAGATATGATCATCAAGAAGGATAAACAGCGTCAAAGCTATTATAACTATTATTCCTCTAAGAAATGGGGGCGTGCAGACAGCTACGATCTTTGCATTAACAGCAGCGTGCTTGGTGTAGATGGCACTGTAAAGCTGATTGTTCAGTATGTTGAGGATTTTGAGAAGCGAAATAATGAAGATATTTTGGATGTATAGTTTTTAAATTGATGAATTCGAGCTGGGAACGCGCTCAATGCCTTTTTCCAGCTCTTTTTTGTGGAAAATTATAAAAAAAGCTTGACAGTTATTACTTGCTGTGATAAGATTTAACAGTATGCCGCATAACTAGGTATAAGTGTGTCCAATGAAGCGATACCACCAAAGTTAGCGAGTTTTTATTTAGGAGGTGCCTTATGTACGCAATTATTGCAACAGGTGGAAAACAGTACAAAGTGGCTGAAGGCGATGTGATCAAAGTTGAGAAGCTGAACGCTGAAGCTGGTGAAGCTGTTACTTTTGACCAGGTAATCGCAGTAAGTGACGAGACTCTGAAGGTTGGCGCTGACGTAGCTAATGCTACTGTTACAGCTACCGTTATGGAACAGGGTAAGGGTAAGAAGGTTATTGTATACAAGTACAAGAGAAAAACCGGTTACCACAAGAAGAATGGTCATAGACAAGCATACACTCAGGTTAAAATTGACAAGATTAATGCTTAATCGTTCTTTTTAGGACAAAGATATGACTACAATCTTAATTAGTAAGACCAGTAAAAAAGAATACAGGGGATTTACCTGTATGGGACATGCAGGATATGCCAAAAGAAATCAACCGGATATTGTCTGCGCAGCTGTTTCGGTTCTGGTAACGAACACGATCAATTCGCTTACAGAGCTTGCCGGTGAGAAAGTAAAAGTTGTGACCAATGAGGAAACAGGCTTTATGAAATGTGATTTTGAGGGCAATTTGCAGGAGAGATCCCAATTTTTGCTGGATTCCATGGTTCTTGGTCTGGAGATGATCAGCAAGGACTATGGCAGTAAATATGTGCAAGTAAAATTCGAGGAGGTGTAAACCATGTTAAATATGAACCTTCAATTTTTCGCTCACAAAAAGGGTGTTGGTTCTACCAAGAACGGTAGAGATTCCGAATCCAAGAGATTAGGTGCGAAGAGAGCTGACGGACAGTTCGTGAAAGCTGGTAATATTCTGTACAGACAGCGAGGAACTAAGATTCATCCCGGTGTAAACGTAGGTATCGGTGGCGATGACACTTTGTTTGCATTAGTAGATGGTGTTCTTAGGTTCGAGAGAAAGGGAAGAGATAAGAAACAGGCTTCCGTATATCCTGTAGAGGAATAAGAGCAACGATCAGGAGCTTCAAACAGTGCTTGTTTGAAGCTCTTTTTTCAGCAAAACAGCTTTTGTTTTGAAAAGAGAAAAAGGAGCTAACAATGTTTATAGACAAAGCCAAAATATTCGTAAGAAGCGGTAAAGGTGGAGATGGACATGTTTCTTTCCGCAGAGAAAAATATGTTCCCAATGGTGGGCCTGACGGTGGTGACGGCGGTCATGGAGGAGATGTAATATTTGAAGTGGATGAGGGCTTAAATACCCTGATCGACTTTAGACACATCCGCAAGTATCGGGCTGAGGATGGCGAAGAGGGCGGCAAGAAAAACTGCCGCGGTAAGAATGGCAATGATATTGTCATCAAAGTTCCGGCAGGAACCGTTGTGAAGGAGGCTGAAAGCGGTCAGGTCATTACAGACATGTCAGGAGATAACAGACGTTTCGTTCTTCTTTCGGGAGGCAGAGGAGGTAATGGTAACCAACACTATGCAACCAGCACCATGCAAGCACCTAAATACGCGCAGCCCGGTCAGCCTGCGCAGGAGTTGGAATTAATCCTGGAGCTTAAGGTGATTGCCGATGTGGGACTTGTAGGCTTTCCCAATGTAGGAAAATCTACCTTCTTATCCCGAATTTCCAATGCCAGACCCAAGATAGCAAATTATCATTTTACAACCCTGAATCCGTATCTTGGCGTAGTTGATCTGGAAGGGACAAAGGGCTTTGTTGTTGCAGATATTCCCGGTCTGATTGAAGGTGCCTCTGAAGGCGTAGGACTTGGACATGAATTTCTGCGTCATATTGAACGTACAAAAGTGATCATTCATATTGTGGATGCTGCGGGAACAGAAGGCAGGGATCCAATTGCGGATATCTATGCGATCAACAAAGAACTGGAAGCTTATAATCCGGATATCGCCAATCGCCCGCAGGTAATCGCTGCAAATAAGATTGATTCCATTTATGATCCTGACAGTGATCCGGTTGGTGCCATTAAGGCAGAATTTGAGCCGCGCGGTATGAAAGTATATCCGATCTCTGCCATAAGCGGACAGGGAATTCGTGAGCTTCTTTATCATGTGAATCAAATGCTGGAGGATATCAATGAAGAACCCACAGTATTTGCACAGGAATATTTCCCTGAAAGAGCAAAAGGATACTCTGATGAACCATATACAGTAATGTATGATGAGGAAGAAGATGAGTATGTAGTGGAAGGACCTCGTATCGAGAAAATGCTGGGATATACCAATCTGGAAAGCGAGAAAGGATTTACTTTCTTCCAAAATTTCTTGAAAGATACGGGTATATTGGACGACCTTGAGGCTCTGGGCATCGAGGAGGGCGATACTGTGCGGATGTATGGTTTGTCCTTTGATTATTACAAATAAGAGGAAGATATTATGACGAGTAAACAAAGAGCATATTTAAAAAGGCTTGCAAGCACACTGGATCCTATTTTTCAAGTAGGAAAATCCAGCTTGACACCGGAGCTTACAGATGCAGTAAGTGAATCTTTTAATAAGAGAGAGCTGATTAAGATTGCTGTTTTAAAAAATTGCTTTGATGATCCAAGAGAGATTGCTGAGATGATGGCAGAAAGAACACATTCTCAAGTGGTGCAAGTGATCGGCAAGAAGATTGTTCTTTACAAAGAAAATAAAGATAACAAAAAGATCTTTTTACCAGAATAAACGCATTGAAGTTGGAGATTGCAATGAGTGAGAATAACGCAAAGCAAGATGTGAGAAAAATTGGTGTGATGGGCGGAACCTTCAACCCTGTGCATACAGGGCATCTTTTGTTGGCTGAATGGGCAAAGGAGGCAGTGGAGCTTGATCAGGTGCTGTTCATACCGGCCGGTAATCCTTATATGAAATCCGGCAGTCACATACTTGATGGTTCAAAACGGCTTGAAATGGTTTCGCTTGCAATAAAGGATAATCCGGCTTTTACCGCTTCCGGTATGGAAATTAATCGAAAAGGTTATACTTATACTTGTGATACTATGGAACAGTTGAAGAATGAAAGCCCAAATGATGAATTTTATTTTATCATGGGTGCAGACTGCCTTTATACGATTGAAAAATGGAGAGAGCCGGAAAGGATCTTTCGCGCCTGTCACTTGATCGCAGCGGCCAGAAATGGATCTTCTTTGTACGATATGGAAGTAAAATGCAAAGAACTTACCGAGAAATATCATGCTAACATTCTTCTTCTGCAGTTTCCTGATATAGAAATTTCCTCCACAGATATCAGAGAGCGTATGTCTTCTGGTCGGAGTGTCCGGTATCTTGTTCCGGAAAGTGTGCACAAATATATGATTGAAAATTCTTTATACAAGCAATAGGAAAAAACATGAAAAATGTAAATGCTAGAAAAATTCGAAAAGCAATGGAGAAGTCGCAGGATTCTAAACGATTTGAGCATACATTGGGCGTTGCATATACAGCAACAGCTTTAGCGATGCGTTATGGTATATCCTTAAAAAATGCGGAATTAGCAGGATTGCTTCACGATTGTGCGAAATGTTTGACTGACGAAAAACGGCTTTCTATTTGCGAAAAGCACAATATCAGTATAAATGAAATAGAACGTCGGAATCCCTTCCTGTTACATGCTAAAGTAGGAAGCTTTCTGGCGATGGAAGAATATCACATCTATGATCTTGATATCATTAATGCTATTTTGAATCATACCACTGGAAGACCGGGAATGTCTCTGCTTGAAAAGATTGTTTTTGTGGCTGATTATATTGAGCCAAACCGCAAGAATGCTCCGAATCTGGCTGAGATCAGAAAATTAGCATTTGAAGATATTGATCTGGCAATGATCCGGATTTTGGGTGATATTCTTAAATTTCTGGAAGGTTCAGAAG
>JAZSFW010000062.1:0-18671 GCA_045532445.1 Acetatifactor sp. | reverse complement strand
AGTAGTAAAAGTAAAATATTTGCTATATAGACTCTAAACCTGATAATCTGTTTATTATAGTTTTCATCCCGGGCTGGGGCAAAATCTTTTGTCGCTTTGAATGGGATGCATGATCGGCAGTTATCACAAGCAGTGTGCGTATGACGCAGGCTGCTTTTTTAATTTTTAGTATTAAGCTGGTCACGTTCAGCAGCGCCCATTCGCAAAATCGTGCCTGCGGCACTCTTCGCTGCTTCGCAGCTACTTTTGCTCATGAACGGGGCGCTCCCTCAGAGAAGGTATTCGCATGAAAATTCGTGCGAGCACGATTTTCATGCGAATATCTGCTCTGGCTGAACTGGTTAACGCACAAAGGAAGGTTGGGTTTCAAATGAAGAAGGCATTGGTTAATCTGGTGAATATCACCAAATCTTATGACGGGCAGATGGTTTTGGATGATCTGAACCTTTATATCCGCGAGAATGAATTTTTGACTCTCTTAGGTCCCAGCGGATGCGGTAAGACTACTACCCTGCGCATATTGGGCGGTTTTGAGAAACCCGATAACGGGCAGGTTATATTTGATGGAAAAGACATCACCAACATTCCACCAAACAAAAGGCAGCTCAATACTGTCTTTCAAAAATATGCCCTCTTTACCCATATGACCATCGCCGAAAATATTGCCTTTGGTTTAAAGATTAAAAATAAGAGTAAATCCTATATCAATGATAAGATCAAATACGCCCTGAAGCTGGTGAACCTTGACGGTTTTGAAAATCGTATGCCCGACTCTTTAAGCGGCGGACAGCAGCAGCGTATCGCCATTGCAAGAGCCATTGTAAATGAACCCAAACTGCTTCTTTTGGACGAGCCCTTAGGTGCTCTTGACTTAAAACTTCGCCAGGATATGCAGTATGAGTTGATCCGTCTGAAAAATGAACTGGGTATTACCTTTATCTACGTAACCCATGATCAGGAAGAGGCACTGACCATGTCTGATACCATCGTAGTCATGAATCAGGGATATATCCAGCAGATCGGCACTCCCGAGAAGATATACAACGAACCGGAAAATGCCTTTGTTGCCGACTTTATCGGCGACAGCAACATTATCGGCGCAACGATGATTGAGGATCGCCTGGTAGATATTCTGGGTGCTCGTTTTGCCTGCGTGGACGAAGGTTTTGGTCACAACACTCCCGTGGATGTGGTGATCCGCCCCGAGGATGTGGAGCTTGTTTCTCCCGATCAGGGAACCATTCAGGGAAAAGTCACTCACCTGATCTTTAAGGGCGTTCATTACGAGATGGAAGTGATGGCAAACGGCTATGAATGGCTGGTTCATTCCACCAGAATGTGCGAGGTGGGTTCCGATGTAGGAATCAAGGTGGATCCCTTTAACATTCAGATCATGAAGAAACCACAATCAGAGGACGAGGAGGCCGTAGGCGTAAATGAGTAAGAAACTGCTGTCAGCGCCTTATCTGTTTTGGTCTGTCATGTTCATCCTCATCCCCCTTGGGATGGTCTTCTACTATGGACTTACGGACAAAACAGGCGCATTTACTTTAGAAAATATAATTGCAATCACCACGGCAGAGCACTCCAAAGCTCTCTGGGCTGCATTGAAGCTTTCCTTTATCAGCACGGTCATCTGCTTTTTGTTGGCTTACCCGTTAGCTTTGATCCTCTGTAATATGAATGTAAAACAGAATTCCTTTCTTGTGCTGATTTTCATCCTTCCCATGTGGATGAACTTCCTGTTAAGGACTCTGGCCTGGCAGACACTTTTAGAGAAGACTGGCGTGATCAACAGCATCTTAAAGTTCCTGAACCTGCCGACATTAAATATCATCAACAAACCTGCTGCCATTATACTGGGTATGGTATATAACTTCCTTCCGTTTATGGTACTGCCCCTTTACAATGTGCTGGTGAAAATTGACAAAAATGTGATAAACGCAGCCCGCGATCTGGGAGCTAACGGAGTACAGACCTTCTTAAAAATCATATTCCCTTTAAGTATTCCCGGTGTAGTCAGTGGTATCACCATGGTCTTCGTACCTGCACTGACCACCTTTGTCATCTCCAATATATTAGGCGGCAGCAAAATCCTTTTAATCGGCAACGTGATCGAACAGGAATTTACCCAGACCGGCAACTGGCATCTGGGCAGCGGTCTTTCCATTGTACTGATGATATTCATTATTATTAACATGATCATCAGTTCCATAACTGACAAGGACGGGGAGGCTCAGAGCTTATGATCAAGACGACTGCACAAAAGATTTATACCTTCCTGATATTTGTATTTTTATACGCACCCATTCTCACACTGATCGTTCTGTCTTTTAACGCCAGCAAGACCAGGGCCAAATGGGGCGGATTTACCTTTAAATGGTACAAAAGTCTGTTTGAAAATGAAACCATCCTACAGGCACTATGGAATACTTTGGCAATTGCTTTTTTATCCGCTGTTATAGCCACGCTGATCGGTACCATTGCCTGTATCTCTATCAACAGCATGAAGAAACGCAATCGTGCCATTATGATGGGAATCACCAACATACCTATGCTGAACGCTGAGATTGTAACCGGTATCTCATTGATGCTTTTATTTATCAGCTTTCAGATTAAATTTGGCTTTGGAACCATACTGCTCTCCCACATTACCTTTAATATCCCTTATGTGATCTTAAGTGTCATGCCGAGAATGAAGCAGTTAAATCCCAGTACCTATGAAGCTGCACTGGATCTGGGAGCCTCCCACTTGGTAGCCTTTTTCAAAGTGGTATTCCCTGATATCCTGCCGGGTGTCCTGTCAGGTTTTCTGATGGCATTTACTATGTCTCTGGACGATTTTATTATTACGTACTTTACGAAAGGGCCCGGTGTTGACACCCTGTCCACCAAAATCTATACCGAAGTAAGAAAAGGAATCAAACCGGAGATGTATGCTCTTTCCACAATTATATTTGTTAGTGTACTGGTCCTTTTAATATTAAGTAATTATTCACCGAAGGACAAAAACAAGTCACACAAATAGTCATTGAATAAACCGCCCATACGGCAAGTCTAATTCAGAAAGGAATAGAAACATGAAAAAATTAATTGCTTTACTCCTCTGCGGCATCACCGCTGCTACTCTTCTTACCGGCTGTGGCTCTGACAGTAAAGCCGGCGTTAATGGCGAGGTCTATGTCTTTAACTGGGGAGAATATATTGATCCTGATACGCTGGATATGTTTGAAGAAGAAACCGGCATCAAGGTAATCTACGACGAATTTGAAACCAACGAAATCATGTATCCCAAGGTAGAGGCTGGAGCTACCGCTTACGATGTAGTCTGCCCTTCCGATTACATGATCCAGAAAATGATCGACAATGATTTACTGCAGGAACTGAACTTCGAAAATATGCCCAATGCCAAAGCCAATATCGGCGCTCAGTACTATGAACAGGCAGCAGCTTTTGATCCCGACAACAAATACTGTGTGCCTTACTGTTGGGGAACAGTAGGCATCCTTTATAATAAGACCATGGTCACTGAACCGGTTACCAGCTGGGCTATTCTCTGGGATGAAAAGTATGATGACAACATCTTGATGCAAAGCTCAGTCAGAGACGCATTTATGGTGGCATTGAAAGCAAAAGGCTATTCCATGAATACTCTGGATGAAGCTCAGCTGCAGGAAGCCAAAAACCACTTAATCGCCCAAAAGCCTCTTGTGCAGGCATATGTTATCGATCAGGTGCGTGACAAGATGATCGGCGGTGAAGCAGCACTTGGTGTTATCTACTCCGGTGAAGCCATTTACACCCAGCGTGAAAACGCTGATCTGGAATATATAATTCCCGAGGAAGGTACCAATGTGTGGATTGACGGCTGGGTAGTTCCCAAAAATGCCCCCAACAAAGAGAATGCCGAGAAATTCATTGACTTTATGTGCCGCGGAGATATTGCACTGATGAACTTTGACTATATTACTTATTCCACACCTAACACCGCAGCTCAGGCACTGATTGAGGATGAGGATATCAAGAATTCCAAAATCGCCTTCCCTGATCTGTCCCAGTACAGCAATCTGGAGACCTTCACATACCTTGGTGAGGAAGGTGATGAACTCTACAACAGCCTCTGGAAAGAGGTTGGCGCCAGCTCTGATGAATAAGCAGATTGCGACTCCCTATTTATAATTGCATAAGTAAGAGGTTCCTGCAAGTCAACAGACTTACGGAACCTCTTTTTGATGAAATTAGTTGTTACTGTTCTGACTGATCAGACTTCTCACAGCCACAAGTCTCAGAAGACCTGGAGATATTGGGGTAACGAGAGCTTTTTACAGACGAATCATAATCTGAATCACGCCTTACCCTACGCACGCCATCATCGTCGCAACCGCAATTATTATCACAGCCGCAATCCCTATCGCGTCCGTAATCATTGTCGCAGCCACAATCTCTATCACGTCCATAATCATTGCCGCAGTCACAATCATTATCACGCCGGTTATTGTTACGATTCCAATTATTGCTGCCGCCACAGCCGCAGCTGCCATTACGATTCCAGCCATTACCGCAGCCAAGTAACAACAAAATAATCCACAGACAATTCATGAGCTCAACATCCTTTTGTTTCTTTACAATATCTTATTCTCACTTATCGCCCATGTTGCCTGTCTCCATAAAAGCTATTTATGCAGAATCTCCTTTCGAATAAATCGATAGGTCTTCTCTTCACCTTCCTCTGCAAGCATTTTAAGAAGCCGCTCCATCCATTCCTTTGTATAGGGATGAAGGGGAATCTGTTCCGTTCCCTTTCTATAATAATCCAGGGGCGCTTTGTCCGTATACTTTTCTCCCAGATATACCTTGCTGGCTGCGATCCTGTCCATGATCATCTCCGCAATATACTTATCGGGCATGGCAACCGGCACCATGCCACCTGGAACACTCCTGGTACTGTAATCTACCCAATATTCATAATGATGTTTATTGCGACCTTTATGGTGCAGCCAGGCGCTGGAATATCCTATTACTTCCCGCTCTGCATTGTTAGGACTTCTGTCTCCCTGATAGTATTTCATCCCAACTAAGAATTCTGCCGGGCTGTATTTTGACATATCATGAAGAAGTCCCTGCTTATATAGACCGATCCGAAAACACCCCTTTGCCACAAGATATTTGTGATATGTAATAGTCTTGAAATGTTTCCATGCTTTATTCATATTTTCTACTCTCCCTGTTAACAAACACCGTATCTGAATCTATTATACTTTTTTTCTTGAAACTTGTAAATCTGTTGCAGAAAAAATCCTTCCGTGTTAAAATAAAATAAGCTCTAACGGATAAAAGAAATGGCGGGTCCGTAGCTTACCCCGGCGCCCTCCGCCTGGCGCAGATAGGACATGATATGGGCAAAGACAAATATGAAGATGAAGAAATGACAGTAGAACTGGAGCTGGAAGATGGCCAACTGGTAAATTGCGCTGTTATCACCATTCTTACTGTAGATAAGCAAGATTATATCGTTCTTCTTCCTCTCGACGAAGATGGAAATAATGAAGACGGTGAAGTATGGTTTTATCGCTACAGCGAGAATATGGATGATCCAAACGAGGAGCCAGAGCTTGGCTATATCGACGACGACGAGGAATACGAGCGCGTGTCAGATGCTTTTGACGAGTATCTGGACAACTGCGAATTTGACGAACTGGTAGATGAGGAAAACTAATCCTCTTTATCATCCTTCCCTTAAAGGATCCAAGAATCTGGACACAAGTCTGGGATGCTCCTTCGTACCTGTTACGAAGGTAAGTCCCAGACTTTCTTTTGCTCTTGTCATTCCCACATAAAGAATTCTTCTCTCCTCTTCCAGCAGCTCTTTCGACTGCATGAGTCCGTGAGGAAAAACCCCTTCATTCAGATCCGGGATCCAAACCCGATCAAATTCCAATCCTTTTGAAGCATGGACTGTCATTAGCTGTATCCCCTCTCCTTCCTTTTGTATTGCTTTTTCTCCCATTTCTGCTCTGAAGGCTTCCTGATACTCCATCCATCTATCATAATGGTTAAACCCTTCCGCTTCTGTGCTTAAGAATTCCAGGACCTCCATCCACTCATCCAACAGCTTTCTGTCTGAACCCGCTTTTTTTCTAAGATAAGCGTCATACCCCATCTTCCGTCTAAGATACTGCAAGCCAAGGTAGGGAGCAAGCTCTTTTACTCTTCGTAATCCGTCCTCCAGCTCTCCCAAAAGAAAAAGAGCTCCAGCCAGTTCTTCCTTTGGCAGATAGTTGCGATAATAAGCTCTAATGTCATCAAAGGACACCGTTTCTTCCTCCAGCGCCTCTCTGCTGATCATTCGGTATGGCTTATTCATGATCGTCAGAAATATACTTCTACTGTTGTCACCACAGGCAAATAACATATAATTTCTAATATCCTTTGCAACAAAGTGGTCGTATATACATTTCGCATTTTCTTTCATCCTGTATGGAATCCCCGCTTTCCTGATCACAGAAGCAAACCCCTGCATTTGTAAATTGGTGCGAAACAGCACAGCAGTCTCATTTATTTCCTGCAATGTATATTTTCCAAATTCCTCCACAAGGAACTGATATTGCTGGGATTTTTCAGTAAAGCTCTGTAAGGTTACATCATGAAAGTCCCCGTCATTCCCACCGCTTGTCTTTTTGAGCCATGCAAATCCCCCTTTCTTTGTACTCTCCATTTCTACAGCCGCTCTCAATTTCTTTGGAAAACGATCCTTATTTTCACTGATGACCTTTCTGCTTGCTTCTATGATTTCCGGCTTACTGCGATAATTGATATCCAGAAGTATTTGCTTACAATCCGGATAATCTGCCAAAAACCTCCTCATCAAAGATGGTTCTGCTCCCCGAAATCCATAAATCGACTGATCATCATCACCCACCACAAAAAGGTTGCGCCTGGTTCCCGCCAACAGCTTTATGATTTCATTCTGTCTGGGATTGATATCCTGATATTCATCCACCAACAAATATCTAAACTGCTCTTGCCAATGTTTCAGAACAGCCCTATCCTCTTTCAGCATCTTTTGACATTGGTAAAGCATATCATCAAAATCCAGTCTTCTGCTTTTCTTCCTCTTTTGCTCATATTTCTGAAATAATTTCTTAAAACCGGTACTGTAAGGTTCTTCCAACATTTTGGCCGCTTTTTCCTGATTGCCGGTATTTTTGTAAAAACTGATTGCTGCCAAACACCTTACAGCCTCTTCCTCGACCTGTTCTCTTTGATAAGTGTTATGACCGCTCTCTCTGTTATATTCTAATAAAATGGGAATCATGTAACGTTTCTTGTCAGAATTTGTTAAGACAGCATCCGCCTGACAGTAGCCGGAGCCAAGAAGCATCTGATAAAAGATTGCATGAAAGGTTCCAAAATTTACCGGCTGCATACCGGACGATGCAGATAGGAACCTGTTTTTCATATTGATAGCTGCATCCTTGGTAAACGTAATGACCAGGATGTTTTGGGGAGCCACCCCGAAATGTTCGATCAGATAGGAAATTCGATTGGTAATCACCGTCGTCTTACCGGAGCCGGGACCCGCCAATACCAGCATGGGTCCCTCTCCGTGCATCACAGCTCTTCGCTGTGCTTCATTCAATGACTCAGACAGCCTCAAGCAGCGCAATACCCTTTCGAATACGCTTACAGCTCTCTTCCTTACCAAGAATTTCCATAATCTCTGTGGCACCTGCCGGTGTCATCTGCTTACCGGACACGGCAGTTCTGATCGGCCACATCACATAACCGTTTTTACAACCTTTGCTTTCTACATAGCTAAGCAAGACCTGATACAATCCCTCATTGCTGTAATCCTCCTGGGCTTCCAGGATGGGCAGCACTTCTTTCAGCACCTCCAGGGAGGACTCTGCGTTTGTCTTCATCTTCTTATGCGCGTACATGGCAGGGTCATATTCCGGAAGTTCTTCAAAGAAATCAACCTGCGCTGCAATATCGGGGAATACCTCGATACGGGTCTTCACCATGGCTGCAATCTTTCTCAGATCAAAGTCCTTGGTCAGAGCCTCCTTCAGATAAGGCTCGGCCAGCTCATAAAAAGTATCCTGATCCATGGCCTTCATATATTCGCCATTCATCCAGCGAAGCTTCACAATATCAAATACAGCCGGAGACTTGCTGATCCTGCGGTAATCAAACTCTTTTATCAGCTCCTCCAGAGTAAAGATCTCTCTGTTGTCCTCAGGACTCCAGCCAAGGAGGGCAATATAGTTTACAATCGCCTCAGTCAAAAAGCCCTGTTCCACAAGATCTTCAAAGGAAGAATGACCACTTCTCTTAGACAACTTCTTGTGATTCTCATCGGTGATCAGCGGAAGATGTACATAGACCGGAACCTCCCAGCCAAAGGCCTCATAGAGTCTTACATACTTGGGAGAAGAAGAAAGATACTCATTTCCTCTCACCACATGCGTGATATTCATGGTATGATCATCTACCACATTTGCGAAGTTGTAAGTAGGGTAACCATCTGACTTGATCAGGATCATATCATCCAGCTCGCTGTTGTTAACCGTAATATCTCCATACAATTCATCGTGGAATGTAGTGGTTCCCTCCGCAGGGTTGTTCTGACGGATGACAAAGGGTTTACCTGCAGCCAAATTTGCCTCCACCTCTTCCTTGGACAGCTTCAGGCAATGCTTGTCATAGATCATGATCTCCTTGCCTTCCACAATCTCCGTCTTCAGTCCGGCCAGTCTCTCCTTATCACAGAAGCAATAATATGCCTCTCCCTTTTCAACCAGCTCCTTGGCATACTTCATATAAATGCCGGTCCTCATTCTCTCACTCTGAACATAAGGACCATATCCGCCATCTTTGTCCGGACCCTCATCATGGATCAGACCGGTCTTCTCCATGGTGCGGTAAATGATCTCCGTAGCACCTTCCACAAAACGCTCCTGGTCTGTATCTTCTATACGAAGCATAAAGTCACCGCCCGCGTGCTTCGCGATCAAAAACTCATACAATGCCGATCTTAAATTTCCTACATGCATACGACCGGTAGGACTGGGGGCGTAGCGTGTTCTAATCTTCATCTCCATTCTTCCTCCATTAAGTTCTTCTAAAAATATACTGTTTATATTGTAAACTGATTTCCCCAAAACTGCAATAGGTAAGTTTTGATTTCTACAAGTGACGTTTAATCGGGTACCTTCTTTGCAGCCGCATCCTTAAATCTCTGGACCTCTCTGGCAGCCTGGGAAATTGCAATATTCGTACCAGCTCCGGCGATACATCCTCCGGGACAAGCCATGCCCTCGATCAGACAGCCGTTCTTCTTACCGGCTTTGGCAAGCAACAGCATTTTTTTACATTCTGCAAGACTTTCTGCGTGCTCGATATGTACCTCTGTGCCGGGATAGTATTTTTTGATGCACTCTTCTATGGCATTGGCCACTCCACCTGCTACACCGTAACCACGACCCGCACCGGTGGCATCCTGCATTTCGTCCATGGACTTGATTTCCTCCAAAAGAATCCCTTTGGCTTCAAACATACCGGTCAATTCTTCAAAGGTGATGACAAAATCCACATCCGAGCGGACAGTACGACGGCTGGCTTCCAGCTTCTTTGACGCACAGGGACCAATAAACACCACAGACGCATCGGGATGCTCCGCTTTGATAATCCTTGCGGTAGCAACCATGGGTGTCAGCTCATTGCTGATCTTGTCGATACTCTCGGGGAACAGATTCTTTGCCATCACTGACCAGGAAGGACAACAGGAAGTCAATGCAAAAGCCTGCTTGCCGCTGGCCACTTCTTTCACATAATGCTCTGCTTCTGCCATACATCCCAAATCGGCTCCGATGGCTGTCTCATACACATCTGCAAAACCAAGCTCCTTCAGAGCCGTCTTAAACATATCCGGCGTCACCTTGGGACCAAACTGCCCCACAAAAGCCGGTGCCACTTGCGCAATGATCTTTCTGCCTGACTGCATAGCCCGGATCAGCTGGAAAATCTGAGACTTGTCCGCAATGGCACCAAAGGGACAGCTTACCATGCATTGTCCGCAGGAAACGCACATATCATTATCAATGGTAGCTCTTCCCTTAGAATCACTCTTTATGGCGTTGACGCCACAGGCCTTTTTGCAGGGGCGTTCCTTATGGCAGATGGCATCATAAGGACATACATCTTTACATTTTCCACATTTAATACATTTGTCCTGATCGATCACAGACCTTCCATTAACCATGGAAATGGCTCCTCTGGGGCACACTGCCTGGCAAGGATGGGCTGCACAGCCCATGCAGGAATCCGTAATCTCATAACGATGCTCCGGACAGGAATTGCAGGCGGAAGGGATTACCTGCATCAAAGGCGGCTCGTAATATTTTTCATCAATATTACTTTCCTCCAGCCCTTCTGTCAAATGTCCCGGTCTGTTGCGGTTCTCAGGTCTCAGACTCATACCCATTGCCAAACGGATCATTTCACGGATAATTGCTCTGTCACGATACACATACACACTATCCTGAAACTCTGAATCTTCATAATCTACGATCTCATATGGCAGTGCCTCCATATCATCCTTTAAATTGCTGGAGTTAAATGCCAAATTTGCCACTTCCTTAAACACACGCCTGCGACGCTTTCTGACAGGCGTATCAATTCCTCTCATGTTACTCACATGAAGTTCCTCCTATTTTACCAACTCTTGATAAATGTATTAATATAATTATCCAGACATTTTCTGATGACATTCACTGCTTCTTCTCGATTTCCCTTCTCATTGACGGTTGTGGTCTTATTCTCGAGAGCTTTGTAAACCATAAAGAAATGTTCCATCTCCTGAACCACGTGAGGCGGTAACTCCGTAATATCTTTATAACAGTTATAATAAGGATCATTAAATGGCACCGCAATGATCTTTTCATCATTCTTACCATTATCAAGCATCGTGATCACACCAATTGGATAGGCACGCACAAGGGTCAAAGGCTGAATCGACTCTGAACACAACAAAAGCACATCCAACGGGTCTCCGTCATCACCGTATGTTCTGGGAATAAAACCATAGTTTGCAGGATAATGGGTTGAGGTATGTAAGATTCTATCCAGAATCAAAAAACCCGTTTCCTTATCCAATTCATATTTATTCTTACTTCCTTTTGAAATCTCGATCACACAGATAAAATCAGTGGGCGTCACCCTCTGGGTACTCATACTGTGCCAAATGCTTCCATTCATATCTTTCATGCTTCTACATCCTCTTCTCTTTTCGTTTTCTGAACAATCATACCATATTTTTCTAATAAGAGAAAGTCCCATTATGATTTTTTATGAACTCGTTTTCTTGCTGGTTTCCCCATACAAAGCTGATCCAATAATCAATATTGCCCCTATCATACCCAAAACTGTCATAGACTCATGCAGTATGATAAATGAAAATAATAATGCCGAAACCGGGTCTGCATAACTAAACACTGCAATAGATTGCACATTCAGCTTATTCATACTTCCAAAATACATAGCATAAGCAATTCCGGTATGTATGATTCCCACAATAAGAATCATCAAAATTGCATTCCCATCTAAATGGATACTTCCAAAATCTTCCGTAAGCAGTATATAGGGCACCATGATCAGTGCTGCAGAAAACAACTGTATGATCGTTTTTGTATACGCACCTTCTACCTGCACTTTTTTATTGAGGATCACAACGGCTGCATAAACAAAGGCTGCTCCCATTCCAAACAGTATCCCTTTTCCATCCACTGACCGGATCCCAACTCCATCAGCGATTCCGGATACAAATATCATTCCCACCATAGCCACCACTGCACAGATCAGCTTTTTGGCTGTGAGTTTTTCTCGAAAAATAAGGGGAGATAACAAAATTACGATGGTTGGCTGCATATAATAACATAACGTAGCCGTTGCAACAGTAGTATAATTATATGCTTCAAATAAAAGCATCCAGTTGATGCCAATCAACATACCAGAGACAACAAGAAGTATCTTATTTCTTTTTGTAATAGAACCTTGACCGGAACGTTTTCCTCTGCACATCGTAAATGCGGTCAAAAACAAAGCCCCTATCAAGCCTCTTGCAAAAGCAAGACTACCGGATGAAAGGGGGATGCTTCTTCTGAAAATGCCAATCGTTCCAAATATGAGCATAGAGCTTATCAGCATCACATAGGATAATGCCCGCTTTTGATTCATGTTTTCTTCTCCTTGTTGGTTCATTATCGCCTTTTCTCAAAATAGACCGTATCGATGCCTTCCCCTCTGTCACCAGCCAGGCGCACAAGCTCAGTAAAGGAAAACTTGTTCAGGATTTTTATATGCGGCACATTTGTAGACCAGGTTCTGGTATACAGGTTTCTCTCCGGATATAGGCTGAAAAACAAATGCTCATACATGCGGACCGTCAAGCCTTTTCCTTTTGCCTCATTCTTTAAGATCAGAGTAGACAAGTAAAGATTCGGCAAAGTATCAGTGCCGATCACATCATTTGTATGATCCATTCGGTAAGAAACAAATCCCATCAGCTCCTCACCCTCAAAAGCTCCCAGGATTTCCTGACGATTCATCTCCTCAAAATATAACTCAATTCCATTTTGAACCCTATGATCTTGTTTTGCAAACCCCTTCTGCACAGATGAGGTTCTTGTAGAAAGAGGCGGCAGAAAATCCCTGTCTGCTTCTTTCATCATAGCCAAAATATCATTACGATACTTCTTCTTTTCTGCTTCACCAAACAATCGAAACTCCATGATTTTTCCTCTTTTCACCATTATTTTCTGATCTGGCCATTGCCAAGGACTGCATACTTATAAGAAGTCAGTTCTCTTAAACCCATAGGTCCTCTTGCATGGAGCTTTTGGGTGCTGATCCCGATTTCCGCCCCAAAACCAAATTCAAATCCATCTGTAAATCTAGTGGAAGCATTAACATAAACGCAAGCAGCATCCACGCCATTCAAAAACAGCTCTGCTGCTTCCGGATCATTGGTGATAATCGCCTCAGAATGCTTGGTGTTATATTGGTTAATATGCGCGATGGCTTCTTCTACGTTGCTCACTGTCTTCATGGAAACAATGTAATCCAGATATTCTTTTCCATAATCCTCTATGGTTACAGGCACACAGTCTGCCAGATAAGCTCTGATCCCCTCATCACCGCGCATCTCGACACCTTTTCTTTGAAGCGCTTTGGCAAGCATGGGAAGAAATTCTGCTCTGACAGCCTCATGGATCACCAGGGATTCGCAGGCATTGCAGACACCGATCCGCTGGGTTTTAGCATTCAAGATAATATCCACAGCCATATTAAGGTCTGCGTCCTTATCCACGTAGATATGGCAATTACCGGTTCCGGTCTCGATCACAGGAATCGTACTATTCTCCACTACGGCACGGATCAAACCGGCACCGCCTCTGGGGATCAGCACATCTACATATTCGTTCAGCTTCATAAAGGCGCTGGTTACACTTCTATCGGTATCTGTGATCAGCTGGATGGCATCTGATGTCATCCCATTTTCAGCCAAACTGGCTCTGATCACTTCTGTAATGGCTGTATTGGAATGAATGGCGTCACTTCCACCCTTCAGGATCACTGCGTTTCCGGTCTTGAAACACAAACCAAAAGCATCTGCCGTCACATTGGGACGGGATTCATAGATAATCCCGATAACCCCCATAGGAACCCTTCTCTTTTCAATCTGCAAGCCATTGGGGCGTTCAAATCGTTCAAGTACTTCCCCAATGGGATCTTCCAGATTGACGATCTGGCGCAGACCCTCTGCCATGGCTTCAATCCGCTCTTTGGTCAGTCGTAAGCGATCCAGCATGCCGGGATGCATCCCATTTTCCTCTCCTGCCTTAATATCCAATGCATTGGCGGCAAGGATTTTGTCAGCGTTATCACACAGTGCCTTGGCTGCCGCTTCCAATGCTTTGTTCTTTTCCTCTGAAGATGCTTTTTGCAATCTATATTTTGCCTCGCAGGCACATTTCCCCATTTCCTGCAAATTTATCATTTTCCCAACCTCCGATCAACTTCTCACATAGGTAACCGTATCAGACCAAAATCACCTGATATGGTTTTATGTCATTTTTATCTGCCGGCACTTCTGCCACCTCCTGACAGCGAAATCCGACTCCTATGGTTCTTAACTGCAGTTCTTCTTTGTCTTTTAAATACCTGTCATAAAAGCCCTTACCGTATCCGATCCGATTCCTGTAAGGATCAAAGGCAACACCCGGCATGATCATCAGGGTATGTCTCATCTCTTCTGCATGGTATTGATAATGCTCCGGGCACCTAAAGCCTTTATTATGCTGCTCACAGACTGCTTCTACAACCGGTTCCGGAATCCCTTTATACCCGGGATGCAAATCATCCAGTGACCAAATCCGGTAAAAATGCATCTCTTCCCCTTCTACTTTGGGGACATAAACCTTCTTCCCCTTTCTCAGGGCTTCCAGAATAATCTCTGACGTATCTATTTCGCTTCCATAACCCACAAAAATAAGCAGCGTATCGGAACCATAGAACCATTGATGCCCAATGATACGGTCTGCCAGTTTTAAAGAAGCGATGCTTCTAGCTTCGGCGCTCAATGCTTCCCGAAGTTTTAACACCGCTTTTCTAATCTCAGTCTTCTCCATGTTAATGAGTCCCTTTGTTCCCAAACTTTTCACCCAGATTCTCTATGGTACCGTCTTCCTTCTGAACACTGATATTATTCAGCTGTCCTCTCAGATTTGCCCTGACATTTGCGATATATTCACTGCGAAGAGCTGCCTGCTCCTTCCGTTCAGCCTCTGTCAGCCCCTCAGCCTTGGATTTATGATATAATTCATTGATTCTTTTTATCTTTTCTTCCAGATTCATAACTGCCTCCCTCTATCATCCTTCAGAGTACAGGATCTCTTCCTTAATTCTTATGCAGCGTCTGCACAAACAACGGAAGATCAAAAGCACTGTCCTGATGCGCCAGAAACAGCGTTCCCTCATTCTCACCTTCCACTAATCGATGTATGATTCCTACATCTTTACTGTTTGCAATGATCATGTCCACATTAGAGCTGGTAGCAATTTTAGCTGCGATCATCTTCGTGTTCATACCACCGGTACCCACATTGCTGCCGGTTGAAGCCTTGCCCATGCTCATCAACTCATCAGTCAACACGTCCACCTGTTCAATAAACTTTGCATCCGGATTCTTCCTGGGGTCATCCGTAAACAACCCGTCAATATCGGATAAAAGGATCAACAGATCAGCATCTACCAACGCCGCCACGATCGCAGACAGGGTATCATTGTCACCGATTTCAATCTCATAGGTAGCAACCGTATCGTTTTCATTTACAACCGGGATCACTCCCATTTTCAAAAGCTCCGAAAAGGTATTATGGGCGTTATAACGGTTCAGATTGTCCACTATGGTATTCTTCGTGATCAAAATCTGTGCCGCCACCTGATTATACTCTGCAAAAAGCTTTTCGTAGATCATCATCAATTTTGCCTGTCCAATGGCAGAACATGCCTGCTTGAGTGCAATCGCATGCGCACTGTTGTCTGCCTTAAAATCTTTCAGATGCACAGCCTTCTTTCCCACCGCAATGGCACCGGAAGTCACCAGTACAACATCCTTCCCCTGATTGCGCAGATCACACAACTCTCTGACAAGCTTCTCCAGCTTAATATAATCAACGTCTCCTGTCTGTGGATGCTGCAGAGAAGACGAACCAATCTTAATAACAATTCTTTTTTTATCCTTCAGTAATTCACGATATTGATTCATGACTTCGTCCTTTCGTACTATAAAGCTTCTCATACTGATTAATCATACATGAAAATCCGCAAATATTCAACTGTATTTTATAAAATTACTACTATTAAATGCGATTCTGTTCAGGCAAAACAAGGGGCTGTTGCAGAATTCTTCAAGGATTCGTTCAAGCGTGGCTTGAATTTCCTTCTTATCTTCCTCATCCACAAACACACGCAGAGCATAAAAACATTGTCTTTCACCCAATATGCTACTGGATCAAAATAGTCACCGTTGTAATATCCTGTATTATCCTGCCGTAACAACGATTTCATTCACCTTTCCGGCAGCTATTGAGTAAAATAAATATCCATGCGGTTATGCCCCCTGAAGCCAATACTATGAACAAATCTATCGGAGCAAGAACAATTCCCGGGATACTATCAAACAAAATCCCTGTGCCGAAGTGATACAAATGTCCATTAAGCAGGATCATTTCTCCGATATACATAAGAACTGTCATCACAGAAGCGACAAACGCCGGCATCCACACAGAAATAAACTTGCTTTTTCCCAAAAGAAAAGAACCCGCAAACACTCCGGCCGTCACACCCAGAAGAATAAAGAACACCGTCATTAATGATGCAGACAGTGCAGAAACCTGAATATTACCGTCCCTCCAAAATGCCGTAAAACAAGCCAGAATACAGAGACCAAGGAATGTAAGGGAACAAATTGACTGTAGAATCAACGCTTTCAGACGCTTCTTTTCACCGGTCTTTACCATTTGTCCAAAGCCATACAAACTGTTTAGTATTGTAAGGATCAAAACAAGGGAAATCACGTAAAAATGTAGCTTAAACGCAGGATTGTAATCTCCCATCAAAATATCAACTGCTGTTTGTATCTTGTATGTAGTTACGTTTTCGCCCAAAACCTCCACAGGGATATAACACATAAACATTTGCCAATCTTGCAGTTTTGTAACGGTTTCTTCTGTTGTTATCACAACCTGCTGTTCAAACAGTAATTCGATTGCAAAGAACACTACTGCTGCTATAAAAGCACCACCTGCAAGAGCAAATCTCTTAAATAACTTGATACATAAAGGCATCAGGAGAACACCGACGATGATCGCAATACAGATCGGGGTGTATGGAATAATATATTTAGGATACCTTTCTTTCAGCACAGTACCAACAACAATCATTTCATTAATCACCCGAACCCCCATTGACAAAGGATAATACGAGGCAATCAATACACCTATGCAGGAAAGCAGGAAGTATCTGTTAAACTGTTTGTTTTTCATATGGAATCTCCTTTCATCCCGGATTTGTCAGTAACACATAGGAAATGACACCGATCAATGCAAGAAATACAGTGAGCGAAAGCCAAGTCAATCTCTGAAAAGACAGTATATTTTCAATCCTTGTGCGTATTTTAGCGCCGCCAAAAGCAGATGCAAACACGGTTGTTCCTTGCCTGCTTTCTAACAATGATACTGCATATTCCTTTGCACGATCAGGTCCCAACTTTGTAACGACACGCTCATCGCAGGACAATTCAAGATCCGCAAGAAAACCTTTTAAGAATAACCAACAAAGGGGATTAAACCAGTGTATAGCTACAATTGCAAACGCTGTTATTCGCCATAGATTATCAAGACTTTGTATATGTGCTTTTTCGTGCAGGATAATAAGATCGAACTCTCTGTCTTTATACGATGCAGGCAAAATAATCTTAGGTTTTACAATGCCATATACCGCAGGTGATATGACCTTCTCTGAAAGATAAATATTGTCTCTCAAATGTGCCGCATCTTTGACTTCATAAATTGTTGCAATGTATGTAGCTGCCAACGTCAAAAGAATCACCAAAGAAACGATAATCCATACAACAGAAGCCACGCCAAATATCTTGTCAATAAACTTCAGTTTGTAAGTGATCGGGAAATAGGTGTCTGCTGCCATCACACTATTCATCATTGAAAAAGCAAATTTTTCAGCCGGCTGGTACACAACGATTGTTCTTGTGGTGATTTGGGATAGTAATGATATCAGACTATAAGGACTGTTCAACCCAAAAGGAAACGTCATCCGCAAAAAGGGGATTCCCCAAAGAAACACCGTAAGCCTTCTGGGAATCTTTTTTACCAGTCTGATGAGCATAATAAGAACACCGGTCAAAGTAGCTGTTATACTCATATTAAATGTCCAATAGAATACTTCCTGCAGCATAGCATCACCTATTATCAATCAGCTTCCGCAACTCATTGACTTCTTCTTCAGATAAAGGCTCATCCTCAAGTAAAGCAGAAAACAAAGCCTTCCTGGAACCACCGAACACCTTCTTTACAAGAGAAGCCGCTTCTACCTTTTGCATTTGATTTTTTGATACAAGAGGAGTACAGATAAAACCGGGATCTTCACGCTTGATAAATCCCTTTGCTTCTAATTTCTTAATGACTGTGTAGGTGGTATTTTTATTCCATCCAATGGTATTCGCTGCGATCAAACTGATATCCTTTGCTGATACCGGGCTTTTTGCCCAGATGATTTCCATCACCTTGGCTTCACTTTCAAATAGTTTTTCCTTCATTATGAACCTCCATAGAGCCAGACTATTTCTATAGTCTATACTATCACAATAGTCCAATCATGTCAAGCAGAAACACCACCTATCAAACTATCATCCTCTTAGCGCCTAAGAGAGACAAATCTGCGGCATATAATGATCCCCCGGGCTGGGCTGATGTGTTGGTCATGGACAGGCAGTTGTGGCTGGGTTCGACATCTGTAAGTCGATTAGTGTTTCTTAGGATGATAAAAAAGCAGAAATAGAAGCGTTGCGCACAATAAGGCAACATGTTTGA
>JAZSFW010000015.1:0-4860 GCA_045532445.1 Acetatifactor sp. | reverse complement strand
CTCCCTGATAACTTTGAGGAAACCATCGAGCTTATCTCTGCAGAGAACGCTGTGGGCGAAAAGTATGAGATCGAGAAAAAAACTTACGAGGCATTTTTGCGTCTTCGGGAAGACCTTCTTAAAAATGACGGCATCCGCATTGAACTTATTTCCGTTTACAGAACAATCCCGCAGCAGGAAGAAACTTATGCCAGATATACTAAAAATTTTGGCTTGGATTATGCCAAAAAATATGTTGCCATACCCGGACATTCCGAGCATCACACAGGTCTTGCCATTGATGTAACCATTATGCAGGGCGATCAGCTCTTCCGAACCATAGAATACCTTTTAAGCGTTAACGATCTGTTTCAGATCGTTCAAGCTAAGCTTCCTCAATACGGTTTTATTTTAAGATATCCAAAGGGCAAGGAAGCCATCACCAAGATTGGCTACGAATCCTGGCATTTCCGCTACATAGACTCTCCCGAAATTGCAAAGGAGATTACAGATAAGGGAATCTGCTTTGAGGAGTATTGGGAGCAGGCTTAATTTGATATCTTTGCAGAAAGGGCGTATAATATGATCGGTTTAATAGTAGCTCGCTCAAAAAACAATGTAATCGGTAAAAATGGAGAAATTCCCTGGAGGATTAAAGGCGAACAGAAACAATTCAAAGAACTTACCACAGGCAATACCGTGATCATGGGAAGAAAGTCTTACGAAGAAATCGGTCATCCACTTTCCAATCGCAAGAATATTGTTGTATCAAGAACCCAAAATTTTGTAGGCGAAAATCTCGTCACGGTAGGTTCTCTTCAGGAGGCTATAGACATCTCCAAAGGAGAAAAAGCATATATTGCCGGTGGATATGGCTTGTATAAAGAGGCTCTTCCGCTGGTAGATGAAATGTATATTACGGAAGTAGACCTCATCGTTGATAATGGTGATGTATTCTTTCCAGAATTTGATGCCGACGAATTTGATATTACGATAGGTGAAACCGGCGGAGAAGATATCAAATATACGCGAACTGTTTATACCAGGAGGTCAGTATCATGATACACTCCTTTTTAATAATTGGCCAGTCAAACATGGGCGGTCGAGGCTTTGCACATGAAGTGGAACCAATCTCTAATGAAAGAATTCATGTACTCCGGAACGGACGTTGGCGCAAAATGTACGTGCCGGTGAATCCGGACAGAGTCACCTCCGGCATCAATCTTGCTGAGAGCTTTGCATATTTGTATGCGAAAGAGAAAAACGTCGATGTGGGAATTATCCCTTGTGCAGACGGCGGCAGTTCTCTGGATCAGTGGAGAGTTGGAGGTATTTTGTTTGATCATGCCTGCTATCAGTCGGAGCTTGCCTCCAGGACTTCAACTATTGCAGGTGTGCTATGGCATCAGGGCGAATCTGACTGTGCTGCAGATCGTTACCCCTATTATGAAGAGAAGCTGATGATAATCCTGGATGCTTTTCGCGAAAAACTAGGATTGACAGATGTTCCTTTTTTATTGGGCGGACTGGGCGATTACTTGAAGGATTGCCCCCGCTCGGACAAATACAAAAACTATATTTATGTAAACGATGCCCTTCAACGTGTATCTGATAAAAGGGAAATGACTGGTTTCGTATCAGCAGAAGGCTTAGGGGCTAATCCGGACAATCTGCACTTCAGTGCTGCAGCACTTCGGGAATTTGGTGTGCGGTATTACGAACAATTCAAAAAGCTGGAAAATCCGAAGAAGATATTTGTTGAAAAGGCTGATCCGGATGACGCTATCCGAAACGATATAGAGCATTTATAAATCAAAAAATATTTATGGAATATATCCATTCCAACTATGATAATGCAATCCCCACTATTTAAGTCAGATGATCAAAGAATGTACAGACATGACATTGCACCAATATCTGACAAATTACTGCAAGGAACATATGAAGTTTTATTTTGACATTATAAAAACCTGATCAACACGTTCAATCGATTTCTCATTATCACGTGTGATCAGGTTTTTGTTTATTTACTTTTTTTCAAGCAAGTTCTCTTTATGCAAGCTCTCTCAACAATTTTTTACCTTCTTCCATCATGAATTCAGCAGATCCTGCCTTCAGTCTGGATGAGTTAGCCTCATAGCCGCCTTCTTCATAGGAATCCATCATGGGGAAGTAGCCAAATGCGCCATTGGTGGTGCAGGTGGGCAGAACCAGATCCCAGTCATCAGTTTCCTTCAGACCTTTTCCTACCGGAGTAAAAGGTTCTCCCGGAAGACCGATCATGACAACCTTACCGATGGCAACTGCACTCAGGTTCATTTCAAAATATTCCGGTCCGTTTTCCAAAGCAACGATACGATTGGCGCGAGCAATGGTAGTCTCAAACATCATGCCCGGATAAATCTTGCGCAACTCTTTGATGCGGCCTTCTCTATACATTTTGTTCAAACGCTTCGCCTCTTCCAATTCCTCCGGAGCACCCATGTTGGAAGGAACATGAATGATCCTCTCCATGCCGCGAACTGCCTCAACATCAATATACTTTACCTTATCATATTCCTGCAATACAGTACCGGCCATAGCACGTCCCATATAGCGGGAGAATTCGTATTTCTCCTTCTGTCTTGCAGCAATTTCTTCTTTTTCTTGAGGAACCTTTGTAAAATCAGGCAGCGGTCTGTCTGTGTCTTTGGGGAAGGTATTCACATGATTTACGTCTCCCTGACATCCATTGAAGAAAATGCACTTGCATTCAGGAAGGGCTCTCTCTACAGTTCTGCGCATAAATCCGGGCCAGTCTGCAGAAACATATTCACCGCCTATTACATCCGGATGATTTCCAAAGTTCACCAAAACCAGACTCTCTGCGCCTTCTCTGTCAAAGCGAAGAACATTCACTCTGTCATCCACTTCACCGATGGGGGCCAAAACGTCGGGATTATTAATACCCGGGTTGGTCCGGATGGAGCCATCTTTCATACGGTAACGGCGGATAAATGCCACATTGGGTGCCTTGCCGACAGCCCAGCCCATCTTAGCCGGCTTCATATCCTCTATAGCAGCCTTGGCCACATAAGCCATTCTGTTGGTCAAAAACCTTAAATATTCAGCAGTCGCCTCTTCTTCCGGCTGCTTTGTCATAGTACATCCGGTATGTATGTGGGTACCATGAATGTAAATACAATCTGCCGGCACTCCGGTTGCCTTGGTGATGCTCTCTTTAAAATCATTTGCAATCTCTCTGACAAACATCAGAACATCCACGCTGATCAGAAGCGCTATGGTATCATCTGTAGCCACTGCCAGCGCACTTAACTCCAGATCATCTAAGGCGCCCTGTACATAACGCTTTTCAAAATAACCGGACATAGACACCCCCAGATTGGGAGTGATATTGACACGCGCAAATCCTGCTTTTAACTTATTCATAGAAATCTCCTTTCTGGAACTTCTTTTTTAATTAAATTTAACTCTATTTTTTTGCTTTGTCAATCAAAATTCCTGTTTTTGCTTATAATGAATTCACGATTTCTATGGATGCCTCAAGCACTTTTTCTGCACTTCCTTTTGCATAGCTTGTTGTGAGCACCTCATAGCCTCCTTCTTCAAATGCTGACTGAACCGGGAAATATCCTTCATATCCGTTGGCACAGCAAGCAGGAATGGTAAGAGCAAATTTAGATTTTGCCTTGAGCTGGCGTCCCACTTCAGTGAAAGGCTCACCGGGGAAACCTGCAAACACGGCATCTCCCACAGAAATCGCTGTCATGCACAATTCCTTTTCATCCGGCATAGACATCATTCTGACAATTCTGGAAGCCTCTGCCACCATCTCAACACGACGCATCACCGGTTCCACACCGGGAAGAGCAGCATCTGTTCCTACTTCCTTCTGAAGTTTCACCAAAGCCTCGGCCTTAGCAACCTCCTCCGGTCTTCCTCCCTTGTTGTATTTCACTGTGATGATCTTCTCTACGTAATTGACCTTGTCTGCGCGAATCTCTTTGGCAAGCTCATAATTTGCCAACACAGACATTGCTATCTTTTTTCCCATATAGCGGGAACGCTCATAGCCGTGTGCGCATTCCGTTTCTGTGTTCTGGCGCACGTCTACGTGGTTGGTGTCACCCTGTGTGCCGCAAATATACATGCAGCGGGAATTCTCAATATTCTTTTCATAGGTATTACGAACAAATCCCGGATAGTCTGCAGAATACTTGTTGCCGCCAATTACGTCGGGATGCACCTGGAAATTCACAATACCAATTTCCGGCTTACCTTCTCTTTTGATAATAAGAAGGGAAGAGCTTTCGTCAGGGGTACCCAGTGCATGGTCAATATCCGGATTCTGCCAGCCCGGATTCGTGCGGACCGATCCGTCTTTCATTCGGAATCTGCGGACAAATGCCACATCCTTCACCTCTCCATGTGTATAAAAGAACCTTGAAGGTGCCAGGTCACTCATGGCCAGCGCTGCTGTGTCTGCAAGACGCTTAATGAGCCACTGCGCATATTCTGAGTCATAAAATGAAACAACCTTTCCTCTTGCACCAACGCCCGGACCGAAACTGGTATGAATATGGGTACAGCAAACAAACACAGCTTCCCTGTCTATTCCGATTGCCTCTGCAATGGCAGGACGTACCTTAGCCATGAACCCCTGACCCATACCAATGATATCAACGCTTAAAACAACTGCCTTACGCTCTCCATCGTCAAAAGCAACAGCCGTTGCATAAACCGGATCCAGAATGCCGTCAGCGATCCTGGGATCATAATATCCTGCGATCGGGCTGCCGAGAGGCGGGGTAATATCAATCCTTGCATATCCTGCTTTCATAACAACAAACCTCCTTTTTAAAATTCCAAAATAACAAAACC
>JAZSFW010000136.1:0-9621 GCA_045532445.1 Acetatifactor sp. | reverse complement strand
AAAGGTCCAGAAAGTTCTATGAGGGAAATACTTCTTGGAAAGTACATACGCACCCATGGCTGTGAATGCCAATTTTACTACAGTACCAACCACAGTAATAAAAATCGTATTCTTGTAACCGATCCAGATATAATCATTCTTAAAAACTTCTGCATAGTTTCTAAGCGTAAATTCCTTCGGCCACAGATGAAGTCCACCCTTTGTAGCTATATGGGAAGGGGAAAAGGAGATACTAAGCAGGTGTAAAAACGCTACAACGATCGTGGCGGAAAACAGAGCAAGTATCAGGTAAGTCATGACGGAGCCAAACGTAATCTTTTTTAATCTTCTCTTCATATCTGCCACCTCACCAAATTCCATTTCCGTTGATCTTTTTCGTGATCATGTTGGTGCCTACAACAAGGATAAATCCGATACCATTCTTGAACAAGCCCACAGCCGTACTTCTCGCATACTGCATCTCGCCTACACCATAGCGGTATACATAGGTATCAATAATATCACCGGTTTCATAAACTGCAGTATTGTACAGGTTAAATACCTGATCAAATCCGGCATCCAGAATACCACCGATCTCCAGAATCAGCATAACAGTGATGGTTGCTGCGATACAAGGCAAAGTAATAAATCTTGTACACTGTAATTTAGTAGCACCGTCACATCTGGCCGCCTCATAAAGGCTGGGATCAATACCGGTGATCGCTGCCAGATAAAGAATAGAGGACCAGCCTGCACCCTTCCAGATGGCTGTCACGATCAAGGTTCCGCGGAAGTAATCGTTGTCTCCCAGGAAGTAGATGGGCTCCATACCAAACAAGGTGTTCAGGATACTGTTTACCGCACCGTTGCTGGGGGAAAGTAACTGTTCAAACAAACCGGCAAGTACGACCCATGAAATAAAATGAGGTAAATATGTAATGGTCTGCACCGATTTCTTGAACTTCTCACTGTTTACCTCGTTCAGCAAGAGAGCCAGGATGATCGGCACTGGAAAGCCTATGACAATTCTGAGCAAGCTTATCTCAAGCGTATTCTTTACTGATCTGAGGAATGTATTTGTCGCAAATACCTTTGTGAAATTCTCAAAGCCATTCCATTCGCTTCCAAAGATTCCAAGGCTAACTTTATAATCCTTAAAAGCCATGATAATGCCACCCATAGGTATGTACTTAAAAACAAAGAAATACAGGACTACCGGAATAAACATCAAAGTCAATGCATACTGCTTCTTGTACCCGCCGAAACTCGCTATAAAAGTAGAGAACCAGGATTTCTGCTTGCTTGAAATCAATGCCGGCTTTTGATACTTGTCTTTACTACCACTCATAACTCTTTCCTTTCTTTACCAAGTGTAATTCTAGGTTTGCACACCTTTTTAATCATTACATATTTTTGTTTTTTAAACAATGACAAAAACTCAGATTTACCATGCCAAAACATAGAAATTGATTTTTTCACGTTTTCCCTTTTCTCACATCCATATAGTGTTTGGGGGACATTCCAAAATATCTGGTGAACGCCCTGCAAAATGAGCTGATATCCGAAAAACCAACCAGTTCCGACACATACTTCAGATCCTTTCCCTGCCACATTAACTGCAAAGCTTTCTGCATCCGAATACGTATCACATATTGGTAAGGCGTACAATTTGCCTCTTTTTTAAAAACCTCAATGAAATAATTGGCATTGTAATGGTACAGTGCGCTTAATTCATCCACTGCTATTTTCTCAGATATATGGTCCTGAATGAATTCTGTGATTCTGTACAAAAATTCAGAATAATAGGAACAATAGGAATTTTCTCTACAATAATAAATAATATCCTCTGCCAGGTTGCAAAGCAGCTCATGCCTGTCTTCGTCAATCAGCCTACGGACCAGATTCATATAGTAGAACAATGACTCCTCTTTTTTGGGAATCAATTCAATCATACCATTTATCTGCACCATAGGTATGTCAACATGGAGATACGTACAGGCAAAATCCATCTTTTTATTGCGTAAAATCTTATAGGGCGTGTTGTTAGGCATAATATATATATGACCTGCAACCAATTTGCCAGTCTGATTATCGGCAGTATAAAACGCCTCTCCCTCATGCACATAATAGACACGGGAATAACCTGCCGCTTCTCTTTCATTGATCTCCCAGTCTGGTCCCACTACTGTATTTCCATATAATATCAGCATAACCTTACCTCTTAAGAACAGCTGGACATTCCGTTTGCCGGAATCCTCCATTTCTTCGCCAACGCTTCAATTTCTACAGACTCCCGGCTGCCTGGGCAGAAGGGATAAAATCCGAGACAGGCAAATATATACCACGCAGAAGCTGTACCGTTATCATCATCTCCCGGGAATCCATCTTCTTTATAGGAAAATGCCTCCTTGGCTATTCTGTGCACCCAGTAAGTTGCCTTATCTTTTTCTCCGAAGCACGCATAGATATACGGAATATGGAATGATGGCTGATTATTGATGGCACATTGCCCAAAATCCAGACTTGCCATTTCTGTCATCTCATGAATCTCTCTCCCATACCCTTCTGTGGAATAGTAAGGCGGTGTGGCAAAAAGTTCATCGAGCTTTTTCAGGATTGCCTCTTTGCCTCCCATCAATTCCGCCAGCCCGTAAATATCATGGGGCACAGCAAAGGTTGTCTGCCAGGCAGCAGCTTCTGTATATTCGCCGCCCCATCTGACAGGATCAAAATCCTCTGCCATGACACCATCTTTATCTTTGCCTCGCATAAAACCGGTTTCCTGATCAAAAAGCTTCTTATAATTTTCGGAACGCTTCAGATAAGTATCAACCAGATCCATTCTTCCCAACTTCTTTGCCACCACAGCAATACACCAGTCACCGTAAGCTGCATCCAGCGTCAAATTGACAGATTCCTTGTATTCTTCACGGGGAACATACCCGTAATCGCAATAAAACTCCACACCATTTCGCCCAAAACGAGGCAGCGGCGCCTTGTTATTTGCATGATTGAGCATACCTTCCAGGGCATCTTCCCAGATTTTCCTGTCACCGATATCATGGATAACAGCATGAGCAATCACTGCATCGATCAAGGTAGAGGGCATGCATCCAACCTCACCGATAGAAATCCAGCGGGGAAGCCATCCGCACTCACGATAATCATTCACAAAGCCTTCCAGCATCTGTGCATATTCCTCCCGGGCGATCAGCGCAAACAAAGGATATACGGTACGATAAGTATCCCAGAACCCATTATCTGTATAACGGGGACCCTCATGCACACTGCCGTCTATGGGTGTATAATGCACCATCTTTCCATTTTGGTCAAATTCATAACATTTATGAGGAAACAGGAAGGTTCTCCACAGGCAGGTATAAAATGTTTTCTCCTGCTCTTCCTCCTCGAACACCGCTTCAATCCGGCCAAGCTTTTCTTCCCAACAAGCATCATTCTCCGCCTTTATTTCTTCAAAAGAACGATCCCCGATCTCACGTTTCAGAGAAAGCTGTGCCAACTCTTCCGAAATATAAGAGGTTCCAAGTGCAAACTCCACAACCGGTTTCTTCAGGAAAATATGCATTGCAGCCTTCTCAGGATCATCTTCTTTGACAGAATGTGTAGCCTCAAAGTCAACATCTCCCGCCTTAAACTGCAGCACATAGTACATTTTAAACTTTTCTGCAATATCTTGTGCATGACCTGTTGTGCTTCCGATGATCTGATTCTTTTCTCGGTCTATCACATAATGGTATTCTCCCATTACCGGAAGCAGAGACAGACAGGATTGCTTCTCTGTGTGAAAGGTAAGCCGGCATACAGCCCCCCTTTCTGACGGAGTCAATTCAAAATCGCAGCGGGAACGCAGAAAATGCAACTTCATATAAGAAGGAGTCATCACAGCATCCAAAGACCGATATCCCCCCCATGCTCTTGCACTGCTGTCAGCCACCACTCCATTCTGCGGCGTCATCAGGAAAGTACCGTAATCACTGATCCAGGGACTTGGTTGATGGGTGAGCCGGATTCCTTCCAGACTGTGAGAGTCCGGATGATAGAACCACCCACCCTTTGTATCTGTCTGCGGTACAAAGGCAGTCATACCAAACGGTCTCTGCACTAACGGCAGGGTGTTGCCTCTGGAAAAACGCGGTGCTGATTTTGTTCCTTGTTTTATATTCACAAGATCGATTCTGCTCATTTTGGTTGCTCCTTTGGCAATTTTTATTCAGCCTTTAATATCTGCAGTTTGCAGCTTCTTCCGCAAATGCCTTGATCAATACGGGATCCGCATCAAAGAAATGATCCGAAGGAGATAAGATAAATCCTCCGCCCTCACCGGCTTCCTCAAAGCACTTTCTGACATATCTCTTGGTATCTTCCGGCGTACAGCCTGTAAAGTAATGGAACTGATCAAAGCCGCCGATCATGCACACTCTGTCTCCAATACGCTTCTTTGCCTGCTTAAGATCTGCATCTCCGCCCATATCTGCCGGTGTAAAGGTCTCCAATGCATTGGCCCCCATATCAGCAAGACTTTCCAAAATAGGCATCATTCCTCCACAGGTGTGATAAACAACGCGCTGTCCCTTTTCCTGCATCAGCTGAATCAGCGGTGTATCGTAAGGAGCCACGAACTCTTCAAAGATAGAAGGTGAGATCACGGTCGTCGAAGCATCGCCTCCGCCCAATTCAATCACATCAAACGGACATCCTTCCAGACTTCTTGCATACTCCATCTTTTTATCCCGGATGATCTCTAAAGTCTCCTGCACCCAATCCGGATCATCAAAAGTCTCCATGATCAGATCCTGAATCCCAAAAAGCATAGCCAATTCCTGCCAACATCCGGGCTGACCCTGAGGACTCAAACATACCGTAGTGCCGCGGATCAGACAATCCGGATGCTCTATAGCAGCTTTTTGCACAGCCTCTTTATTGGCTTTTGGCACAGGCATATAGCGTTCCAGAATTTCAATGTCATTTTTATCCTTAAGCAAATGCTCCACCACCCAGCTGGTATACTGATTGGACTGCACTACCATAGACAAAGTCTTTAAAGGTGTGTGTATATGATATCTTTCTGTATGGTACTGGGGATCACTTAACACTTCCCTTTCCAGTCTCCAATTCTCCAGCTGTTCCTTGGTATACTGGTTATCATTCACCCAGACAATCGGATCCAGCCCCATCTGTCCAAAAAATTCCAGACTATTACATCCATTCATATATTTTTTCAAAAAATGGCTCATAATATGATGTGTCGTTACCGGCAAGCGGTCAGGACACTTTCTATCCAATGCTGCGATAAGTCGCTCTTTTCCTGTCATTTGAATCACCTCGCTTGTATTATTACAACCTATTATACAGGAACTTTTCCACTAATACTTGCATTCCTTTAACAATTCTTGTATTATATTGATATCTACACGAAATATACTGCATGTTTCTTCCAAGAAAGGAACCTTTTATGACAAAAAGACTGCGTGCCGACACCTTTTTCACTCCCCAAAGGGATTTTTATTGCTTATTGCGTCACTATAGCAAGACGACCATGCCTATCTGGCACTGTCATGAATTTTTTGAGATCGAAATCATCACCTATGGAACAGCAATTGACGAAATCAACGGTATTCCTTACCGTTTGAACAGAGGTGACTTTATTATCTTGAAGCCTGATGACAGTCATTGTATTCAAGCATTTGATGACGAAGGAATCGATTTGGTCAACATTGCCGTTTCAGTATCACTGATGCAGGAAATACTATCTTTTTTAGAATTTGGTGATGCCCAATCCCTCTCCTGGCCTATTACAGGACATTTGCCGCAAAGGATGATTCCACAGTTGACCAATCAGGCAAAAGAGCTCCTGGTCCCTTCCAGGCAGCTCTCCAAAGAGCGCGGACTCATTAAGCAGTGGATGACAACCTGCCTGCTTTGTTCCAATCCTCGTCATAAGACCGACCAGGAAACAAAGACTCCCGTTTGGCTGCAACAGCTGATCTCCAAGCTGAAAACACCGGAAGGCTTATCCGGCGGTGTTGTATATTTAAAAGACCAAACCGACTATTCTTATCCACACCTGTGCAGATGCTTCCAAAAATATCTGCATCAAACTCCGGTAGAATGGATCAACGAGCAAAGGCTGATCCATAGTACCTATTTATTGCTGAATACCAAGCAGAGCATCCTGGAAGTTTCTCTGGAATGTGGATTTCATAACCTTAGCCATTTTAATCATTTGTTCAAAGATTTTTTTGGCGTGTCTCCCAAGGTTTTTCGCTCTTTGCTGTGAACCAGAGACACAATTTTCCCAATGTGGTGCTACGCTCAAAAAACACCCCTTGTGTATAACCACAACAGCGAGATTTTCTCCGTTCCAAATCTTCTTCCACGCACTGTTATTTTGCACAAAAATCAGCTTATTTTCGCCTGTTTTTATTATTTTTCCGACAGAAAGCTTTTTCTTCTGTGCTTCAAGGCAGAAAAATTGCCAAAATTTTAGTCAAAAAAGCATTTGCACCCTTGCAATCATCCCAAAATTAAGATAGTATTATCATTAGAAATTGTAATAGATAAGAAAGGAGATCTACAAATTGAAACACTATTCTGAAGACATTAACAGTGTCTTGGCCGAAACCCAAAGTTCTGTCAACGGTCTTTCCTCACAAGAAGCCGAAGCGCGTCTTTTAGCCAATGGAAAGAACAAACTGGCGGAAGCCAAAAAAGATTCCTTACTGAAGCGCTTTATCAGCCAGCTGATGGATCCCATGATCCTGATCCTTCTGGCTGCTGCCGGTATCAGCGGAGTGCTTGCTGTGGTGGAAAATGAAAGCTTTACCGACGTTATCATTATTCTTGCAGTTGTCATTGTGAATGCTGTGCTTGGTGTATACCAGGAGAGCAAGGCTGAAAAAGCCATTGAAGCGCTGCAGCAAATGTCAGCCGCCACATCCAAGGTTATGCGTGACGGCAAGATCATGACCGTCCACAGTGAAGACCTGGTGATCGGTGATGTGGTATTATTGGAAGCAGGAGATGCCGTTCCGGCCGACGGGCGACTGATCGAGAACGCAAGTCTTAAGATTGAAGAAGCTGCTCTTACCGGAGAATCCGTTCCCGTCACTAAATTTATTGATATTATTAATTTGACAGATTCCTCCAAAGAGGTACCTCTTGGCGACAGAAAGAACATGGTATACATGGGCTCCACCGTTGTATACGGACGTGGTAAGGCCGTGATCACCGCAACCGGTATGGACACCGAAATGGGTAAGATCGCAGATGCTCTTGCCAATGCCGAAGAAGGCCAGACCCCTTTGCAGATCAAGCTCAGTCAGTTGTCCAAGATTTTGACCTGGCTGGTACTGGGAATCTGTGTTGTTATTTTCCTTGTTCAGATTTTAAGAAATGGTTTCTCTCTGGAAGGTGTTCTGGATTCCTTCATGGTAGCTGTATCTTTAGCAGTTGCTGCCATCCCCGAAGGTCTGGCAGCCGTTGTAACCGTAGTATTATCCATCGGTGTTACCAACATGTCCAGAAGAAATGCTATTATCAGGCGACTGACTGCTGTTGAAACCCTGGGTTGCGCGCAGATCATCTGTTCCGACAAGACCGGAACCCTGACACAGAATAAGATGACTGTTGTAGATTTCTTTGGCGAAGACGAAAAGCACCTGGCAAAAGCCATGGCCCTTTGCTGCGATGCTGAACTTGCTGATGACGGCACCGTAACCGGCGAACCCACAGAAGCAGCACTTGTTGTTTGGGCCAATAAATTAGACTTGCCCAAGTCCGACCTGAAGGCTTCTTATCCCAGAAGCGGTGAAGCGCCCTTTGACTCCGGCCGTAAGATGATGTCTACTGTTCATCCTTCTGGCGAGCAATATATCCAGTTTACCAAGGGTGCACCCGATGTGATCCTGGACCGCTGCACCACCTATTTCAAGGATGGTCAGGCACTTCCTATGACAGCAGAATATAAGGCCGAAATTCTTAAGAACAACAAGGCCATGGCGGACAAGGCACTCCGTGTCCTGGCATGTGCACAGCGTATCTGGAACGACGAACCCGCCTATGATGCGGACTATCTGGAGCAGGATCTGTGCTTTATCGGTTTAAGCGGCATGATCGACCCGGTACGTCCCGAGGTAAAAGATGCTATTATTGAATGTAACAGCGCAGGTATCCGCGCTATCATGATCACCGGCGACCACATTGACACCGCTATTGCCATCGCAAAAGAACTGGGTATTCTCGGTAAAGACCGCAAAGCCATTACCGGATCCCAGTTAAATGACATGAGCGATGAAGAATTTGCAAAAGAACTGCAGAATATTGCCGTATATGCCCGTGTTCAGCCGGAGCACAAGACACGTATCGTCAATGCATGGCGTGATGCAGGTTATGTGACAGCCATGACCGGTGACGGTGTCAACGATGCCCCCTCCATCAAGTCTGCAGACATCGGTGTTGGTATGGGTATTACTGGTACCGATGTTACCAAGAACGTAGCTGATATGGTTCTGACCGACGACAATTTTGCTACCATCGTAGGCGCTGTAGAAGAAGGCCGCCGTATCTACGATAACATCCGCAAGGCCATCCAGTTCCTCCTCGGCTCCAACATGAGTGAGGTAATCAGTATTTTCGTAGCAACCCTGATGGGCTTTACCATCTTACAGCCCGTACACTTACTGTGGATCAACTTAGTAACTGACTGTTTCCCTGCCCTCGCACTTGGCATGGAAGAAGCCGAGCCCGACATCATGAGACGTAAGCCCAGAGATGCAAAAGCTGGCATCTTCTCAGGCGGCATGGGAATTGATATCGGTTACCAGGGTCTTATGGTTTCCGTACTGGTTCTGATCTCCTACTTCATAGGACATTTCATGGAATCAGGCAACTGGGCTATCACCAACAGTGCTGACGGTACCACAATGGCCTTCCTGACCATGTCCATGGCTGAAATCTTCCACAGCTTCAACATGCGTTCCCAGCGCGGCAGCATCTTCCGTCTGCCCACTCAGAACAAGGTTCTGATCGGCGCCGGAATCGTTGCACTGATCGCTACCACCCTGGTATGTGAAGTGCCTTTCCTTGCCGGTGCATTCGGCTTTACCGCTGTAACTCTGACCGAGTACCTTATCGCTATCGCACTTGGCGTTCTGGTTATCCCCATCGTAGAGATCACCAAGCTCATTCAGCGCAAACGCAACAAATAGTTCTAACAATCAAATAATCCAATCAAACAAAGCTGTCAGGAAGCCCATTATTTGCTTCCCGGCAGCTTTTAACATCCCAACTCCATCATCTCCTTTTTCGTCCTTCCTGTAGTAAACAGCACATTTCATACCGGCCAAGTAATTCGCGGGGGTACGCGGCTTAGATATAGTACATAGACCCGATTTTGAATTTGACCGGTGCATTACCTCGCAGCCTTAATTGTTTGACATCTGTAAAACTGCTAGAGTTGCTTAGAACTGACAACTAAAAGAAATGGATGTGTTAGAGCCCCCAACCACAACATGTCTGAGCGCGCATTGCGCGCGAGTTTTGTGGTTGAGGGCTCTGCCCTTAACTTCCATTTCTTTTAGTTTTCAGTTCTTAGCAACTCTTGCTGTTTTACAACTGCAAACA
>JAZSFW010000295.1:0-4154 GCA_045532445.1 Acetatifactor sp. | reverse complement strand
CGCCGATCACCAGAATCAAAAATACGGCAACCAATACGGGAATTATCTTTCTCTTCATTTTCTCTGCCCTTTTCTCATGTTATTTCAAGATGCTTCACACCTAAGCTTACGGTATATCCCGGCAGACCCCCGAAAGATGCCTGCCGCAAAACGAATCGTCCATATTATTATAACAGACTCTGCGGATAACGTCATTACTAAATTTATAAATTTTCCGTTTCAGATTAGAGAGGCATCCCATATCTTTTTCCCGGTTCAGGCTTTCGGACCAAAAGTGTCTGTGAGTATATTAAATCCAAGCCCTAATAAACCAATACTGACCTATCCCATTTAAAGATGCACCGGCTGCGCCAAAAAAACAAAAATACTTTCTTGAAATGATTAAATTGAATTATAACTGTAAAAATAAATAAAGTGTGGAATAAGTATCGACACAAGCACGCACGCTTGTAAGACATCCTTATATCTTCATGACAAATTCTAAAAAACTGACATATAATAATATCAGAAATGCAAAGCTTCTAAGGATGAGATGGAACAATCCGTTCCTGTAATATACCGACCTGTTTAGCAGGAGAACGCCAAAACCTCCCTCCTGCGCTGTTTACCGGAAACATCTCTGTCTGCATTATATCCCAGATATTGGACTTTGACAAGACTTATAAATATTAAAAAACTTTAAACTTTACTCCGCCTATTGACTTAAGGCGTCCGAAAGTATAATATACTTTTAGCCAATGTTTGAATAGATTTTTCGCATACCACTAAACAGCCGCAAAAGCTGTAGAAAGGAAAGGTGGCTTATGAAAATAGAAAAAGTAAATGAAAATCAGATACGCTGCACCCTGACCAAGGAAGACCTGGCCAGCCGTCAGCTCAAGATCAGTGAGCTTGCTTACGGCACTGAAAAGGCCAAGAGCCTGTTCCGCGATATGATGCAGCAGGCCAATTATGAATTTGGCTTTGAAGCGGAAGATATTCCTTTAATGATAGAAGCCATTCCTCTGAACGGGGAATGTATCGTCCTTATTATTACCAAAGTGGAAGATCCGGAAGAATTGGATACCCGTTTTTCCAGATTTGCCCCTGCCAACGAGGAAGATGAGGAGGAATACGACGAAGCAGTAAACGAACAGTTGGAATCTTCTGATGATGTCATGGATCTGTTCCGCAAGCTTCAGGAAAGCCGCAAGTCTTCTTCTGAAAGCAGTCGGAAACACACAAAGGAAGAAAAGGCATCTGTTTCTGCCCAGACTGACCGCATTTTCCGGATGGATTCCATTCATGCTGTCATGTCCGCAGCCCAGGTGACCGGTACCTGTTTCCATGGCGAGAGTACCCTTTACAAGGATGAACGCTCCGGCAAATACCTGTTGACGATCTCCCAGGGTGAGATGTCCCCGGAAGAATTCAACAAGTTTCATCATGTTTTGTCCGAATACGGATCCCTTTGCAAGAACCTGACCACCGGTTATCTCAAGGAGCATTATCCGGCTCTGATCTGCAATCACGCGCTGCAGTCTCTGTCATGCCGCGCATAGTCAAATGAATGAAACAGCCCCGGACCCGGAAGCCGTCCATATAAGTGGATCGCACTTCCTCGTCCGGGGCATTTTATTGTCCCATATCAGGCCAAAGGCCTATGCAAAATATTTATACTGCCTCGATCGCTGCCATCAATGCATCAATATCGATACCGTGAACCATAGCAGCTTCTTCCAGAGACTCAGCCTGTGCAGAAGGACATCCTAGGCAGTGCATACCAGCTTGCAGCAAAACAGGAGCCACTGCAGGATTTGCTCTCAGGATCTCGCCGATCGTCATGTCTTTGGTAACTTTACTCATGAGGTATTCTCCTTTCTATTCCTCTTGGCGCGTCATGTAACGCTCTTTTAGTATAATACTTTTCCCCCAATCTGGCAAGTTATTCTGTAAAAATAACTAAGACTGTGTATTCCATATAGGGTTACCGATGGCGATACGCAGATTCCGTGTCGCATCAAATATCTCAATCCGGTAAAATGCACATTTTTCTGTATCCATCGCAAAAGAAAACACTTCGTCACAGGATACCTCCTGACTGAAAACAACTCCCTTATCATTTATAACTTCAACGCGGTAAGTATGATCTGCAAATGCAATGCTCTTATGAAAATCTCCAACAGAAAGCACAAGACGCTTGCCTTCAAAGCTGCATTGTCCTCCCATTTTTGTTTCACCGATGCACATGCGTATTCCCACCGGACCACAGGTAAAATCGCCTGCTCTCAAATGCTTCAGATAAGCTTCGGCAGAGCGTTCTTCTGCATAAATAGTGGTCAGTGCCGCATCGGAAGCACAGCCATGTCCATCTCCTCCGGCACAAGCCCATACGCGCTTCCCGCATGCCAAAAGACCGGTCCACACATCATAGTTTGCCACCGTCTCCGGATTCACCATATCAATATAAAAAATCTCCATACCGGTTTCGTCCTGGAACCAGTAATCACACGGATCATCCGACTTCATGATCTGCGTGGGATGAGGACATACAAAAAAACCACCCTTGGCTTTCACCGCACTGATCAATTCACTGAATCTGGCACGTGTAAAATCCGGATAAATGAAATGTCCCTCCATTCCGCCCGTAAATTCATATTCCTCAAACTCTGTAAGAAGCTCTTCTAATTGCTCCGGTTTTGCAAACACCATATTGTAATGCAAGCCTTTTACCTTTGCCTTGCTGTCCACAATATTGGTCCCCGGCTCTGTTCCCCCGATAAACATCCCGTCTTCCCATTCCGGAAGATACATGTGACGAACCTGCTTGTGATCCAGGATCGTCGCAAAATCCATATCTAATTTCTCCATGGCAGCCTTCCACTCATCCAATGTCTGCTGCCCGTCGCTGGTACCGCCTGTTTTGGCATGGTCATGCAATTCTCCCTGAAATGCTCTTCTGTTTTCATAAAGCGCATTTAACAGTGAAATGTCATTTTGACTTGCATTCATAACACGCTTCTCCTTTTCATTTTTGTATGCAATTCCTTGCTAACCTTCTCAGTTTACACGCTTTTTAATTATATAATAGACTGTCAGATTATACAATAGCAATCATATGCATTTACCATTCCACGCCCTTTTATTTTTTTCAACATTCTCCATGATCTGTCGACATGTTGCAGTCTCACAAGCTTCCGTGACCAGAATATCAATATCCTGCAAAGTACACTGCTTATATCCTGCATACTGACCCATTTTAGCGGTGTCACACAAGAACACCTTTTGATCAGCATTGGCAAACATAGTGTTGCGGATACAAACCTCTTCCCGCACGCAATCATAGATCACACCTTCAAAAGACATGGCTTTGGTCGAAAAAAAGAGAAAATCTGCATGCATTTCCTCAAAGATCCCGTGGGCATCACTTCCGAGGAGACAGTTTCTGTTTTCTTTACTCAGTCTTCCTCCGCTGGAGACCACCTCTACCTCCGACCCAGAGAGAAAAGAAATAATTTCTATATTATTGGTCACCACAGTAATATTCGATCGCTTCACAAGTTCACAAGCCACAAAAAACGCACTGGAAGACTGATCCAAGAAAATGATATCCCCATCATGTATTAAACTCCCCGCTTTCTTTGCCATGATCTTTTTTGCCGCAATATTGTGATGGGCTCTTGTGGAAAAAGGAATGATCTGAGAACTGTTTTTTTCAAGGGAGACTCCGCCATAGCTGCGACTTACCAACCCCTGCTTTTCTAAAGAGGTCAAATCCCGCCGAATGCTGGATTCACTGGTATAAAGCAATCGACTTAGCTGTTTGACTGTTGCATACCCCTCACTGCCAAGCAGCTTTAAAATTTCACTCTCTCGTTCATTTCTGTACATATTTTCCTCCAATTATTGCGCATTTTTGCTCGAATAATCAATTATACTTCAATTATTTCCTGTTTTTGACTATGTGTTGCGTATTTCCGCTTACTTATTTATAATACAAGTAATAGAAAATGTAAAGTATGTAAAAGAGGAGATAGTGTGAAAGAAAGTAGAGGACAGCCGGAAATGGCCGCACTTCACTAAGCTGTCTGCGACAGACAACTTTTGGCGGTTATAAAGAATAACAATTAATTCAGGAAGCTAATGGTTCATCAAGAGGAATTATCCCTTCCTTT
>JAZSFW010000207.1:0-2664 GCA_045532445.1 Acetatifactor sp. | reverse complement strand
GGATTGAATTTGCCGATGATCCATTCCACGATCATAAGAGGTATGGACAGTACTAAAAAAGAAACAACCCAGGTGACACCAAAAATAAAACGAATCATATTTACCTCTGTTTCTGCCGCAATTTACGGCTGATTATAATTAAGACACGGAAGTCATTTGCTGCATGTTGGCAGACTCTCAAACAGTGTCAGTATAACATATTTTTTGTACAATGTACATATAATGAAGCAAAACAAGTGGCGTGGATTGTGAGAGAGAATGGAGAGAAAAAGTAGAAAAAAGCGGATTAGAATAGCGGGAAAGAGGCTGGCGGCAGCACTGGTTGGGAGTGTGGGGCTGTTATTAATGACCGGATGCAGTATGATGAGCGGGGAACGTGTAAAGCTGCGGGATTTGGAATTTACGGTGCTTGGAGAAGAGAAGATCCCGGAGGAATTGCTGACGATCATGAAGGAAAAGGGCGCCGAGCCTTTTCAGCTGACTTACAGCGATAACGAGTATCTGTACATCAGTGTAGGGTATGGTGAACAGTCCACCGGTGGTTACAGCATCGCGGTGGAGGAACTGTATCTGACGGACAACGCCATCTATGTGCGTACCAGCCTGCTGGGACCCGATACTGACCTGCGGAGCAACGGGACGCCCTCCTACCCTTGTATTGTGATCAAGACAGAATATCTGGATAAGACGGTAATCTTTGAATAGAGGGAACGCGCCTTGTTTTGAATGGAGAACTTGGTGGAGTTTCTATTGAGCCGCAAACGGAAATGTGGTAAGATATACGCGAGCGGTCAACTAAAAGATGCGTGACGGCATTTGGTTTTCGCCGCGATAAAGAGCAAAAAACACGGAGGTACACAAGTGTTACTGATCAAGAACGGATATATGATAGACCCCAGATCAGGCCGTCAGGGAGAATATGACATCCTGATCGAGGATAAGAAGATCGTTAAGATTGCGGAGAGAGAAGCTGCCGGAGAGCAGATTGGGCAGGCGGTCTGTGAAAAGGATTGTCAGGTGATCGATGCCGCAGGTCTGATCGTGGCACCGGGCCTTGTGGATGTGCATGTGCATTTCAGAGAGCCCGGATTTACCCACAAGGAGGATATTAATACAGGAGCTAAGTCTGCCGCCAGAGGCGGTTTTACTACGGTAGTGCTGATGGCCAACACCAAGCCTGCTGTGGACAATCCTGAGACTCTGGAATATGTGATAAAGCGTGGACTGGAGACCCCCATCCATGTGACCACCTGTGCCAATGTGACCAAGGGCCTGGCAGGCAAAGAACTGGTGCCCATGAAGGAACTGGCGACCAAAGGCGCAGTGGGATTTACGGATGATGGTATTCCCATTATGGATGTGGAACTGGTACGCCGGGCAATGGAAGAGGCTGCGGCATTGGACATGCCCATCAGCTTCCACGAGGAAGATCCTGCGTATATTACCAACAACGGCATCAACCGTGGCAAGGCCAGCGAATTTTTCGGCATCGGCGGGTCGCCCAGAGAGGCGGAGATTACCCTGGTAGAGCGGGATCTGCAGATTGCGGTGGAGACAGGAGCCTGCATTAATATTCAGCATATCAGTACCAAGGAAGCTGTGGAACTGGTGAGACGGGCCAGGGTAAAATCCTCCAACATCCACGCAGAGGCCACTCCTCATCACTTCACTTTGACGGAAGAAGCAGCCATCAAATACGGCACTCTGGCCAAGATGAATCCTCCCCTCAGGGAAGAGACGGACAGACTGGCGGTGATTGAAGGCCTGAAGGACGGCACCATCGATATCATTGCCACTGACCATGCCCCTCATACTGCAGAGGAGAAGGCAAAAGCCATCACTGATGCCCCCAGCGGCATCATCGGTCTGGAGACTGCGCTGCCCCTGGCTGTCACCTCCCTTGTGAAGGAAGGCCATCTGACTCTGACAGAAGTGCTGCAGAAGATGAGCACCAATCCTGCTGCTATGTACCATCTGGATGCAGGTTACCTTGCAGAAGGCGGTCCCGCAGATCTGATCCTGATCGATCAGAATGCTGGACAGGTATTTACGGAGTATGCGTCCAAAGCCACCAACACTCCTTTTACCGGCTGGGAGCTTCAGGGAGTTGTGAAGAAGACGATTTGTGACGGGAATGTCATTTATGAGGCGTAACTTTATTGAATGCTGAAAAGCCACGCCCAATAAACAGTGAAACCAACGAAGAACGGTGAGACTGAGAAGGTAGAAATAAACAAGAAAGGAATCAAAAGATGAAAGAGAAAGTGACAGCACTGGTTATTTCCCAGCAGGAAATTGCCGAAAACATTTTTGATATGTGGATTGAGACCAAGCTGGCTGCGGAAGCACATCCCGGACAGTTCATCGGTGTTTTCCCCAAGAATAAAAGCACCATTTTGCCCAGACCAATCAGTATCTGTGAGGTAAATGAGGAGAAGACCGCCCTGCGTATCGTATACCGTATTGCCGGTCAGGGCACCAAGGAGTTTTCTTCCTACACAGCAGGTGACAAGGTAGATATCCTGGGTATTCTCGGAAACGGTTTCCCTCTGGAGGCCGGCAAGGGCAAGAAGACTTTCCTGATGGGCGGCGGCATCGGCGTGCCCCCCATTCTGCAGCTGGCTAAAGAGCTGGATGCTGAGAAGCAGGTGGTAGTAGGTTATC
>JAZSFW010000298.1:0-5183 GCA_045532445.1 Acetatifactor sp. | reverse complement strand
TTATTCATCGCCCAGAACGAAAGGGTCGCACCATTTATGTAGCGGATAAAGCCTTCCCCCGTGTCATCTACTTCCATAATAGAATGACCTCTGTTGCTTAAGTGAGCCTGCACTTCCACCGGTTCGTCATTGATAAACCAGTTTGCCAGATCAATGGAATGAATGGCCTGGTCAATGATCACTCCTCCTCCCTCTTTGTCCCAGGTTCCCTTCCAATCAGACAAGGAATAATAGGAATCCGGCTTACACCAAGTGAGGACCACACGTGCAGAGATTACTTTTCCAAGCTTTCCGTTTTCCAGATTTTCTTTCACCAGTTTGGAAGTATTGTTATATCTGCACTGAAGGATAATACCATACTTCAATCCATTTTCTTTGGCGATGCGCACATTTTCCACGCCATCCTCGTATTGAATACACATTGGTTTTTCGCAAAGCACATTCACCCCATGTTCTAAGGCATAACGGGAGATGATCGGGTGGAGATAGTGCGGTACACAGACATGTACCACATCCGGCTTTTCTTTTTCGATCAATTCTTTATAATCGTAATAGGCTTTTACCCGGTATTTCTCTGCCGCTGCATCCGCACGGTCCTTCTTGATATCACAGACGCCTACAAGCATAGCATTTTCCAGATGGTCACAAGAGGTTGCATGCATAGTAAAAATACTTCCACATCCTACAATTCCTACTCTAAGCATTGAAATTCAACTCCTTCATTAAGAATTTGAGGGAAGCCACTGCAGAAGAAAGCTCTGCGCGCTCAATCTTCTTTCCTTCCTTTGCGCACTCACAGAAATATACCAATTCATTATAATATCCGCCAAGATCGGAAATATTTCCGCCTGCACTTTCGCCACCGGCAAGCTCTTTCTTTTCGATTACGATTTCTTTCGTTTCCTCGTTGGTGTAAAGCATGAACTTCCCGCCTGCATTTTCAACCACTGCCTTTTCAAACACCACTCTGAAGGTTGCTTCAAAGGGATGTGTGCCCGGCAAATCCCAGGTTCCTTCCACCGTCACGGCACAATCCTCATACTGCATCAAGGTATTCACATAAGAATTCTTTTCACCCAGCGTATTCTTAACAGAATAGAATTCTTTGGGCTCACCAAGAAGGGAAAGCACAAAATCCATATCATGAATATGTAAATCCTGGCCCGCACCGCCAGACAAAGTGTAATCCAGAAGCCAGTCGTTCCAGCCCCAATCCGGACGAGGACTGATCCTTCTGAAGTTTGCATTTATAATTTTTCCATAGGTGTTGTTGTCCACCATTTCTTTTAATGCCACATATTCGTCCCAGAAACGGATTACCTGACCGATTTGTACGTTGCAGCTGCATTCCTTGCTCTTTGCAATCAAGGCATCTCCTTCTTCTATTGTAAGGGTAACCGGTTTTTCTACAAATAAGTATTTCACCTTTTCCATTGCTGCCAAGGCATATTTTGCATGGAGGAAAGTAGGGAGACAAATATCGATCACATCCACATCCGCCTTCTCAATCAAATCCATTCCATCACCATAGATAACTGCCTTAGTACCATTCGCAATGGCTTCTGCTTTTTCTTTACGAATATCGGCAACCGCAGTAAGCTCCACATTTTCAATATTTTTATAGCAGTTTGCATGCATCTGACCCATGAATCCGCATCCGATAAGACCTACTTTTAACATAATCTACACCCTCCCTAATATTCTGTCCATTGCATTGGACGTATTGTAAATGATTGTTTCTGTGTAATGAATATAATTAGGAATCATTTCCGCGCTTACCCAGCCATCATATCCAATAGACTGCAGTGCCTTCATCACTTCCGGATAATTCACATCCCCTGCAAGCAGATCTACAAAACCATGCAAGCCTCCTGCTGCAATTCTGTAATCCTTGAAGTGTACCTTTTTAATACGATCACCCAGAATTGTGATCCAGTGCTCAGGGAATCCGTTAAAAAGCACATTGCCCACATCAAAGTAGCTTCCCACATATTTGCTTCCTACTTTGTCAATAAAATCTCGCATTTCCATGGGAGAAACCAGGAATTTGTTCCAAACATTTTCCAGACCGATCTCGACTTTATACTGTTCTGCGTATTCTTTCAGCTCTGTAATGGCCTCCAGGCTTCTCTCATAAGTTGTCAGATAATCAGCCACTTTGCCCGGAGCTGCAAATTCCGCATTAACGGTTCCGGGAATCACAAGAATACTTTCACAGCCAAGGATACTTGCACTTTCCAACTGCTTTTTCACGATATCTTTAGCCTTTTGGCGAACTGCCGCATCATCATCATTCAGCCAATAGCTCCAATACAGACCACTGGCAATACTGTACAATTCGATGCCGCTCTCTTTAGCCTGACGCTTTACTTCCAGCAAATCTTTCTCAGTCGATTCCAGGGAAACCTCACCCACTTCATCAAGTGCTACTTCTACTCCGTCAAATCCGGCTTTTTTTGCCAACTGGAAATTGTTCTTTAACGTGTCATTTGGAAATGACCAGATACTGATTCCTTTCTTCATGTAAATACCTCCTTGTAATTACGCGCGTTTTGTTATAAGATAATTATGAAGGAAACTGGCACTCAGAAACAGATATTTTTTTGTCCTAAACGTTCATTTTTGTACACAAAGCCTTTAAGTCGGAGGTAATTATGAAAGCAACCTACATCAAGACCAAGCTGCAGAGCGTGATCAATATATCCAAGATCGTAACCATACATTACTACGAATTTGACCGCAACTTCGTATTTCACGGGGAAAGTCATGATTTCTGGGAAATGGTATACATAGATAAAGGAATGGTCGAGATCAAAAGAGACGAGGAAAGCATTATCTTAAAGCAAGGAGAAATCGTATTTCATCGCCCGGATGAATTTCACTCCATCAAAGCCCTGGATTCCTCGCCAAACTTTTTTGTGATTTCTTTTGTATGTGACTCTCCTATGATGCAATATTTTGAGAAATTTCAAACCACCTTAAACAAAGCCCTTCGCTCTTTTATCTCTGCCATCATAAAAGAATCCGAAACCATATACAGTATTCCGAAAAACAAGCCTGATCTGAAGAAGCTGGACCGCAAGGAAAATGCGCCTTTCGGCGGCGAACAGTTGCTGAAAACTTATCTGGAGCAGCTCCTAATTCTCCTGGTTCGTGACATCACAAAAAAAGGAAAGATTGACATCTTCCCATCCAAAGAAAGTATGGAAACGCATCTGGTAATGGAAATCAAAAAATACATAGAAGAGAATTTGGAAAACACCATACGTGTCAGCGACATCTGCGAGAAATTTGGTTATAGCAAGAGTTATTTAAGTAAGCTGTTCCACAGCCAATATGGGGAAACAATGGCTGGGTATACCACACACACCAAGATTGAAAGAGCAAAGCAGCTGATCAGGGAAGGAAATCTGAATTTTGCGCAGATCTCCACCCTGCTTCATTTTGATAATCCGCAGTACTTTTCACGGGTGTTTAAGAGAACTACCGGGATGTCACCAAGTGAGTTTAAGGATACACTCAGCCTGGAATCAGGGAATCTATGACTGTTGGCTGTTAAGCAATCCTACAAGCTCGTGAACAGTTGTGACAGGTTTACAATTCTTCCGTCTTGAAGGTCGTATATCCCTCGTAGTAGTAGCTATGGTCGATGCCTTTCATATAAACTTCACGGCTATTGATCTCATCGGTCAGAGCCTCTTTCAAGATATGCTTGATTTCGATATCCTTAATGGGGCTGCGCTCCATAGCGAGTAGATAATCTTCTTTATCAACCTTGCTCCAGTCAACAACTTTATGAAGCTCAGTTTTGAAAATGAGATCCAACCAAATACGAGTACTACGCCCATTTCCTTCTCTGAAGGGGTGGGCAATATTCATTTCCACATACTTCTCGACGATTTCCTCAAAAGTGGACTGCGGCATTTTATCAATGTTAGCAAGAGCCGCTTCGAGATACATCAAAGGAGCAAAACGGAAGCTACCCTTTGAAATATTTATGGTTCTGATTTCTCCGGCAAAGTCGTAGATCTCATCAAAGAGATACTTATGGATTGCCTTGAGTGCAGGGAATTTTCCTGCTTCTAATTTATCGAGCATACCGCTTTCAAAAAGTTCAAGAGCTTTTTTCTTGCTAAGGCGTTCTTCCTCACGGGCAAGGTCTGCGTTATAATAATAAGCTCCATCATATTTCGTCAGCAGAAACAAACAATACTGATTCATACTAATCCCTTCTGCCTTGGAATGCTCTGCCAACTGCCTATGCAGCGCCTTGGGAATACGCAATTTAAACTGCCCTGAATATTCATTCTTTCCCTCCGGTTCAGGAATAACCATTCCGTTCTCATGCACCGCGTGGATCCAGGCAATTTTAGCATCCTCGGCATTCTGAACTACCTCTACAATCGTATCTGCGCACGTAAGACATCCACTAAGCTTCGGAAATGATGCCACATATCCACCTTCTTCTGTATCTTCTACAATTTCCATCTTGTAGGGTAGCTTTAGATAATATTCAACCGGCTTCATCTGATTTTTCCTCACTTACCACTATTTCTTTTACCATCTTCACATAAACCGGCTTGATCGGCTCATGCTTTGGGATTGTTCTCGGGGCACACCCGGGGTTCTTAGACATTTATCCTCCGTAATCATTGCACCATGGTGTCATATTTGACAAATACAAATTAACAGCGCATAGATATGATTCAGACATAGGATAAAGTTTCATGTCTTGGTCGATGAATGATGAGTCCGCCCTGCTCATTAACTTGTGCTGTAAGATAGATTGATCTGATATCACAAATCTATCTTCCAAAAGTCCCCAAAAATCCAAGATAAATTGCCCCAAAAGCATATAGAACACAAGAAAGCTAAGCTTCTATCTGCCTTGCTTACGACAATCGTCCCACTTTTCAGGTCTTTCAGGAAGATATATCACCCCAAAACGAGAAATCTACCTAAAACAGAATAATTTCCGGCAGGCCCAGAAGCCGCCACAGGGTATTCCCAGCTCAAAGGTAAGGTTGCCACAAAAAAATGCCGCGATGGTACCAAAAGGTAACGTCGCGGCATTTCTTTATGACTTTTATAATACTATTTTATTACGCGAATTACTTTGCCATCTGAGCAGCAACTTCTGCAGCAAAGTCATCTACTTTCTTTTCGATACCTTCGCCTACTTC
>JAZSFW010000312.1:0-7961 GCA_045532445.1 Acetatifactor sp. | reverse complement strand
AAAGTATCCATATATAAATTGAATAAATGTAAAAAATGTTTCACGTGAAACATTTTTTACATTTACATATACTTTTTCCATATTTGAGCAACTCTCTCACAATTTATTTATATCTCTACAATATTATTTTTAATTGCTATAACAGCGGCCTGCGTTCTGTCTGATACCTCCAATTTTTTAAAAATGTTTGAAAGATGATTTTTCACCGTTCTTTCACTAATGTTTAATGATATCGCTATTTCTTTGTTAAACATCCCGTTTGCAACCTGCACCAACACTTCCATTTCTCTCTTTGTTAACGAGTTAATTTTATATAAATCTGAATTCCTGTCCATGTCAGTATTTTTCATTTCTTTCATAATTGATTCTTGTACAAAAATTTTGTTAGATAAAATAGAAGACATTCCTTTCATTAATTCTTCGATTTTAAAGTTAATATGAAAAAAAGCACTTATACCTTCTTTGGACAACATTTCTCGGTATAAATTACGATCATTAGAGTAGATAATGGCTATCACTAGAATTTTGGGGCAAACAATTCTTATTTTAGGCAAATTTTTAATAATGTAATTATCATGAGAACTAATATCAAAGAATAATAATGATGGTCTTGTTTTTTCAATGTGGCTTATTATATCTAAATTACTATTAAATTCTCCACATATATTAAATATTGGGTTTCTACTCAATATATTCTTCAAACCTTCTCTAACAATATCATGTTCGTTTGCTAAATATACTCTGATTGCCATTTTACTTCTCCTCAGTTATAAAACTGTTGTAGGTGGTATCTTAATTATCAATAGTAAAGCAATGTTTCACGTGAAACATTACAATGGCTCTTTGGATGGTAATCCTGCTTTTCTGGGATATTTAGCAGGTGTCTTAGTAATTTTCTTTATAATAAATAAATTTCTGTATATATTGGAATGAGGTAAATTAAATTCAACCTGATCATGTATTTTACCTCCAAGTATCTTAATTGCTTTCTCTGCGCTTTGAACTTCCTCATTTATCTTTTCAGACTTATAGGATATAAAATATCCTCCTTCTTTAATAAAAGGTAAGCAATATTCTGAAAGAGTAGAGAGATTAGCTACTGCTCTGGAAACACAAAGATCAAACTTCTCTCTAAGTTTAGAGGGTTTCGCATAGTCTTCTGCTCTTCCATGTATGGTTTCAACACCAGTTAGCTGTAATTCATTAATCACAGCATCGAGAAATTGAATTCTTTTATTTAAAGAATCTAATAAGGTAATTTGCAAAGAAGGATAAGCTATCTTTAATGCCAGTCCAGGAAAACCAGCTCCTGTTCCTACATCTATCACTTTTACTTTTTTGTTTACATCATAGGCTTTTATTAAGGAGAGGCTATCTACAAAATGCTTCTTCATTACTTCTTCATATTCCGTAATAGCTGTTAAATTCATGACACAATTCCATTCGACCAGCATCTCATAATATCTTATAAATTGTTGAATCTGCTTTTCATCAAGAGAAAAACCAAACTCACTCAAATCTTTTATAAATTGATCTGTATTATATTGTGTCATAACAAATCCTCTTACTTTCTGTTATAATGCTCCAAATAAACAAGTAATACCGAAATATCAGCAGGAGATACACCTGATATTCTGGACGCCTGACCCACTGAAACCGGTTTAAACAGTTTCAGCTTTTGACGTGCTTCTATGCGAAGAGAGGGTACTTCATCATAATCAATATCTTCTGGAATACTCTTTTTTTCCATCTTCTTATATTGATTGACTTGTCGCATCTGTCTTATAATATATCCCTCATACTTTATTTCAATTTCCACCTGCTCTATCACATCTGCAGGAAGCTTTGGTCTTTCAGGGTCAATCTCAGCTAACATTTGATAATTCAATTCCGGTCTGCAGATTAATTCCGCAAGGCTTGCAGCTGTTTTCAAGGTTGTACTTTCTTTTTTTTCTAAAAAGGCCTGAATTTCCTTGCTGGCTCCTACCGTTTTGTTTTTCAGTCTTTCCACTTCCTGCTGTATCATTTTCTCTTTTTTCAAAAGTGCCTGATACTGTTCTTCCGTGATAAGACCTATTTCATAACCTTTCTTGCGCAAACGTAAATCTGCATTATCCTGCCTTAAAAGCAATCTGTATTCTGCTCTTGATGTCATCATACGATAAGGTTCTCTATTATCTTTTGTCACCAAATCATCGATCAATACACCAATATAGCTTTCTGAACGATCCATGACCAAAGGATCTTTCCCCATGATCTGCATAGAAGCATTAATACCGGCAACCAGACCCTGACATGCAGCTTCTTCATAGCCGCTGCTGCCGTTAAATTGTCCGCCACTAAATAGCCCTCTGATATTTTTAAATTCCAAGGTAGCATACAATTGTCTTGCATTAATACAATCGTATTCAATTGCATAAGCATTCCTCACAATTTTACAATTTTCCAGACCTGGAACTGTTCTATACATCGCAAGTTGAACATCTTCCGGCAAAGAAGAAGACATTCCGGCCACATACATCTCATTGGTATGTATTCCTTCCGGCTCTATAAAAACCTGATGCCTTTCCTTATCCGGAAATTTTACTACTTTATCTTCGATAGAAGGACAATATCTAGGACCTGTTCCTTCTATGATACCTGCATAAATAGGTGATCTATCAAGGTTATTACGTATAATATTATGCGTTTTTTCGTTTGTATAAGTCAACCAGCAAGAAACCTGATCTTTTTGAATATCATCAGGATTCGTAGAGAAAGAAAAAGGTACAATCTTCTCATCACCTTGCTGTTCTTCCATTTTGGAAAAATCAATACTTCTTTTATCCATTCTGGCAGGAGTACCTGTTTTGAATCTGACCATTTCGATTCCCATGGACTTTAAAGAATCGGTTAGATGGTTGGCGGCCTGAAGACCGTTAGGACCTGTATAAGTGATTGCCTCTCCACACAGACATCTGGCTCTTAAATAAGTGCCTGTACACAATACAACCGCTTTACATTCATATATAGCTCCTGTAAATGTTTTCAGTCCTTTTATTATTTTTTTACCATCAGGGCAATCTTCCCATAATAATTCACATACTTCAGCCTGCTTTACAGTAAGATGATCCTGATTTTCCAGAACTTTTCTCATCTCTCTGGTGTAATCAGCTTTATCGGCCTGGGCTCTGAGAGAGTGTACAGCAGGTCCTTTGGATACATTAAGCATCTTGGATTGAATAAAGGTCTTATCAATATTTTTCCCCATTTCTCCTCCAAGAGCATCCAGTTCACGCACCAAATGACCCTTCGAAGAACCACCTATATTAGGATTACAAGGCATTAAAGCAATACTGTCTACACTGACAGTAAATATCACTGTTTCCATTCCCAATCTGGCACATGCCAAGGCCGCCTCGCATCCTGCATGACCGGCTCCCACAACACATACATCTACTTGTTCTCTGATTTCTGATATCATAAAAAGCCCCGTTTCTTCTTATTGATAATATATAAAAAGTATCCTACTTACCCATACAAAACTTAGAAAATATTTCATTTACCAAATCTTCTTCTACTTCTTCTCCAATGATCTTACCCAAGGAAGCATAAGCACTCATCAAATCGATAGAATAAAAATCTTCCGGCATATTATCCTCCAGGCTTCTGATTACTTGGTGTAAGCTTTCCTTTGCATCCTGTAAAGCTTCTTTATGACGAATATTGGTAATCATCACCTGATCATTTATTTTAAGATCACCCTGGAAAAATAAATCCTTTATGGTATTTTCCAAAATATCAATACCGGTATGATCTTTTGTAGAAGTTCTGATCATGCGGACCTTATCATTCTTTACATGATCCAGAATATTTTCTTCTTTCACAATACATTCCAAATCAGCCTTATTCAGTAAAATGATCGTATTTTTATTTTGAATGATAGAAATAATTTCTCTATCATTTTCATCTAATGGTACAGAAGAATCAACCACGTAAATGATCAAATCTGCATCAGCAGCATATTTTTTGGCTTTTTCCACACCTATTTTTTCTACGGTATCTTCCGTTGTTCTGATTCCTGCAGTATCTATAACATTTAAACCTATTCCCTGGAGCCTGATAGATTCCTGCAATACATCTCTGGTAGTTCCTGCAATTTCAGTTACAATTGCCCTCTCCTCACCAATCAACAGATTTAGTAAAGAAGATTTACCGGCATTGGGCTTCCCTACTATCACTGTATTGATACCCTCTTTTATAATCTTACCATTATCAGCACTTTCAATCAACTTATTTATTTTGCTCAAAATACAATTTGTTTTCTTTTTGAGACTGTCCGGATAACCTTCCAAACTAATATGCTCCGGATCATCCAGCGCAGACTCTATAAATGCAATTTCATATAATATTTCTGCGCGAATATTTTTTATTATTTCTGATAAAGAACCTTTTAACTGGCTTACAGAAGAAGCAAGAGCATATTCATTTTGAGAATGGATCACATCTATAACTGCTTCCGCTTTTGCCAGATCAATTCTTCCATTTAAAAAAGCTCTTTTGGTAAATTCTCCGGGTTCAGCCATTCTGGCACCTTTTTTCAAAATAAGTTCCAGAATCTTTTGCATTAAAAGAACACCTCCGTGGCAATTGATTTCCACGGTATCTTCAGCAGTGTAGCTTCTTGGTGCTCTCATTACGGAAACCATAACTTCATCCAGCACAGTTTCTTTCCCTGATAAATCCTCTATATCCACAATAAAACCATAATGTATGGTATGACTTTCTACATTTTTTAATATTTGTTTTCCGCCTTTTGTGCGAAAAACTTTATCAGCAATTGAAACAGCTTCCTCTCCGCTGATTCTTATAATACCGATTCCTGATTCTGACAGTGCGGTAGCAATGGCCGCAATCGTATTTGTTTTCATAATATTCTCCAAGAAAAAGGAAATGAACGCAAGCAAAAATCACCTACATCCATTCCCTTCATCACACATTTATTATCTCTTTAATGTTACTACTACTCTTCTGAAAGGTTCTTCTCCTTCACTGTGAGTTGTAACATACTTGTCATTCTGAAGAGCAGAATGAATAATACGTCTCTCATAAGGATTCATCGGCTCCAGAGAAACGGATCTTTTTGTCCTCTTAACTTTATAAGCTATATTTTTTGCTAAGTTTTCAAGGGTTTCTTTTCTTCTGTTTCTGTAATCTTCGGTATCCACCTTTACTCTGATATAATTATCAGAATCCTTGTTTATTACTAAAGATACAAGATACTGTAAGGAATCAAGAGTTTGTCCTCTCTTACCGATCAGAACACCCATTTCATCTCCACTCAGATCAATATCCATGGATTTTGCTTCTTCATCGTACTTTACATTTACAACAACCGTGATATCCATAGCTTCGAATACATCATTTAAAAATTGCTTTGCGTTATCCTCGATAGAGCACTTTGCGCAGGCATTTATCTTTGCCGGCTTAGCACCAATTCCCAGAAAACCGGCAGATCCTTCATCTATTACTTCATAATCAAGTTTATCACTGGTAATACCTAATTTCTGACATGCTTCTATAATCGCTTCATTTACTGTTTTTGCAGTTATTTCAATATATTCCATATGTGACCTCCAGAGTCTCATCACTTCTTTGTATCTTTGTTATTCTTTTCATTGTACTGTTTTACCATATTAGCTCTCGCCATAAGACTTCCTGACTTTGAATTACCATTATTACTATAATTAGCAGGTTTCTTTGCTGCATTATTATTTTGTGCCTGAGATGCCTGGGGCTTTGTGCTGGTATTCGTAGTCTTTGTCTGAATATTTCTGGTATTCATATTGGCATAAGCAGCCATTTTTGCATTACGCTCTTGTAATTTTTCTAACTTTTTCTCACTTTTTTTGGAGTTCTTCTGAACAAGTTTATCAAAATCCATCTTATCAATATGCTTATTGATAATAATCTGTTGAATTGTTCTCACTACACTACCGGCAATCCAGTATAAACCCATACCTGTAGGGAGTGTAAAACAAAACCATGCAGACATAATAGGCATGATATTATTCATCATCTTCATGGAAGAAGCCATATTTGACTCTTGTCCATTTCCACTGTTCGTGTTAGCAGAAGGCATCAATTTTACATTGATCCACTGTGTCAATGCAGACAAAACAGGAATCAAAATAGCTCCTACAACCAAAAGATAAGAACCTGCTTCCAGCGCACCATTAATGATATGAGAAGGTGAATTTCCCATATTAAGTCCCAGGAAATTGTTATAAGTATCTATCAGACCTCTGGTGGTCTCACTGCTTAAAATCAATTCTCCCTGATAGGTGAGATTTGCAAGTCCGTAATGATCTGCAATTGTAGCCATATCTGTAGAAGACAATCTGTTCAGAACATCTATGATACCATTGCGCATATTTTCATCTGAAAGATCTCTTCCATACATGCTTACTGTATTGGCGATACTTTCAATACCTGAATTCTGCAGAAAATGTCCTTTATCTACAGAAATAATCTTATCTGCAAGAACTGCAAATGTATTGCCAATTTTACCTACATAGGCAGGCATTCTCTGGATAACCTGATATAAGGCAAACAGAATAGGCATCTGGATCAGGAGCTGTAAACAGCTTCCTGTAGGTGATACTCCATATTTGGCATAAACAGCTTGTACTTCTGCATTCTGCGCCATCATAGCTTCATTATCAGATCTGGACTTATTCTTATACTTTGCCTGAATCGCCTGAATCTCAGGATTCATCTTGGCAGAAAGCTTAGAAAACTTCTGCTGCTTGATGGTAAGAGGCATCATCAGCAGATAAACAACAATTGTAAACAAAATAATAGACAAACCAATGCTGGGAATACCAAGAAAATCAATAATTAAAAAGATTCCCTCCATTATTTTGCCAAGTACCCATGCCACCTGACCAATGATTGGTGTAGATGACTGAGTTAATAAAATCATATTCATTTATCCTCCTAGCACTGCTGCTTCAGGGCACCGGGTCGTACCCTCCTTTTGAAAAAGGATTACATCTTAAAATTCTCCATAATAAAAGAATACCACCTTTGATACATCCATATTTTTGTATCGCTTCCAGCCCATACTGAGAACATGTGGGTATATAGGGGCATTTCGTACTTTTCATAGGAGAAATATTTCTCTGATAAAATCTAATCGCAGCAATCAATATTTTTTTCATATGATAACAGATCATGCTTCATCAACAATATGATGAAGTTTCCCAAGATGTAATAGTGCACTCTCTACTTCGTAATACCCGACTGTAGCTGCACTTGGTCTCGCGACGATTACGATATCCAAACCACTATTGAATATACTTTCATGTAATCGGTAACTTTCTCTTACCAGTCTTGTAACGCGATGTCTTACAACACTGTTTCCAACTTTTTTACTCACACTGATCCCAATCCGATTCCTGTCAGTGCCATTTTCCTTCACATACATCACAAGATACTTGTTGGCATATGATTTCCCATTCCGGAATACAAACTGAAACATGTGATTCTTTTTAAGTGATTCTGAAAACTGCATTATTCCTCCTTCTCTTTTCTTCAACGAAAAAAATTTCGTCAAAATCAAAGGGAAAAAAAGGTCACATCTCTGTGACCTATGCGGATAATGTCTTTCTTCCTTTTGCTCTTCTGGCTGCCAATACTTTTCTTCCACCCGGAGTACTCATTCTGGCTCTGAAACCATGAACCTTGGATCTGGATCTTTTCTTAGGCTGAAATGTCATTTTCATGGAAACTGCACCTCCTTCTCTGACCTTAATCTATTTTAAGGTAATCTTGTTTTTTATTATAGGGAACATACACCCACTTTTAGAAAATAGCATTACAATTGTAGCGGAAAACTTTCCTAATGTCAATACTTATTTGCAAATTTGTAAAATAGGCATGTACAAGCAACCTTTTCCTTATAATTCTATTTTATAATT
>JAZSFW010000006.1:0-2543 GCA_045532445.1 Acetatifactor sp. | reverse complement strand
AAGCTGCACACAGGGTCTGGCTGTACCAATTTCGGTATCCAGAGGAGGAGTGTGGATGGGCACCAGAATCATGTTGATGCCGACATCTGAAGCGGCAGCAATATACTTTTCAATCAGCTCCCAGTGCTTCTCAGAATAAATTTTCACATTGTGCGCCACAGCAATACAGTCAGCGTAAAACCATCTGGTATAGATTAATTTTTGCTCAGGAATTACTTCGGGTATAACTTCCACTATCATTTCTTTGCAGCAAGTATTCACAACCTTTCCGCCGCATACTTGGGCAGTCAGATGAATCTTCAGCTCGTAGGTACCGGCTTTGATGTCTTTCGGCAGATCCACCTTTACCCAAATGGAAGCGGAATGTCGGCTGACCGTCATGGTATCCAGAGGAACCAGCAGATCCGGCATCATTCCGGGCTCCAGTGTAATGTATTCGCTGGCAGCAACATCTTCAGTGACAGGCATATCCATGCATACTTCCCTTACCTGATACAGCTTTATATATTTTCCTAGCTGGGATTCGACGCTGGCTGTCACAAATATATTACAGTCAGATTTCATACTGAGCTGATAAGAGATCCGTTCTCCGGCCAATACGTTTTTTTTATGTATTTCCTCAGAAGGAAGTTCATCTTTTGACCTGACTTTTTCCAGTGAGGAGATTTGTTTGATTTGCCACTCCATAAGATACTCCTTTTTCTTTATTCAAAATAAGATTTCAAGAAATCTGCAACGGTTCCCTCAGCCTCTGCTTCACACATCCAGTAGAAGTTATACTGGTTCCCGCAAAGGTAATTGATATATACCTTGCCATTCCAGTCGCACATATCAATGTCACTGTTATTGATGTTGTATGCAGTTTCAATCCGTTTCCGTGTCGCTTCACCAATATCACAAGCATGAGGGGAGATAAGCTTATCTTCGTTTGACGGCATGAGCACCGGATTATAATGGCCTGCATACCATGTCTCAAAATCCTTTGTGCGGAAGATGTGATTGGTAAAAATTCTGCAGGGCAGCACTTCAACTGCAAAAGCGTAATACCATCCCTCTGAATATCTCAGCCACGGTCCGCCCTGATAACGTTCCTTTGTGAGAGAACAGCGTTCCGGGTCCAGATGGGTCCATGTCTTTAAGTCGGGGGAGGTTGCAAAAAAATGCGTAAATGGAATGGGGATATACTCTCTTGGTGAGTTGGCTTCCAGAATGATCGCGTAGCCATCAGGTCCCTTGGTCAGGCCGGTGTTAAAATAGACCCAACCGGGATTGGTAAAGAGGTCACGGTCTGTCCAGTTGATCAAATCATGACTTTCAAAGATGCGGATCGTGTCTCTGCGATGGATGTCAACGCCGAGAACATAGGCTGTATCTTCCTCAAAATACGCAGAGTGATAATAAACACCGGGTGCGCAGAAAGAGATAAATTTTCCGGTTTCCACATCGCGTATGCCTGCCTGGACGGGCTTACTCAGATCCGTTCCGAAGTTTGGATCCGTAAGCTCCATACGCATCAATCTGCCTTTCCAGACAAAGGGGGTCATTTCTCCGTTCATGCTGCAGACACCGAGTTTTTTAATCTCGGGATATTTGCCGTGCATAAGAGTGTTTTCGTCATAAAGAATTTCTTTCATTTAAAAATCTCCTTTTGTTTATAAAATTTGAACTTATAGCGGTTTAGAACTCCAAAATAACGAATCCGGCGGCGGGGATTTCTTCCTGGATCATCTTTCTCAGGGTCAATGTAAGTTTCTCCAGATCTCCACTCTCCAAAATCTTTTGGTTGCTTCCAGCCTTAGCTTTAGCAAAATCACCATGCTTGGTTGCATCGATCAAATAGCTATATTGCTTGCAAATTCTTAATAATACTATATACTGAAAAGTGAAGTCAAACAATGGATGAAAAAAATGAAAAAATGGACTTTTCAACAGTTGAAGGAGATTTATGCGTACCCAGACTTATTTTCACACCAGATTTGAAGAAGATGCTAACGCAAAGAATACAAAGGTTCCATTACAGGTCAATTGTGTGGGTGCCGTTTCGGAAATGTACTTTTCAAATCGGTCTGTCAGGAGAGATTTTTATTATATCTATGTGCTGAAAGGAAAAATGGTCCTGCAGGACTGCGAATTGCTTGCGGGGGATGTGATGATCTATGAACCGGAGCATGAGTATCAGTATTACAGCGAAGGGGAGACCTGTTATCTGTGGGTCCATTATACAGGATTTGAGGCTTATGGGCTTACCCAATCTGTGATGCAGCAATTGAATACAAAGCAGCATATTGGTATTCATAAAGAGATCATAGAATGTTTCAAACTGCTTTTTCGGGAGTTTATTATTCATGATGAAGCCACACAGCAGCTGTCTCTTTGCCTTTTAAAAGAAATCCTGTATCGCACAGGCAGGTATGCAGGGACAGAGAAAAAGAAAGTAGTTCCCCTTATGGCAATTGAATATATCCACAGCCACTTTCGGGAGGTATTGGACATAGATGAACTGGCAGAAATGGAGCACATGAGTAATACGACTTTCCGAGCTG
>JAZSFW010000100.1:0-6069 GCA_045532445.1 Acetatifactor sp. | reverse complement strand
GGGCGCTCCCTCAGAGACAATAAAGGGATGAAAATTCGTGCGAGCACGATTTTCATCCCTTTATTGTCTCTGGCTGAACTGGTTAGATAACCTCTATCCTCTCAAAATACTTGATCAGTATTTTGGCACAGTTTTCGATTCCCAAGGCGGTGGTGTCCAGAATCATGTTGTAGTTATTCACATCACCCCAGACTTTTCCTGTATGCTGGTAATAATATTCCGAACGATGCTTGTCATTTTCCTCCAGCATGTCCTTTGCTTCCTCATAGGAGAGCGCTTCTTTGTCCATAATCCTGTGAATCCGATCCTCCTTGGATGCACTGATATAGATATTAAAAACATTCGGCTGGTCTTTGAGTATCTCTGAAGCGCATCTTCCCAGAATAATACAGGGCTTCTGCGCCAGTTCTTTGATCACTTCCGCTTCTCCCTGGAAATTATGCCCTTCCAGCTCATGCTCAATATATGCCTTGTCATAAACCGGAATCCCCAATTCCTCCGACAATTCCTTCGCAATCAAACTTGCACCTGTTCCATATCTTCTGCTCATGGTGATCACCAATTTCATCCAAAAACCCCCTTGCAGTTAAGCTTGCATTTTATCTTCTTAAAGCATGCTTGAACTCTTGTTTCAAGCTCCTGTTTCTATACTGTACTTCCAGTATATACTACCAAGACAAAATATGCAAGACTCTGCGCCTTTCCAAATACAACCATAGTCTTTTAGAATGCCAGTTCTCCAATTTTTGCATAACGATTGTTGCGGTCATAAGCCGATACTTCTTCGGAGGTAATGATGTAGAAATAGTCTCCGGCATATACGCCCCGGTAAAAAGAAGAAACGTCTGTGATCTCCTGGGTCAGCAAGTTGTGGAATTTGCCGTCCTTCCACTCAAAAAGCAGGTAAGTATTGTTTTGCTTTTTGCTGTATTCTGTGACCACAAAACCAATAAGGTTGGCGTTGGCGTCAGCCAGGACGGTTTTGTATTGGTCGAGAGCCGGACTATAGTCAGCGTTGGCAATGCAGATACTGTCTTTTGTCTTAAGGTCTGTGGGTTTGGAGACATCAAACATGGAAAGCTTGATCCCTTCCCGACTGCCGTTATCCGGATCTGTCTCGTAACCTATGCCAAACATGGTGCCGTCAGTCCACATATGCAAGTACTCTGAGTAGCCGGTGATTTTCAGTTCTCCTACGATTACCGGATCTGCGGGATCAGAGATATCTGCAGCAAACAAGGGATCTATATTGCGGTAGGTTACAAAATAAGCCATGTCACCAAGATATCTGGCCGCATAAACGGTCTCGCCGGGGGCAATTCCCTCAAGCTTTCCGGTAAGCTTCAGCTGCTCATCCAAAATATAAAGGTTGGAACCGTCATTGGTATTGCTGCAGGTGGTCAGGATTCGCAGGTTTTTTTGGTATTCATTGATGGCAAAGGTATCCAGCACTCTTCCTTTGACACTGGAGGCACCGACGGCATTGATCTGACCGTCCTTCAGACTGAATTTGGCAATTTCCGTGGTAACCTCTCTGCTCCAATCTGCGTGATACAGATAAACTGCCTGAGTACTTACGTACACCTCCACATTGTTGTTGACGATCATCACATTGTCCAGAAGCTCTTTGGGCTGATCAATATCAATGGAAGAAATGATCAGGCTATTGCCTCCCTTTTCAGGGATATAAATGCAGTCGGAAGCAATGGTCTCTCCTCCGGCCAAAGGAACCCAATCGTAACTGCCACGGTCAGAACCGTAACTGATCTCTGCCAGCGATTCCTTCGTGAAGAGATAAACTTTATCTCCGATCTTTCGGGAAGTGTGATAAATTCCATCCTGACCTACCTGACCCAGAAGCCTGGGGTTAGAAGGAGTCTCTAAAGAGTAGGTATAAAGAATCGTCTGATTATGTGTGGCAGTATAATATTCTGATACTTTTGACTCCTTTTTTACCTCTTTAAGCTGCGTATTTTTTTCGTCGGTGATCACCAACAGCTTTGCGCCATCCACATAAATCTCCCGGATAGAGGAGGATGCACTTTCAAAGGGAAGCTTTAAGACGGCCTCTTTTTTAAGCTTTCCCTGACGGATATCAATGATTTGCACCTGATTATCCGTCACTGCATAGAGATATGCACCGTCGGTCTTGACAATATCACTTTCATCCACACCTTCAGTCTGCACATTGGTCTTTGAGAAATCATCTAACTCTTTCTCTGCTACATGATCAACCTGATTGACAGTTCCTGTCCCTGATGTGACCGCGTCGGCAGGTGCCATTTCAAGGGTTTCTTCTGCCTTCATTTCTTCCACCGGCCTTGCCAGACCATCCACTAAATATTCATATTTCTCATAAGTAAAAGCGTTTGCCACCACATCATATACCTGCTCATAATCCTCTGCAACCCGGTACAGATTGCCGGCATCCTTCTTAGGTAAGCTTTGCTTTGTCTCCTGCGTAGCTTTCTGCAGCCCGCCTGTCATGATTTCCTCGCCTTCTGGGGCTGGCGCAGGCTCACTTTTTCCTTGCTCAGCAGCATCCTTTTCATAAGACTCCATTGGCCGCTCCGCTTTTTCTATCAAAAAACCTTTTTCCTGCTCAAATATCCCGCTAAAAAGTGCCAGTCCACACACTGCCAGAACTGTAGCTGCCGTCACCGCATAGCCAACATAAAAATTTCTGCGGCTATTCTTTTTCCTGTGCTTTGCACCTGCGGCCTGCACCATTTCCTCTATATGCTCCGGTTTCAGCCCTTCCGGAACCTCCACACTCTCTGCCGACTTCCTGATCAAATCTCTCATCTGCCTGTCATTCATATACACACCTCCTGGCTGTTTATCTTCTCAGCCATCTTCTTTAACGCTCTGCTCTCCTTGGTTCGGACCGTATTGGCATTCATCCGGAGTATTTTTGCGATCTCCTTACTGGTGTAGCCACCAAATACATGTAAGCTGACGATAAGGCGTTCTTCCTCCATAAGCTCTCCAAATATTTTTTTGATGTACAGGCTGTCTGTCAGCTCATAGGTCTTAATGGCAATTGCTTCCGCCTCCTCCAGCTCAACATGCTTTCTGGTATACTCTCTCATCCTATTTTTACATTTATTAGACAAAATCCGAAACATCCAGGCTTTAAAAGCATCGGCACTGCGCAGCTTATTTATCGTCGCATAAGCATCCGTCACTGCCTCGCTCACCGCATCCTCTGCGTCCTCTTTGTTTTGCAGCGTATACAGTGCAAAGCGATACAGTTCCTTATAAATTGTCTCGTATAGCCTGGCAAATGCTTTTGCATCTCCTGCTCTGGCCGCCTCTACCAACTCCAGATACTGATCCATTCTTTCACCTCTTCCTGCCGTCTAACGGCAGTTATTGCCGGAAAACCGGCTTGCGCGCACTTTTAGGTGTTCATACTATAAGTGTAATCTTTTCAGCACTTTGTTTCAAGAAATTTTGATCCTGTCAAAATGCAATCATGCAGAAATCATAAAAATCAGCCACTGCAGAAATTTTCTACAATGGCTGTCTTAATCTCGCTTCTTTTATAAATGTTTAATGACTTCTTTTACAATACTTTCCAGCTGCCGACTGCTGATTTCCTTATGCTTATTGAGGTAATCCGCATACCTTGCTGAAATATAAAGGTAATCTGACAAGCGATTCAGATACCGCAAGGCATTGGCATCCGCACCGTAGCGCAGGGAAACCTTTCGAAAGCATCTTTCTGCCCGTCTGGCCACCGCTCTGGCCACATCCAGTCTGGCTGAGAACTCGCACCCTCCGTAGAGAACGAACTTCTTCTCTCTCTCAAAGGAGGTTTCAATCCTGTCAATCTCCTGCTCAAGAAAACTGATCTGATCCTCTTTCACTTTATACTTTTGATTCCGTGGATCGGCAATTCCTGCCATAAGACTCATCAATTCCCCTTGAATTCTGGACAAGGTCTCTTTCGTCACCAGATCCGCTGCCACCTTGGCCAATCCCAAATGACTGTTCAGCTCATCAATGGTTCCCAAAAGTTCAATTCTGTCATCTGACTTGGAAACCCGCACATTATTCATAAGAAAGGTGCTTCCGCTGTCTCCTGTTTTGGTATATATTTTCATGAGAAACTCCTTTTCACACTAGACTCCCTTAAACGGCTGCTTCTTAATGGCTCTGGCGCTGTTGGCTCCAAGCCGTCTGCCCTCCTCCACGGAAGGGTGTGCAAAATATTCAATATTCTGTCCCAGCTTCAAACCCCGGATCAAAAACGCTGCACTGTCACCTTTGATTCCAATTCCGGATCCCAGCATGGAATCGTTGGCTGCCGCCCAGGCAAGGGCATCCAGATTCTGGTCTTTTTGCTCCATCACCTCGTAAAATACCCCTTCTTCCTCAATTCCGGAGCAGATTTCACGAAGCACAGTCTGGTTGGGATGGTCTGTATAAATATATATGGAAGGTCTTTTTACAATCATGTTATTCTCCTGTAATCAGGTATGTCTGCGCGTGCCTTATTCTCCGATGGCCGACAGCACCAATCCGGTAGCCACTGCATTTCTGGGGCCTTCGCTGCCGCGGATATTGCCGCGTCCGCATACGATCATATATTTTGAGAACTCCTCCATCAGCATCTCCGGAATCTCAAAATCTTCTGCGGAGCCACCTACCAGTACCACATTGGGTATCTTCTTCAGATTGTGCTGCGGCGCTACCGCTTTCAGCGCACGGATGGCATTGGTGACAAACACCTTCTGCTTCGCTTCCCTTCTCACCTGAACGATTTTTTCCATGGGGATGTCTTCCTCAATGCGGATCAAGCCACTGTCAGAAAGCATTACCACTCTTCCGTAAAACCGAGGATCAATGGAATCCTCCACAAATGTGATCTCTCCGTTCTCCATGCGCATGTGGAATAAGCTCTCCACCTTGGCAAGAGGGTATTTCTTGATTTGCTCAGCCACATGTCTGTCAGACAGGCCCAATTCGATCTGGATCAGCATAGAAACCAATTCGCCGGCTCCTGCCTGGTGGGTGATCCTTACCTGACCGTCTTCATTTACCAGAGCCGCATCCGTAGAACCGCCGCCCATATCCAGCATAGCTAAAGGCAATTTGACACCGGGTGTGGTAAGAGACCCTAAGCTGGCCATTACTGCTTCCACGCCGGCCACTACCACTTCTATTCCTAAATCTTCTTTCAGTCTCTGGGCAATCTTCTGCATGGGAAGCTGCTGGGTTCTGACCATTGCAGCCACGCCCACTGCTTTTTCCAGACAGGTCTCCCCCGCAAGGGCTCCTGAAATCAGTACCGGCGCCATGGTATCCACTGCAAGAATATCTGTAATGTGCACCTCTTCTGTGGTACCGTTCAATTCTTTCATGGTACGTCTGATCTTGGCAAACATATTGCCGATGTTGGTATCCGGCTGACCGATCACGTCCTGAATGGCTCCGGCATCAGATACCGCCTTCATGATTTTCTCCGCACCTTCATCTATATTGATGGAACTCTTATTTTCTGCGATAAACGTAATCTCACCGGCCGGCAGCACATTTTCCTGCACATTCCCGCCCGGAGTCTTCAATACAACTGCACTTCTCTTTCCGATCAGACTCTTGGCAATCGGTGTAATAATACGGGTTTCTTCCGCATTCAAATTTAAAAGGGTCGCAATACCGTAGGGATTCGATAACATCCGTATGGTCTGACCCGGCAAAGCCACTTCAATGGCTGCCATGACACCTCCCGGAAGCTTGTCGATCCTGGCTACCTCATCTATAATAGGAATCTTTTTGTTCAGACGATTCTCCACCAGAACAGCTTCGTCCGCCTGGAGAATGATACCTACAATATCAATATCCTGAGCGATACGATTCACGATCTCTGCGATGGCTTCGTAAGGGTACTCCTTGGGCACGGCCAAAATATAAGGTTTGCCCGGAACAGTCCTTCTCTCTTCCCCAAAGCGCAGGATCTCTCCTACTGCTTGCCCTACACCGGCCGGGGTGGAAGGATTATGTCCGATCATGGAAGAATCCGTGATGATCGTCTCCGTCAAGGTCTCCATGGCGGTGTCACCG
>JAZSFW010000212.1:0-4048 GCA_045532445.1 Acetatifactor sp. | reverse complement strand
TGAGATGAGTGCTGATCAGTTCAGACAGGTTATCGACGTGGTTCTGAATGCACCCTTCATCGTATCCAAGGCAGTTATCCCTGCTATGATCAAGAAGGGTCATGGTAAGATCATCAACATCTGCTCTATGATGTCTGAGCTTGGCCGTGAGACCGTATCTGCTTATGCAGCTGCAAAGGGTGGCTTAAAGATGCTTACCAGAAATATCTGTTCCGAATACGGTCAGTACAACATTCAATGTAACGGCCTTGGCCCCGGTTATATTGAGACTCCTCAGACAGCACCTTTGCGTGAGCTTCAGGCAGACGGCAGCAGACATCCTTTCGATCAGTTTATCTGCGCTAAGACTCCTGCCAACAGATGGTTAAAGCCCGAAGAGCTGACCGGTCCTGCAGTATTCCTTGCTTCTGAAGCATCCAATGCTGTAAACGGACATATCCTGTATGTAGACGGCGGTATCTTAGCTTACATCGGCAAACAGCCCAGCTAAGCACAAAAGTATAAAGGAGATTTTATCATGAAGATTGCATTAATCAATGAAAATAGTCAGGCTGCAAAGAATGAATTGATCTGCAGCACTTTGAAAAAGGTAGTAGAGCCCATGGGCCACGAAGTATTTAACTATGGTATGTGCGGTGCAGAGGATCCTAACTCTATCACCTATGTACAGATCGGTATTATGGCAGCAGTGCTGATCAATTCCGGCGCAGCAGATTACATTATCACAGGGTGCGGAACCGGTGAGGGTGCTATGCTTGCATGTAACTCTTTCCCTAAGGTACTGTGCGGACACATTGAGTCTCCCCTGGATGCTTACCTGTTCTCTCAGGTAAATGATGGTAACTGTGTAGCTCTTCCTTATGCTGAGAACTTTGGATGGGGCGGCGAGCTCAATCTGCAGTATACCTTTGAGAAGCTGTTCTGTGCGCCCGGTGGCGGCGGATATCCTCCTGAGAGAGTGGTTCCTGAGCAGCGCAACAAGAAGATCCTGGATCAGGTGAAGGAAGTAACCCATACCGATATCATCACCATCCTGAAGAACCTGGATCAGGAGCTGGTTAAAGGTGCATTATCCGGTGCGAAATTCCAGGAATATTTCTTTGCGAATTGCAAATGTGATAAGATTGCAGCATGTGTAAAGGAGATTTTGGCATAATGGCAATTTTAACGTTAAAAATATTAGATAAGGATGGCAATGTTTTGTGCGAAGACAGCGCAGAGGCAATGGCCAATCTTGTAGTCAGAAGAGAATATGAGCCGGGAGACAGTATTATTGTAGAGACTTCTGAGCAGAATATTCATGTATGGCTGCAGGTGGATGATGCACTTGGTGAATCCTTTGTCTATCTGACTGATAAAGTTGAATACAAGATTCCCTTTGACAGAGCAAGAAGCAATATTTCTCCCAAGGCTTTCAGCGGTCAGCTTCATTATCTGTATGCCCGTGCCGCAATGGAGGAAGAGATTTACCAGTACCGTAATCTGTCCAGGAATGCATGTGATCAGCACAGTATTGCCAACCTCTATCCTCATGCCACAGCCAATGTGGAGACCAGAGGAGAAGCTGTATTTTTCGCATGTAATGCCATCGACGGTGTGTGCGAGAACCGTAGCCATGGATGGTGGCCCTATCAGTCATGGGGCATCAACCAGCAGGATGATGCAGCCATCACCATTGATTTTGGCCGCATGATCGAGACAGACAAAGTAGTGATGTTTACCAGATCTGACTTCCCTCATGACAACTGGTGGACGAAGGTAACCCTTACATTCTCCGATGGATCTTCCATCGACTGGGAGCTTGAGAAGAGCAGATTTGCCCATGTGCTTTCCTTTGAGAAGAAGCAGATTTCATGGATTCAAATGAATCATATGATCAAAGCTGACGATCCGTCACCCTTCCCTGCCCTTACTCAGTTGGAAGTATACGGAAAAGTTGTAAAGTAAGAAGCAGTGATTGCTGCGAGTATTCTTTTTTAGGAGGACAAATTAAAATGAATGCAGTTTTAGAAAAACTCAGCAAGATCGGTATTGTGCCGGTTGTAAAAATTGACAGAGCAGAGGATGCCATCCCCCTCGCTAAGGCACTGTGCGCCGGTGGTCTTCCCTGTGCAGAAGTAACCTTCCGTACAAGCGCAGCAGCTGCAGCGATCAAGGCTATGACAGAGAACTTCCCTCAGATGTGTGTGGGTGCAGGTACTGTGTTGAATGCGGTTCAGGTTGATGCGGCGGTAGCAGCAGGTGCTCAGTTTATCGTAAGCCCGGGCTTAAATCCCAAGACAGTGAAGTACTGTCAGGAGAAGGGGATTCCCATTACCCCCGGTACTTCCAGCCCCAGCGATATTGAACAGGCTATCGAACTGGGTCTTGATGTGGTAAAATTCTTCCCGGCAGAGCAGTCCGGCGGACTTGCTAAGATCAAGGCTATGGCAGCTCCCTATGTAAATATGAAGTTCATGCCTACCGGCGGTATCAATGCAAAGAATCTGACTACTTATCTGGATTTCAACAAAATAATCGCCTGCGGTGGTTCCTGGATGGTACCCGGCGACCTGATCAATGCAGGAGAGTGGGATAAGATCGAGCAGCTTACCAGAGAGGCAGTACAGATCATGCTGGGCTTTGAGCTGGCTCATGTGGGTGTCAATGCAGAAAACGAGGAAGATGCTATGAAAGCAGCTAACCGTTTTGCATTTATCTTTGGCATGCCTGCTAAGGTTGGCAACAGTTCTATTTTTGCAGGTACTGCTCTTGAGGTAATGAAGACTCCTTACCTTGGCAAGAACGGTCACATTGCGATCAGAACCAACTACATTGACAGAGCGATCAACTATCTGGAGAACGTTCTGGGAGTAGAGTTTGATGAAGACTCTGCCAAGAGAGATGCAAAGGGCGTTCTGAAGGCTATTTATTTGAAAGAAGAGATCGGCGGATTCGCTGTTCACCTTGTACAGAAGTAAGAGAAAGGAATTAGACCAATGGCAAAAGTAATTACCATGGGTGAGATCATGCTGAGATTATCCACCCCCAATTTTGAGAAATTTATTCAGGCTGATGAGTTTGATGTATGCTACGGCGGCGGTGAGGCCAATGTGGCAGTGTCCCTGGCTAACTATGGCCATGATGCAGAATTTGTGACTGCAGTACCGAACAACGAGATCGGTGAGTGTGCAGTGGCTGCGCTGAGAAAGTATAATGTAGGAACCAAGCACATCGCAAAATGCGGTGAGAGACTGGGTATCTACTTCTTAGAGTCCGGTTCCGCTATGAGACCGTCCAAGGTTGTGTATGACAGAGCACATTCCTCTATCTCTACAGCAACCGAAGCTGACTTCGATTTTGATGCTATCTTTGCAGGTGCTGACTGGTTCCACTTCACCGGCATTACTCCCGCTGTTTCTGATGCAGCAGCTGAGCTTACCGAGAAAGCTCTGATCGCAGCCAAGAAGCACGGTGTAAAGGTGTCTGTAGACTTGAACTTCCGTAAGAAACTGTGGTCTTCCGAGAAGGCACAGAGAGTTATGACCAACCTGATGAAATACGTTGACGTATGTATCGGTAACGAAGAAGATGCAGAACTGGTTCTGGGCTTCAAGCCTGGTGAGACCGATGTAACCAGCGGTGAGCTTGAGCTTGCAGGTTACAAGTCCATCTTCGAGCAGATGGTTGAAAAGTTCAACTTTGAGTACTGCGTATCCTCTCTGCGTGTAAGCCGCTCTGCATCCGACAATGGCTGGTCTGCTTGCATCTACAGCAGAGACACCAAGGAATTCTATCACTCCAAAGAATACCATGTACATCCAATTGTTGACCGCGTAGGCGGCGGCGACTCCTTCGCAGCAGGCGTGATCTGCGGTATGCTGGATGGCAAGGACTTTAGGGCTGCATTAGAGTATGGCGTTGCTGCTTCAGCATTAAAGCACACCATCCCCGGTGACTTCAACCTGGTATCCAGAAAAGAAGTTGAGACTCTGGCTGGCGGAGATGCTTCCGGACGTGTACAGAGATAAAAGGTAAATAAAAAGAGTTATAAGCAGGCAAAGAAGCT
>JAZSFW010000235.1:0-20240 GCA_045532445.1 Acetatifactor sp. | reverse complement strand
CTCTGCACCGTTTTCATAAATAACTCTCTGTGCCACACCAACCATCTCAAGCTCCGTCACGCCGGGCTTTAACTGCTTGATCACTTCGTCAGTTGCAAGCTCAATAATGCGGAAACCTTCCTGAATACAAGCAAGCTCATTTACACTCTTGATCCTTCGCAGTTCCACCATGATATCGTTACACTTCACGATCTCAGCCTTCGGGAAACTGTCCTTCAAGCCTTCATAAATCGGCAAAGTACACTCCACATAGCTGCCAAGTCCGATCTTGATATGTTCGCCGGTTACACCCAGGCTCTTAAATACATCTGCAAAAGTATCCGCATGCAGCTCGGGATAAGCGGGATCTGCAGACTCTCTGAACTCTTTCAAAACAAACTGCTTGTCGATCTTACCGAAGTCTTTTGCAAAAATAGCTGATTCCGGACCAACCAACAAAGCCGCATCGCCGTTTGCAGAAATAGCCACACCGGCTCTCTCAAACAACGGCCAGAAGCCACTGAAATATCTGGCATTCGCATAGTCTGACTCGGTACTGCACACTACCATTACATCCAGACCTTTTTCTCTGATCAACTTTGCCGCTTTGGCGATTCTCTCCTGATATTCACTGTCAGGAATACAAATTCTGTTACCCATAATCTTACCTCCTGTATAGAAAAATTGTACTTACTTGATACTTTCATCATACTCCTCACAAGCTGATTTGTATTTGAAAAATAGTAAGTATTTTTTGCACAATCGAAAGTTAAATTACGAATTGACAAGGAACTTTTAGGAGGTTAAAATAGAATAAGATTCCTAACTGGAACAAGAAAAATCATAGTAAGAGGAAGGGAAAAGCATGGAATTTAAACTGCAGGACTTTGTAACTCCCATGGTAGTATCCCGCATTGCAAACGTCCATTATTTTGAATTTACAACACAGTATCAAAGCGTCGACGATTCCCATGACTTCTGCGAGCTTTTGTACGTGGATAAGGGCTCCATCTGTGTCTACGCCGACAACTATTCCGGCATCCTCTCTGACGGGCAATTGATCATACACAGGGCAGGTGAGACTCACTCCCTTCAATGCAACGAGAATATCTTCCCCCATGTGATCATCATCGGTTTTGAATGCGCTGCCAAAGAACTGGAGCTTTTCTCCCAGGCACCGGTCACACTGCCGCCCATGCACAGACGCATGCTGGCTGATGTATTAAAGGAGGGAATGAACCTCTTTGCCCCTCCTTATGATATTCCCAATACTCTGGAGATGAAAAAGCGTGCGGAATACCCTTTTGCTTCCGATCAGATGTTGAAATTGAATCTGGAACTTTTCCTGATCACACTGGTAAGAGATCATGCACAACTTACTTCTTCCCCCGGAGAAGAAAGCATGGATGATGCGAGACTTGCAGATATCTGCAAATACATTACGGAGCATTACACGGAAAAGATCTTGCTGGACAATATCTGCTTTCTTTTCGGCACCAACAAAACCTCGCTCTGCCAGCGTTTCCGTTTAGAATACGGTACCACCATCTTAAACTACATTGACCAGCTGAAGGTGAAAGATGCCAAGAAACTGCTTCGGGAACAAAAGCTGTCCGTTACAGAGATTTCTGACCGACTGGGTTTTAGCTCCATTCACTACTTTTGCAGGCACTTTAAAAAACACACAGGAATGTCCCCCAAGGAGTATCAGACAAGGAAGCTTATATCAGCGTCGACTTCCGATACTCTCTCGGTGACATCTCAAACTTCTCCTTAAACCTTCGGGCAAAATAAAATTGATCGCAAAAACCGAATTTTTCGCTGATCTCCAAAATGGAGGCCTTGCCGGAAAGCAGCATTTGCTCTGCGTGAAACATAATTGATTCGTCAATATACTGCCCAATGGTCATGCCTGTCTCTTGCTTGAATTTCCGCGTCAGGGTACTGGCAGCTGTAAATGTTTTCTCTGCAATCAAATTAATGTCCAGCTGCAGAGAAAGATTGGCTTCAATATATTCAATGGCACAGCGGATCTGGGGGGAATATTCATTTTTTTTCAATGTGATATTGTATTTGGCAAGCAGCGTACACAAAGAGGTGTATACCTCCTGTCTGGCTTTCAAGCTTCCGATCACATCCTGTGAAGCAACCATATCCATGAAGTCTCCTGATTTCTCACGGAGAAATTCATAAGAAAGAGGGAAGGAACAGTTTTTCAACATGTCTATCTCATCAAAGTCGCATAATTTTATATGAAAATAAATCTGTTCCATGGTTTCTTTACATCCAAATTCATAGGAATATCCAGCCGGCAACAGATAACAATTCCCTTCAGAAAGCACAGTTTCTGTGCCATCTCTTGAGATGATATGAAACGCCCCGCTTGTTATATAGTAAAGGCGGGAAAAGGTAGGATTGGTGACCATCCCCTTCCACTCCCTTTCGTGATCCAAAACAGCATGACCCGAAGTGAGGATTCGCAGCTGTATTTTATTCATAATTTCACATAAGGTGTGATTCTGTCCATGTACGATCATAGCAAAAACTCCATATTATTGATTCATTATTGCCTTGTTTTTTCAATCATTATAAAGTTATACTTATATATAAGTGCATTTTACACCATACGAAAACAAAAAGCAAGAAGCCGTATTTTTAACACAGGAGGGATAATATGATACCAAACAGTGAATTTCAAGAAAGAGTAGCACGGTTACAAAAATTAATGCAGGAAAAAGAATATGATTTTATCCTTGCATACGGCAACGAGGCTGAGCCTCAGTATGTGCGCTATTTAAGCGATTACTGGCCATCCTTTGAGACAGCCGGCGTATTGGTTCCTGCCCAGGGCGAGGCTTACCTTTTGATTGGTCCGGAGAGCTATAATTATGCCAAAGATCGCTCCAGGCTTCCTCAGATCAGACTTTTAAAAGCATTCAGAGAATCTTCTGAACCGGAATATCCCGGCAAACCGCTGGATACCTTCCAGTCTGTTTTTGATGAACTCTACGGAGACAAGAAGATCAAGCGCTTTGGTGTAGCCGGTTTTCCTCTGGTTACCATCGGCGTATACAAAGCTCTTTGCGAAGGTCTTGAGCCTTATGGCATCCTTCCCGAAAAAGCTGACGATCTGGTCAACAGCCTGCGCATGATCAAGACACCAAACGAACTGGCCTGCATGCGAAAAGCCGCTGAGATCACACACAAGACCATGGATTATGTACTGGAAAATGTGAAGGTAGGTATGACAGAAAGTCAGGTGGTTGGTCTTGCTCTTGGCAAGATGCACGAACTGGGCGCAGAAAGGGAAAGTTATCCTTTATGGGTGTTGACCGGTGCAGGTTCTGATCAGGCCATCAGCCGCCCCAGACACAAAGTGATCAGCAAGGGGGATCTTACCTTCCTGCAGATCGGTGCAAGATATGAAGGATATGCATCTTCTATCGGAAGACCGGTTGTTTTTGGCAAAGCAAACGACGAGCAGAAAGCTCTGATCGAAGCAGGATACCTCATTCAAGAGACTATGATCGGAGCGTTGAAAGCAGGGGTACCGGCTAAGGATGTGGCTCTCCAGCATAAAGAGCTTGTCAAGAAGCTGGGATATGAAGACTACTTCCTGTACGGTCCTTTCCACGGCAACGGCTTAATGGAGGGAGAAGCTCCTTGGATTGAAACCTCTGCAGATTACCTGTTGGAAGAAAACATGACCTTCTGTGCCGATATCTATCTGGGCAATCATGCAAAACAATGCGGTTTAAGAATCGAAGACGTTGTGCGCGTGACGAAGGACGGGGCTGAAAATCTGACCAATTACCCCAGAACACTTTTCGAATTATAATCTTACGAACAAACAATGAGGCTGCCGGGAATCTTGACAAGGCGCACACAGCGCACACCAAGATTCCGACAGCCTCTTTTTCGTTATCGTCCTTCCGGTCGAACTATACTGTAAAATTTATTTCATGATATCATATGCCATACCACAGAATGCCTTGACAGCCTTGGTCATGTAGCTTTCTTCAAAGTCAAACTTGCGGTTATGGGCACCGGCTGCAAGGGGACTGCGAACACGCATAAATGTAGCCTGTCCGCCATGGGACTGCACGCGATTCATCATGTAAGAGAAATCCTCACTTCCACCGAGTTTTACGGAAAGATTTTCGGACACCTTCATGCCGAGATGATTAGCACACACATCTGCAATTCTCTCGCACAAAGGTGTGTCACTGGTAAGAGACTCTGCTGCGCCCATAAGCTTTACTTCTACAGTACAGTCATGCATTGCCGCGCAGTTTTCCAACACGCGCAGGGCATAATTGCTGACATACTCATTGATCTCTGTGGTATCACCGCGAACTTCCATTTCCATAAAGGCTTCATCGGCGATAACATTTCTGCCGCTGCCGGCAATGAGCCTGCCCACGTTGATGCGGCTTGCACCAGCACCGTGACGGGGAATCGCATATAAATTCAGCACTGCACTGGATGCTGCCAGCAGTGCATTCTTACCAAGATGGGGGCTGCCGCCGGCGTGAGCGGCCATGCCCCGGAACGTAACATCATACTTGAAAGAAGCCAGGGAGCCAAAGGAACCGGGGGTAATATCGCTGCCTTCTGCATTCACTCCTGTGGTGTGGCTTCCCAGCAAATAATCTACATCATCCAAGTGGCCGTTGGCAACAATCGACTTGGCGCCGCGAACACCCTCCTCGCTGGGCTGGAAGATCAATTTCACAGTACCATGCAGCTGATCCTTGATCTGCATCAGGACCCGGGCAACACCCAAACCGGAAACGGCATGACCGTCATGGCCGCAAGCATGCATCGTACCGGCATTGATGGAGGCAAATCCCTCTTTTGCAGGAAGATGATCCTCCTCCATAGACTCATTCACCCCTAAAGCATCAATATCAAAACGCATAGCGACAACCGGGCCCTCACCGCAGCGCAGAATACCAATCACACCGGTCATGCCACCCTCTGTCGCTTTCACAAATTCCGGGGCTGCTCCCTGATCGATGGCACGCTGATACGCCTTCTTCAAAACTTCATCCGAAGGAACACCCATGCGCTCCTCTTTCTTACATACCTGCTCACCTACCAGGACTTCATAACCCAACTCTGTCAGCTTGCGGGCAATGATGGAAGAGGTACGCATCTCCAGCCAGCCGGCTTCAGCGTGCTTATGAAAATCTCTGCGCAGTGCGATCATCTCCGGCGCTAATGCTTCCGCCTGCTGAATTATTGTCTGATAAACACTCATCATTCTCCTCCTTAAAAGCGGATATAACCCACACCGTCCACGATCTCGATCTCTGTACCATAGGGCTTGGAAAGCTCTGCTAAGTACTGCAGGGTCTTTTCACTCTTGTTCATAACAGGTCTGCCCTTCTGTGCTCTGGATTTCTCCATATTCAGGGTTATAGGGTAGAGCTGCACCTCGGTAATCTTGCCATCTTCCATGGTCCATGCCGGCATAACAGAGTTCCAGATCTCCCAGAGAGTGCCATAACCTGCAGTACCGTTCTTGCTGCGAAGATCCATATATTCTCCCACCTTCATCTCGGGGCTGTAGCCCTTATTGATATAGGCATCCCAAGGCTGATACTCAACAGTTTCTGTCTCAAATATGTAGTTACCGATGGAATAGAAGATTAGGCCATCCTTATACTTCTCAATGCCTTGCAGCTCATGAGGTCCATGGCCAATAATCACATCTGCACCGGCATCGATACAGTTGTGAGCAAATTTCTCAATAAACTGGGAAGGAAGATTGGTCTGGCGCTCATCATAGTAATGGCTATGAATGCTCACCAGGACAATATCAGCCTGCTTTTTGGCCTCTTTGATCCGCTTCACCATCCGTTCCATATCTCCGGCATGTGGAACAGACTCTACCCAGCAGTGGTCATCCAAAATAAAGCGATTGGCGCCAAAGGGGAACTGTCCTTCCGGGTAAGGGGCAGTGTAGCCCAGTTCAATACTACGCTCGGTGGAAGCATTGACCTTGGTGATCTCTGCAAGTTCCTTGACCATATCGTAATGGGCCTGATCCACATGGAAGCGCTTCAGACAGCGCATCGGGTTGGCTCCGGGACGTCCGGGAAGATCCTCAGACTGAGCACCTGCTCGAGCCGAATCATTGCCCGAGGAGTTGCAGGCCAGCAAAGCCACTCTTGCATGCTTTGTTTCCAAATAACATGCCTTGGAGGCATCACCCAAATCCTTGCCGGTTCCGGCAAAGATCATATCACGTTTCTTCAAATGCTCAATGGTAGCCAAAACACCGCTTTGGCTATAATCGCAGGAATGATTATTCGCTGTATTAAAAATGTTGAAACCGTACTCTTTCAGGTCATCCAGAATACGGGGATCAGACATAGCCCAAGTACCGCCGCTGAGTGCAGAGGGCACACCCTCTCTGTCGTGGAAAGTGCTTTCCAGATTCAAAAAAGCCACATCGTGTGCCTTGACACAGGCCTGCACCTCATCAAAGCCTTCGTAGCCACCTTTGGGCAACCGCTGAGTCGCAAAGGCATCACCGGCTGCAATGAATGTTGTTTTCGCCATAATATTATACCTCTTTCACTTAAGAATGATTGTACCGAAAGATTCGGTACGGCAGGGCTTAAGATTCACCCAAAGTCTATGGTCATTATACATGATTTTTCCAAGAGGAGCAACATAAAAACTCCCTTCTAAGTGACAAGTTTTTACTTTTTCACTTGTCAGCCCAGAAGGGAATAACTATGTTCATAAATTACATGCCCAGCTTGCGCATGATCTGCTCCGTTACGGCCTTGACCATTGCTTCACTGTCTGACTGACCACAAACCTCTTTTGCAACGCTTGCAGTACCGGGAATGAAACTGCCGATCAAATTCATCTTAGCATAAAACTCAAGGGAATCCACGTTGTCAAAAGCATTTTCCAGGGTATCACCTGTAGAGAATACACTCATGCCTTCATACAAAAAGCCCTTCTTGTTCTTCATACAGTCTTTCAGCTCTGCTGAGATCTCGCCGGTCGCTTTGTTATAGGCGCCCTTAGGAACCACTCCAAGATAAACATAATTCTCGGGAAGAACGCAATCGTTGATGGGTGCATTCTTGATCGCATAAGCCGTCGAAACAGGAGGCTGCGCATGAATAAGCGCGCGAACCTCAGGATTCTCCTTATACATACGGATGTGGAGTGTCACCTCAGAGGTAGGCTTGCAGGGACCATTATCGATCTTCTTACCGCTTGCATCCACCTTAACAATCTTGTCCGGTGTCAGATACACCTTTGACACACCGCTGGGCGTGCAAAAATACACATCATCACTGTATTTATAAGAGATATTACCGTGCTTTGCAGCAACATACTCTTTCTCGTAAAGTCTCTTTCCAATCTCGCAGATGGCTTTTCTTACTTCAAATTCAGTAGGCATAATAAACCCTTCCTTTCAAGTTATTCAAAAAAGATTGTAACACACTTTATTACAAATTTCAACCAAAAAGACCCCGGTCCTGCTTAATCACAAGCATCCTTAAACTGATTCCAGATCTCTGCATGCAGATCCTCAGCTTCTTTAGAAATATTTCTGATACACTCACCCTCTGTCACTTCCGCAGGAAGCACTACAAGAGGCTGCATCTGTTCAGAAATAAGTGGCTCTGCAGCCTTGTTGGTACAGTAATATCCCAGATACTCAAAGCACTTGGCTGCATTGTCCGGCTGGTTCAGATAATCCAAAAAGGCGTAAGCCGCTTCTGCATTCGGTGCCTTGGAAGGAATGAAGGCTGCCATCACACCAAATCCAAGTCCCTCTGTGGGATATACCACTTTCAGATCCGGACGGGCATTTAAGGCTGCGGATACCTGAGACGTATAAAGGAATGCCGCTGCCACTTCACCATTGATCAAGAGATCCTGTGTATTGCTGTCATTGATCACTCGCACGTTGGGTGCCATGTCGATCATTTTCTTGCCGGCCTGGCGGATCACATCGAGATCCTCTGTATTGTAGGATTCCCCCATAACTTTCAGCGCAATACCGTTGATCACACGGTAATTGGCTGTCAGTGCTATATTATCTTCCAATGCCGGGTTCCACAAATCTGCATAACTTTTAATCTCTACATCTGTAAGTGCCGGATCATACAGCAAAAGAGGAATGCCGGCACCGTAAGGCACAGTATATTCATTCTTCGGATCATAAAACTGAGACATAAATACGGGGTTAAGATTGCCGTAATTAGCCAGTTTCGAAGTGTCCAGCTTCTGGACCAGACCCTCTGCAATCGCCACCTCAATAATATAGTCATCTGCAATGATCAGGTCATAATCTCCGCCCTGGGCTTCCTCCAGCTTTGCAAGCATGTCCTCGTCATAATCAAAATTGGAATAACGGATCCTCACTCCGGTCTCTTTCTCAAAACCGGTTAAAATTTCCTGTGGAAACATGCCATCCCAGGTGAAAATATTTAACTCACCGGACAACTGTGAAGAACCATTGTTTCCACCTTCTTTATCTTTACCGCAGCCAACAAGCAGACCTGTCACCAGCATCATACTCATTGCCAAAGCAACTATTCTTTTCAACGTTTTATGCATTTTCACTACCTCCTTTTTATGAAACAATTATACACTACTTGCCATTTTTTGTAAATAAGATCAAGCTCATGATTACCCTGTTTATTATATACCACCTTTTTTTCGGGTTCTAACCTTCCCTACAGCAGCGGACCCTAAGATCAGCACCACTGTAACCGCCAGCATAACAGTAGCCAACGCATTGATCTGGGGTGTCACACCTGTTTTTAATTTTGTATAAATCTTTACCGGCAGCGTATTCACCTTGGGCCCGGTCACAAAAATACTGATCACCACATCATCAAAAGACATGGCAAATGAAAGCATCACTCCCGAGAGAATCGCCGGCATGATCTGCGGCAAAATAATGTCAAAAAACACCCTCACAGGAGATGCCCCCAGATCATAGGCGGCTTCTTCCAGAGATTTATCCATACCCACCAACCTTGCTTTCACCATGGAATACACATAAGGGACACAGAAAGTAGTGTGTGCGATCACCAGTGTCAGCATACCAAACGGAAGACCCATCAAGGAAAATACGGACAAAAACACCATACCCAGAATGATTTCCGGTATCATAATCGGTAACATTGACACATATGCCACAGCATCGTTAAGGCGGCCACTTTTGCGTTTCTGCCCATTGCTCCTTTCTTGACGCTTTGCACGGTACATCCCAAATGCTCCCGTAGTTCCGATCAAAACAGCACAACTGCAGCTTAAAAAAGCCAGAATCAGGCTATTGACCAATGCCTCTCTCAGATCTCTGTCTCTGAAGAGCTCTTCGTACCACCTTAAGGAAAAACCTTCCCACACAGAAGTCAACTTTGATGCATTAAAAGAATAGATTACCGTCATAACAATAGGGATGTAGGTAATCACGGTAATGATGCCCACATAAATAAAAGGCCATTTTCTAGTCTTCATACCAAACCCTCCAGCTCTGTGGTTCCGGTCACCTTCCGGTAAAGCCGTATCATAAGGGATGTCAGTACCAAAAGTACTGCCGAAAGGGCCGCCGCGAAGGGCAGATTACGCCCTTTGGTCAGCTGCTCCTGTATGACGCTTCCCACTAGAACAATCTTATTTCCACCCAAAATATCTGCAATAAAGAACAATCCCATGGAAGGAATAAACGTCAACACCACTCCCGACAAAAGCCCCGGCAAAGTCAGCTTAAAGGTCACGGTCCAAAAAGCTTTGATAGATGAAGCCCCCAAGTCTCTTGCAGCCTCCACCAATGTCCAATCCATTTTTTCCGCGCTGGAATACACTGCCAATATCATAAAAGGCAACAGTGCATACACCATCCCCACTACTACTGCCGGATAAGTGTATAACAACTTCAGCGGCTTCTCGGTAATATGAAGCCCCATAAGTATTTTGTCAAGTACTCCATTGCTGCGAAACATAATGATCCAGCCATATAACCTGATCAAAGAGCTTGTCCAGAACGGGATCATAATCAAAAGCATCATTCTTTTTTTCCAGACCGCATTCATTTTGGCCATAAAATAACCATAGGGATAGCCCAAAAGAGTAACAAGCACTGTCGATAGGATTGCCAGTTGAAAAGATTCCCGGAACATATCCAGATATAAGGGTTCCAGAATCCTTTTATAATTTTCCAGGGTAAAGGTAAAATCCACCCCCCACACTTCTGCTCTGTTCAGAAAGCTCAACAAGAACATGTATAGTATTGGAAGTCCCACAAACAACAACGTAAAAACATAAATCGGAGCAAGCAATAACCAGTTGCTTTTCTTCTTTCTCATTTGCTTATCCTTCCTCCAGTACCGCAACAGCGTGCTCTTCTTTCCATCCAATCACCACTTTGTCACCCACCTGCAAATCTGTATCAATCCCATAACGGCTGGCAGTCAGCTGCTGCCCGTCAGGCAATTCAAACAAAATTCGCAGCTGCCCTCCTGCAAATGACTTTTCCAGCACTGCAGCCTCTCTGACACACTCCGGCTCTCCATTCATCAGAATATTCTCGGTACGGATGGCAAAGGTATCTTCTTTGCATCGCAAAATATTTGCATTTCCCACAAAGTTCGCCACATAACTTGTACGCGGCTGATAATAAATCTCATTCGGAGTCCCCACCTGCTCCAGAACCCCTTTATTCATCACTGCGATCCGATCAGACATATTAATTGCTTCTTCCTGATCATGGGTTATATAAATAAAAGTAATCCCTAACTGCTTCTGCAATCTCTTCAGCTCCAGCTGCATCTGTCTGCGCAATTTCAGATCCAACGCTCCTAAGGGTTCGTCCAGCAACAATACTTTCGGTTCATTGATCACTGCTCTGGCAATTGCGACTCTCTGCCTCTGACCGCCGGACAACTGCTCCGGCATACGTTTCTCGAAACCGGAAAGCTGCACCAACTTCAACATTTCTTTCACTTTTGATGCAATTTCATTCTTGGGCACCTTTTTTAATTTAAGCCCATAGCCGATATTGTCTGCCACATTCATATGCGGAAACAGAGCATAACTTTGAAAAACTGTATTGACGCTTCTTTTATTGGGTTCGAGCGTAGTGATGTCCTGATTTTCCAGGATCACGCTGCCTTCATCCGGAATCTCTAAGCCGGCAATAATACGAAGTGTCGTGGTCTTCCCACAGCCGGAAGCCCCCAGCAATGTAATAAATTCACCCTTTGCGATGTCCAGGTCGATACCCTTAAGCACTTGTGTGTCACCAAAAGCTTTCCTGACACCTTTTAACTGCAAGATATAATCACTTCCCATTTGCCGCCTCCCCAATTCTTTCCTGCGCGCCAACACTCTCCATGGTCTGCTGTACGATGTTCTCCATAATATCTCCCGTCAAAGCACCGGATACATAACCATACACATTTCCTTCTTCATCAATCATAAACGTAGTCGGAAATGCACTGATTCCATAGTAGTAAAACATTTCCCAGGTCTCATCCATCACCACAGGAAACGTATATTGATTCTTTCTTAAAAATTCTTTGATTTCTTCTGCTGTCCCTTCACTTCCATACCCCGGTGCAGCAATCCCCAAAACAATCAATTCCTCTTCATTGTTTCCATATTTTTCAAATAAATTCTGAATCTCCGGCATCTCGCTTCGGCAAGGAGGACACCAGGTAGCCCAGAAATTCAAGAAAATTGTCTTGCCCTTATAAGAGGATAAGGTGTGCTCCTTGCCAAACTGATCCAGCAAAGTAAAATCCGGTGCTGGAAGTACTTCCCGCTGTTCCTGCTCATTCTCCTTCGCCGGCTCTTCTTCAGGCGCCTTTTCAGACTCCTTCTCTATCTCATCCTCCTGCCCGATACCTTCCTCTTGTGTCACATCACCACCTGCCAGACCACCAAACTTTGACAAATAGTTTGTCATCCCGTTCATGTAACCTGTCAACGTCATCACACCCATTAAGATCAAAAGTGCCGCACCGATCTTTACGGTATATTTTACCACATTTCCATGCTTACGGAAAAAATCAAGTACTTTCCCCGTAAACAATCCCACTGCCAAAAAAGGGACCACAAACCCAAGCGTGTAAACACCGATCAGCACAGCTGCCTTGCCGGCATTTCCCGAAGATCCTGCCATCAAAAGTACGCTTCCAAGAGTCGGTCCCACACAGGGGGTCCAGGCAAAACTAAAGGTAAATCCAAGGATCAGCGCCGGGATCGGTCCCATTACCCACTTATCCAATCGTAAGGACAAGCGATGTTCCGAAGAAAGCATTCTGGACTGACCGAATACCCCCAACTGATACAAGCCCATTCCAATCATAACTATGCCGGATATTCTGGCAAACCACATCCGATTATCCTGAAAAAACAGCCCCAGAGCTGTAAATCCAAATCCCAGCAAAAAAAACGCGCCGCTGACTCCCAGCACAAAAAACAACGTGTTTACAAACACTTTTCCTTGTGGATATCGAATTTGCCCATTCTCATCCACCTGCCTTGCTCCGCCCGCCAGATAACTGACATACAGCGGCACCAAAGGCAATACACACGGCGAAAAGAAACTTAATAATCCCTGGATAAACACTGTAATCGCAGGTAAACTTGCCTCGATCTGAAAATTCATCGAATCCTCCTATTTACATACAAACGCCTGTTTTTCAGTACAAATTTTAACACTTTAAAGCGTTCTTTTCAACTAATTTATGAAAACTTCATATTTCCCGCATATTTTTCACCATCATAACAAAGACTATTCCAATATCCATAAAATTGTCATCAGAAAGGAGTCAAAACATGAATAAAAAAGCAACCATTTTCCTATGTACATTAACCATCCTGAGTTTATGCGCCTGTGGACGCATTTCCGACCAAGGCATGCAAGCACCCTCCACTCAATCCCCATCCAACTCTACTCAAACAAACAGCGAGCAACCACAAATGATCACCGCAGAAGATGCCAAAAAAATTGCGTTGGATGAAGTACGGGGCGCAACGCTCGAAGATATCCGGGAATTTGAAGAAGATTACGATAACGGTAAGCTTAAATTTGAGGGAAAAATCCATTATGATCAGAACGAGATTGAATTTGAGATTGACGCATATGGAGCTATTACCAAATGGGAAGTAGAACCTCTTTACAGGGAGGGAAAATAAATTCTGCGTAAGATATCTTAAATAGCAATTCCTGATTTTGACTTGACATTTCTTTACACAAAGCATAAAATTAGCAACAAAAGGAGTAAAAAGGAGACCCAACAATGATTACAGGAAATTTAACCTATTCCAGAGACCACTTACCCGAACTGATCCGCTTATGCCTTGACTACGCAGACAACAACGATCTGTTGGCAGCTGAAAATGGCCGCTATGAGATCGACGGCAATCGCGTGTATGTCAACATCTCTGAATTCACAACCGTTGATCAGATTGAAACCCGCGGCTGGGAAGCGCACCGCAAATATCTGGATATTCACATGATCTTGAGAGGTTCTGAGAGAATTGATCTGGCATGGCTGAAAGACATGAACCTGAAAGAGTACAATGAAAAAGCAGATTATTATCCCATGGATGGCGAGAAGAACGCAACTGTCGTTCTGAAAGAAGGAGATTTTCTGGTATGCTATCCTGAAGATGCTCATCGTCCCTGTCTTGCTCCCGGGGCACCTGAGTTCGTGAAAAAAGCTACTTTTAAAATTAAGATCTGAACAGCAAAACTATGATAATAGGCATTCAAATCCTCCTGATAAAAGAGGAGCTGAATGCCTTTTTGCTTGAAAACGTATGAAGCAAGGAACGATACCCGCTTACAGGCTGGCATCAAGGTCGATCTCACCTTCAAATACCGTCACAGCCGGTCCCGTCATATATACAAGGTTGGCCTCTCTGTCCCATTCTATCAACAATTCTCCACCAAGCAGCTTTACTGTCACACAAGACTCTGTCAAGCCATTCAGCACACCGGCTACCGCTGTGGCACAACAGCCGGTTCCGCAAGCCAGGGTTTCCCCTGTACCGCGCTCCCACACGCGCATAAATACCGTATTTCGATCCAGCACTTCCACAAACTCCGTATTGGTTCGATTCGGAAAACATGCATGGTTTTCAAAAGAAGGACCCATAGCCTCCAAGTTCAGCTCAGCCACATGGTCTGTAAAAATCACTGCATGCGGATTTCCCATAGAGACACAGGTCATAAGATATTGCTGGTCATTGACCAGGAGAGGGGCTGATACTACCTTATCATCAGCTGCCACCTTATCATCAGCCGCCTCGCTCTGCCTGCCGGCAGCCACTTTAGGAAGTACCGGAATCTTGTCGGCACTTAAGATTGGACTTCCCATATTTACGCGAACCTTTGATACCTTATTATTTTCAATCGTCAGATCAAGGTACTTTACCTGTCCTGCACTGATGACGCGAATATGCTGCTTGTCTGTCAACCCTTTATCATATACAAACTTACCTACGCAACGAATACCATTTCCGCACATCTCTGATCTGGTTCCGTCAGCATTGTACATCTCCATCTCAAAATCTGCATCCTCGGTTGGATTAATAAAGATCACGCCATCTCCGCCAATGCCGAAGTGGCGATCACTGAGCATACGCACGATCCGAGGCTTTTGTGATGGATCTATTTTCTCTGTAAAACCGTTCACATACACATAATCATTTCCGCATCCCTGCATCTTTGTAAATTTCATATTGTTCCTCCAAAGTGTATTTTATAAATAATTGAATCCCACCACTCAGACAGCTTTTATAAAGAATAATTTTTCAAGGCTGAAAGCATAGTTTCTCTCTCCCACGCATACAGTGTATAAATAAATTGTTTTATAAAGGGGAACCGCATGAGCGCCAAGACGAAAATCGTAGTACTACGCATGAAAGAGTTAATATATACAGGAATCTTTGTGGCGTTGGGTATTCTTCTCATTATTTTACTGATCATTATGTTTCTTCCAGATAAGGATAACAACCAACCTTCCGATCTTCCGACGTCCGGCTCAGCAGCTTCTGCCACAGACAGTTCTGCCCTAAACAGTAAAGACGCTTACATACCGGGCATTTATACAACAGAATTGGTCCTCAATGATCAGTCCATTGATGTAGAAGTCATTGTAGACCAATCCTCTATCACTTCTGTCCGCCTTGTAAACTTAAGCGAAAGCATCACTACTATGTATCCTTTGCTGGAACCCACTTTTGATCATATCTGCAGCCAAGTATATGAAAAGCAATCCGTGGAAGGAATTACCTATGAGACCGAAAATAAATATACTTCTCTTGTGCTGCTGGAGGCAATCCGAAGTTCGTTGGAAAAAGCCCAATTACAATCAGAGTAACAACAAATGGATTTCCCGGAAACAGCCGCCAAACAAAGCGAAAGTGTACCCTTGTACGAATGTCCGCTTTGTTTGGTGCCGTTACATACCAATTCCCTATTAAGATGCCTTAAAGTCTTTCTGCTTCTTCTACCCAAAGGGCTGCCGATGCATCAGAGGGCATACGCAAGTCTCCTCTGGGAGACACTGCCACACTGCCCACTTTAGGACCGTCCGGCAGACAGGAGCGTTTGAACTGCTGCTGGAAGAATCGGCGGCAGAAAGTTTTCAGCCACTTCTTGATCATCTCTGCATCATAAATCCCCTCAAAGGCTTGAAGCGCAATTCGATAAATTTTCTCCGGTGAATAAGCACACCGCAGGAAATAATATAAATAGAAATCATGAAGCTCGTAAGGTCCTACCAGGTCCTCCGTTTTCTGCGCAATGACGCCTCCTACAGGCGGTAAAAGTTCAGGACTTACCGGCGTGTCCAAAACATCAAGCAGGACTGCTCTCAGGGATTCATTGTTACAAGTATCAGCATAATATCTTACCAGATGACGCACCAAAGTCTTCGGCACTCCCGCATTGACACCATACATAGACATATGATCTCCGTTGTAAGTCGCCCAGCCAAGAGCCAATTCCGACATATCACCTGTTCCAATGACCAACCCACCTTCGCGGTTGGCAATATCCATAAGCACCTGGGTTCTCTCCCGTGCCTGCGCATTTTCATAGGTCACATCATGTTTCTCCGGATCCTGACCGATATCCCTGAAATGAACACTTACCGCTTCTTTGATATCTACTTCTTCCAAAGTAGTGCCAAGAGTCAATGCCAGTTTGCACGCATTGTCGTAAGTGCGGTCAGTGGTTCCAAAACAGGGCATTGTCACAGATAGGATACCCTTTCTGTCAAGCCCCAAAAGATCAAAGGTACGCGCAGTCACAAGCAGGGCAAGGGTAGAGTCCAATCCTCCAGAGATACCGATCACAGCGCTCTTACAGCCTATATGCTCATAACGCTTTTTCAAGCCATAGGACTGCATATCAAATATTTCTTCACATCGTTTGCTGCGCTTTTGTGTATCCTGAGGTACAAACGGCATATTAGGGAAACTCCTGTCCAGTTTGGTCTCTGCCATTTCCAGGTGGAAAGGAACTGCCACGTAATTTAAATTTGTTTCCTTTCCAAAAGTACCCATTCTGCGCCTTTCTGCCAGAATGCGGTTGATATCAAGATCACCGTATATGGTCTCGCCCACAAAACGCTTTGACTGGACCAGTATGGTGCCGATCTCTCCGATCAGATTGTGTGCGCTGAAAACAAGATCCTGGGTAGACTCTCCTTCTCCTGCACTGGTATAGATATATCCGCACAATAATTTTGCACTGGAGCTTTTTACCAGAAGTTCTCTATATTCATCTTTACCGACACTTTCATTGGACGCCGACAGATTAGCAATCACAGTGGCTCCACACAGCGCATGATCTGTGCTGGGAGGCTTTGCTACCCACAGATCCTCGCAGATCTCGCACCCGATGACAAGACCTCTCATATTGGCACATTCAAAGAGCAGATTGACTCCAAAAGGAATCTTTTCTCCTTCCAGGCAATAAGAAACCACTTCTCTGTTCCCTTCTGTAAAATGCCTTCCCTCATAGAACTCATCATAGCTTGGTATATTAGCCTTGGGGACCAGTCCCAGGATTGCACCATCCTGCAAAACTGCTGCCACATTATAGAGTCTTCCATCTTTCTCCAACGGAAGCCCCACCATCACAACTGCATCTTTTCCTGCGGTTGCCTTTACCACCTTAAGAAGCTGTTTCTTCGTCTCCTCAAGCAGGATCTCATGCAAAAAGAGATCCCCGCAAGTATAGCCTGTAAGGCAAAGTTCCGGGAAAACGATCACCTTTGCGCCGTGATCATAAGCCTCTTGCAGTCTTTCACAGATAACCTTCGCATTGTATTTGGGGTCTGCTACTTTTATTTTCGGAGTGACTGCCGCCACCTTGAGAAATCCATGCTTCATATGCACTACCTCCTTGCCTTCCGATACAGCTCCTTCAATTCTTCCACTGAAAACACATAATTGGTATTACAGAAATGACAATTCATCTCAATGGGCTTTCCGTCATTGATCATATCCTGCAGTTCCTTTCTGCCGATACTGATCAATGCTTTCTCCACTCTCTGCTTGTCACAGTTGCAATGAAAACGAGTCTCAAATGTATCCGTGATTTCTATATCAAAACCATCTAATACTACGCTTAAAAGTTCCTCCGGTGACATGCCCTGGGAGAGCAGGGAAGTCACGGAAGTCAATTCTTTTAAATTCTCCTCCAGCTTATCAATGACTGCATCTTCTGTAAAAGGCATCAGCTGCACGATAAACCCGCCGGCACATTTCACTGTATTGTCCTTGTCCATCAAAACACCCAGACCAACCGAAGAAGGCACCTGCTCAGAGGTAGCAAAATAGTAAGTCAGATCCTCAGCGATCTCACAGGTCTGCAGCATGGTCTGCCCGACATAAGGCTCCTTCAGTCCCATATCCTTGATCACCTGTAAAAACCCAGGTCCCACTGCTCCGGCTACATCCAATTTCCCTTTGGAATTGGCCGGCAAAATGACGTCAGGTACATTGGCATAGCCTTTTACATTTCCTTTAGAGTCTGCGGTCACTGTCATGCCTCTCATGGGACCCCCTGCCTTAATCTGCAGTGTTAACAGGTCCTCTTCACCTTTCAGCATGGATCCCATCATCGCTCCGGCGCTCAACAGACGTCCCAATGCCGCGGTCACAACAGGACTTGTATTGTGTGCCTGTCTGGCAGTCTCCACCATTTCTTTTGTTGTACAGGCAAATGCTCTGATCTGGGCATTTGCCGCTGTTGCTCTCACAATATAATCCGACATACTTTTCCTCAATTCTTTCCCTGTTCCCCTGCCACCAGATATATGCGCTCCGTCGTCTCAGTCACAGGACCATCCGTATCACTGTCTCTCATCAAAAGAACTTGCATTCCGGCCGCTTCTACCAGCGAACACATCTTTTCTGCTGTATAACCTCTCTGATAATGGGTTTCCGTAAATCTGCGGAAGCGGTCTCCTTTTTCCTGCACAAATACAGTCAGGTCATATTCATTGATCTCTTCCTCAGGATAATAATAATTTTCCCAGATAAAACTGCAGTCTTCCCGATTCTCTGCAATCGTAGTATCCCCAATAATATTCTCATACTTGTACACAGTATTGAAATCAAAGATAAAAATACCACCAGGATACAAATAATTATTGATCAGCCGGAAAGTTCCCAAAAGCTCATCCTCTTCCAAAATGTAATTCAGAGAATCACAGACACTGATCATCGTACCTACCGTACTGTAAAGCTCCAGTTCTCTCATATCCTGCAGCAGATAGAGAATATCCTCTCCAGACTGTTTACACTTATTGCTTGCCACATTCAGCATTTCCTCTGAATTGTCAATGCCGATCATATCGTAGCCTTTCTGATACATCATCTGTGTCAAAGTACCGGTACCACAGCCAAGATCAACCACAAGATTCCGTTCCGAAGCCAATAAGGCTGCGTCTTCCTGCCCAGGCACAGAAACCCCATAATCTTTTATCAGCTGCTCAATACGCTCACACCACAGCTCATAAGGGGTATTGTCCATCAGTTCATCATATACATAAGCAAAATCACGATAGCTTTCCATATTCAATGATCACCCCAAAAACTCCCGCAAAAAGTCTAACAGGCTGTCCATTTCTTCGTCTGTACCAACAGTAATGCGCAGCGAATTATTAATTCTTGGCTTATTCCAATAACGCACATAAATATCTTTTTCCCGAAGAGCCATAAAAATATCCTTTGCCGCCACAGTCTTGTGAGAAGCAAAAATAAAGTTGGTCTTGGAATCCGGGAAAGTAAACCCTAAATCTGTCAGTTCCTTTTTTACTCGTTCTCTGGTATTGATGATCTTCTGCACTGTTTGGCGGAAATATGCTTCATCCTTCACCGCTTCCACACCTATTTTTTGAGAAGGATAGTTCATGGTATAGGAGTTAAAGGAAAACTTGGCATCATTCAAATATTTGATCAACTGCTTATTGCCAATCGCAAATCCAATCCTTGCACCTGCCATAGCTCTTGACTTGGAAAAAGTCTGTACAACCAATAAATTCTCATACTTCTCGATCAGCGGCAATACACTGACGCCGCCAAAATCTACATAGGCTTCATCTATGATCACTACCACATCCCTGTTAGCCTCAAGAATCTGCTCTATAGTGTCTACCGATTCCATTAAACCGGTGGGCGCATTGGGATTGGGAATAATAATGCCTCCGTTTGGCTGCAAATAATCCGCTGGCACAATATGCCAATCTTCAGCAAGAGCACAGGTTTTATACGGAATCCGATATAATTCTGCCCACACATCATAGAAAGAATACGTAATATCCGGAAACAGGATCGGCTTCTCTCCATTAAAAAATGTCAAAAAAGCCATGGACAAAACATCATCCGACCCTACTCCTACAAACACTTGATCAGGATCAACCTGATAGTACTGCGCCAATGCATTGACAAGGCAAGAAGTGTTCGGATCCGGATACAGACGCAGAGCATTTGCATCTAACTCTTGTAATACTTTTTTTACACCCGGTGCAGGCGGATAAGGACATTCATTTGTATTTAATTTGATCATATTGGGACGATTGGGCTGTTCCCCTGCCACATAGGGTACCACCTTGCGCACATTACTTTCCCATTTCATATTATATCCTCCGATCCTATCGTTTAATTATTCGAAGACGCGATAATCATAACACTTTTATGGAAAAAAATCAAATATATCATTGTTTTTTTAGGAATAAAAATGT
>JAZSFW010000226.1:0-9825 GCA_045532445.1 Acetatifactor sp. | reverse complement strand
GGTCTCCGCTGCCCCCCGGGGGGACAAACGCCACGCCCCCCCGCACCTCGTGGACCCTCTGCGCCCGAACGGGCATCCGGTTCTATTGAAGACGCAGACTCAATTTTCTATAACTATACATATAAGAATAGCCCCTGCCTAACGGCAAGGGCTATTCTTATATCGATGCGTCAGGATTTGAACCTGCGCCCTCTGCGTCCCGCACGCAGCGCTCTACCAAGCTGAGCCACGCATCGATTAACAACATTAAGATAATACACAATAATTTCCTCTTTGTCAAGGGATTTTAAAGAAATCGCGAAATCATTTTGTTCGGATTGCCAACAAAAATAATCTTGACTTTTCAAAAAAATGTGCTATATTTAGATGCAAACGAATAGCAGGATCATGTGAGTTTTTTGGAAAAGAAAGGACGTATATATGCTGCATGTGATAGAACATAGCTTTTGGGATAGCCTTAAGCTGGTTCCTTTTTTATTTTTGACCTATCTTGCCATGGAGTATCTGGAACACAAGACAGGACCGAAGGTGCATAAGATCATTCGCAGGGCCGGAAAGTGGGGACCGCTTGCCGGAGGCATTCTGGGCGCAGCGCCTCAATGCGGTTTTTCTGCGGCAGCATCGAATTTGTATGCCGGCCGTCTGATCACAATGGGTACCCTCCTTGCCGTGTTTCTCTCTACCTCTGATGAAATGCTGCCAATCCTGATCTCTTATCAGGCTTCGCCGCAATTGATTGTCAAGATTGTGCTTTTGAAAGTAGCTATCGGCATGGCTGCCGGTTTTGTGGTGGACTTACTTTTAGGCAAGAAGTGTATGGACGAGCATTCTCATATTCACGAGATTTGTGAACAGGAGCACTGTCACTGTCAAGAGGGGATCGTACGCTCGGCAGTATACCATACCCTGAAAATAAGCTTTTTCATTTTACTGGTTACGCTGCTGTTAAATATCGTATTGCACTTTGGCGGCGAGGATATGATTGCCACAGTACTTCGGGACCGCCCCATCATAGGACCTATGATAGCAGGCTTGGTAGGCCTGATCCCCAATTGTGCATCCTCCGTGGTGATCACCCAGCTTTACTTAGAAGGAGCTATGAGCTTTGGCACCATGATGGCCGGTCTTTTGGTCGGCGCCGGCGTAGGCATCCTGATACTCTGCCGGGTCAATCACAACAAAAAAGAAAACCTAAAGATTATTACCCTTCTTTATGCCATTGGTGTTATAGTTGGAATTTTTCTGGGCTAAATGAGTTAAATGAAAAAAATAAAAAAAATTTAAAATAGTACTTGCTTTTTTTGTAAGCTTGATATATAATTCATTTTGTTGTGGGAAACACAGCAAAGTACGCGCCTCTAGCTCAGTTGGTAGAGCACCTGACTCTTAATCAGGGTGTCCAGGGTTCGAGCCCCTGGAGGCGCATCAGGGTCTCAGGATTCGCAATGACGCGGGTTTTGGGGCTTTTTTTTGAATTGGGGATATAGAAATTTTGGAGGAATAGGATGATCTTTGAAACGCATGCACATTATGATGATATAGCCTTTGAGGAAGACAGAGAGATTTTGCTTCAAAGTCTGGCAGGTCAGGGCATAGGCAGGGTAGTGAATATTGGTTCCAGCCTGAAAGCATGTGAGCAGACCATGGCACTGATGGATCAATATTCTTTTGTGTATGGTGCGCTGGGTATTCATCCCAGTGAGACGAAAGAATTGACAGAAGAGAGTTTTCGTTGGCTGAAAACACAGTGTGAGATCTATCGTGACCTGGGCAAATGCTTGGCAGTGGGAGAGATCGGTCTGGATTATTATTGGAACGAGCCGGAACCTGCGATTCAGGCAGAGTGGTTTCGAAGACAGCTGCGGTTGGCCAGAGAGCTGGCACTTCCTGTGGTGATCCACTCCAGAGATGCTGCAAAGGATACCATTGACATTATGAAGGAAGAGAAGGCAGAGGATATCGGAGGTGTTATTCATTGCTTTTCCTACACGAAGGAGACAGCCCGGATTTTTCTGGACATGGGTTATTATATTGGGATCGGCGGCGTTGTTACTTTTAAAAATGGTAAAAAATTAAAGGAAGCGGCAGAGTATGTTCCAATGGACAGGATCGTATTAGAGACGGACAGCCCTTATCTTTCGCCGGAACCCAATCGAGGAAAGCGCAACAGTTCCCTGAATCTGCCCTATGTGGTACAGGCACTGGCGCAGCTAAAAGGAATGGATTCGGAAGAGGTGGAGCGAATTACCTGGGAGAATGCCTGCAGGCTTTATGGCTTGAAAGAATAAGTTTACAAAAAAATGTCACAAATAAAAATTCTGTGTCCGGAAATACTGTATAAGAAACCACAAATAGATACAGTAGAAGGAGACAGGAAATGGTTTGTAAGAAATGGATCGCAGTGGTGCTGTTGCCTGTGCTGATCATTTGGTTGTCCGGTTTTGGGCAAGGAAGCACAAGTGTCGCACAGGTGCAGAGGACGGAGGAAGAAATACGCAATCTGGCTGTGAAAAGACTGGAAAATGTGGAGAGTATGCGTTCCAGCCTGGCCATTGATATGGATGTCACAGTATTTCGGTTAAAGACAGGGATAGAAGCTTCCATGGATATGGTGTCCTTTCGTTCTCCTATGAAAATAAAGTCGGAGTATCACCTGGACATGGGGCTTCTGGGCAGTACAAGTATGGAAACCTATGCCAGGGAGAGCGAGGGCAAATATCAATTGTTTTTAAAAAGGGCAGACGGTTGGGTAGCAAGAGAGGTTGCTGCTTCCCAGGTTGATCAGTATGACGGCAGACATCTGGCCAAGGTTTATCTGGAACAGATTCAGGATCTGAAGCTTTCAGGAACCCAGATGTTGGATGGGCGAGAGATCTATCAGCTAACCGGAGCAGTGAAGAATGAAGGCTTGAAGAAAGTTCTGATAGAAACAGGAAGTCTGCAAGTGCTTTCAGCCTTATTTCAGGATAGTATCTTAAGATCTATGGGGAACTTTCTGGAACAGGAAGAAGAGGTGGAGAAACTTTTGGAGCTGGCAGAGGATATGAAACTGACACTTTGGATCGACGCAAAAACCGGTTATCCCCTGCAGTGTACCATGGACATTACGGAAATGATGAAAGATGCCTTTGCGCTGATGGCGCCCAAGGTGATAAAGGGAAGTTCAAAGGCGGAAAAAGATATCTTGTCTCAGATAGAAGTGACCAAAACGCAGATCGTGATCAGGTGCAGTCAGTATAATACGGTCAAGGATTTTACGATTCCGAAGGCTGCTCTGAAAAAGTTGAGCTAAAAGTACACATTTTGGAGCGTTTATGATATTGTTAGATTCATTTGCGTGTAATATAGTATTATATGGGATATCTCGTTACATTACACATTACATTACACGTAAATGATACATATACAGGAGGCAGATATGAATACAGAGCTTTTGGTCATGGCAGCAGGTATGGGCAGCCGTTTCGGCGGTTTGAAGCAGATTGCACCCATTGGGCCGAATGGTGAGATCATTCTTGATTTTTCCGTTTATGATGCGGTAAAAGCAGGTTTTAATAAAGTAGTGATCATCATTAAGAAAGAAATTGAAAAGGAGTTCCGTGAGGCATGCGGAAAGCGCATCGAGAAGATGGTAGATGTGGAGTATGCTTTTCAGGAGCTTGACAAATTGCCTGAAGGGTACCAGGTACCGGCTGACAGGGTAAAACCCTGGGGAACAGGTCATGCCGTTTTGTGTGCACAGGATAAGATCACAGCGCCTTTTGCGGTGATTAATGCAGACGATTTCTATGGTGCAGATTCTTACCGGATGATCCATGACTGGCTGATACAGGATCAGGGAATGTGCATGGTGGGTTATCAGTTGGGTAATACCCTTACTGAGAATGGTAAGGTTTCCAGAGGCGTCTGCGAGATTTCAGAGGGTTACCTGACCAGTGTGACGGAGCATACAGCGCTGGACAAAAACAGCGGCATCCCCTTAGATACCATCGTGTCTATGAATATGTGGGGATTGCAGCCGGATATTTTCCCCTATCTGGAGAAAGAGTTCAAGCTGTTTTTGGATGAGAAGATCAATGTGCCCAAGTCAGAATTTTTCCTGCCCAGTGCCGTGAACAAGAGGATCACTGAGGAGAATAAATCTGTAAGAGTGCTTGAGACTGGTGAAAAGTGGTACGGCGTAACCTACAAAGAGGATACAGACTCTGTAAGAGAAGCGATGAAGAGAATTTTACAGCAAAGAGAGAAGTAAGAGGTGTAGAGAATGAGTTGTTTGGCAGAACAGAAAAACGATAAGAAGATCGAACTGAGCAAGGTGCTGCAGGCTTTTGATATTTACATGGATGCATGTGACTATGGAAACGGGCACATCAATGATACCTACTGTGTAGACGGTCCCAGATATATCCTGCAGAGGATCAACACCTCGGTCTTTAAAAATCCTGAGGAGTTGATGGAGAATATTGACGGGGTTACCGCATTTATCCGCAAGAAGATCGAGGCAGAAGGAGGCAACCCTGACAGAGAGACCCTGACTGTGATCAAGACAAGGGAAGGTGCCAATTTCCATCGCGTAGACGATCAGCATGTATATCGTGTCTATAAATTTATCGAGGATACCAAGAGTATTGAGAATGACAAGACCTTGGAGGATCTGTACAATGCAGGAGTAGGCTTTGGTCATTTCCAGATGATGCTGGATGATTTCCCGGTAGAAGTTCTGCATGAGACCATCAAGGATTTTCACCATACGCCCAAGAGAGTGGAAGCCTTGAAGGCTGCCATCAGGGAAGATAAGGCCGGCAGGGCTGCTTCTGTGGAGAAGGAGATTGCGTTTGCTCTTGAGAACGCTGCATTTGCGGATGTGGTGGTAAAAGGCATGGAGAGCGGCGAGATCCCTGTACGCGTAACGCACAATGATACCAAGATTAACAACATTCTGTTTGATATTGAGACCAGCAAGGCAGTGGCCGTTATCGACCTGGATACTGTTATGCCCGGAAGTATGCTTTATGACTTTGGAGATGCGCTGAGAATGGGTGGTTCGACCGGGGCTGAGGATGAGACAGATCTTAATAAGGTATGGTTTGACACAGAGGCATTCAAGATGTTTGCGCAAGGGTACCTCAGTGAGATGAAGACGAAGCTCTCTGCAAGAGAGGTAGAGCTGATCCCTATGTGTGTGAAGCTTATGACCTACGAATGCGGTATTCGTTTCCTGACGGACTACTTAAACGGTGATACCTATTTCAAGATCCACAGAGAACATCACAATCTGGACCGCGCAAGGAATCAGTTTAAGCTGGTGGCAGACCTGGCTGCCAAGGAGAAAGAGCTTAGTGAGATCGTTTCAAGTCTGATGGACTAGTGCCGGTCTCGCGTTTGAAGGCTTTGGAAAAATAGCTTTGGCTGTTAAAGCCAAGCTTATCAGCAACATCACTTACACTACGGCCGTCGTGGAGAAGCTCCGCGGCGGCTTTGATTTTTAATTTCAGAAGATATTTATGCACGCCAAGCCCCGCATATTTGTCAAATACACGCTTTAAGCCGGCTTCACTGATATTACAATACTTAGAAATCTCACGGACCGTAGGCTGCCTGTGCAGATTGTGGTTCAGATAACTGATGGCTTTTCGAAATACAATGGCATCCGAGGAGGAGGATACCGAAGATACATTTCCTTCCTCAGAAAGAGACAGCATCAATTGGCAAAGATAGGCGGAAACCATCTGAGAGTAACAGGTGGAAGTTTCAAAAGGTTTCAGATAGGAATACTGCATAAACTCCTCATTGTCTGAGGGATTCTTTGCATGTAAATAGGAAAGCAGGTCATTTACCAGAACGATCTGAGATTGTGTGAGCCGGAATACCTTGTCCCGCAGATAAGTAGTAAGCTCCCCTACTGCCGAAAAGGAAAAGATCAGAAGCTCCGATCCGGCTTCGCTGTTTACAATAAACTTGTGCAGTTCCAGAGGTTTATGAAAAATAATCTCACCGTCACTGAGGTTATATACTCTTTCATCAGCTGAGATACATACTTCTCCTTTTTGCACATAGACGCATTCCCAGAAATTGTGGGTCTCTCCGGGAAATACATAACCATGCTTATAGCGTGCTTCAAACAATGAGTACATCTCTGTTATCCGTATCTGTTCCCTGATGGGCTGAGCCTGCCATATCATATGAAATCCTCCTGCAAGAGCCAAAAAAACATATTAGTGAGCTTTTTTGTATGGATATGTCATTTCCTATGTGTTATCATAACATTGTCAGGCAGAAAAGTAAAGCCAAATGTTCCACTATGCTGTGGATGAGGGAGGATGTATATGAGGGCTTATCTGAAAAATTTTTTTGTGAAATTCGATTATCCGGATGAAGATGTAAAGATTTTATTGAATACCTATGATTTGATCAACGGAAATGCAGAAGCAAAGAAACTTTGGGATGCCGCGATCACAATGTATGATGAAGATATCCATTGCGACTTCCAACAAATAATTGAGATTGCAGACGAAGTGGCATCACAAACATATTTGAAAGAATACACTGTGAATTTGCTACTCCTTATATGCCTGTCAAAGAGGGCAGAGGATGTTTATAAGGAGCATGGGATTGAGGAAGAGATCTTCTACAATAATATGTGCGACTTAAAATATAAATTGATAGAGTGTAAGCTGGTGAAAGGAATCCATGGAACCTTTGTAGCACCGTGGTTTGATGGCTTTTTTAACTTGACACGTTTTGGACTGGGCAGACTGCAGTTTGAAATTGTAGATTTTAAGAAAAACTATAGTAAAAACGGAAAACTGTTGACGCCCGAAAGTAAGGTTATCAATATTCACATTCCCAGGACAGAAACACCGTTAGATCCCAAAAGCTGCGATGAATCCTTTGATATGGCCAAAGCGTTTTTTAAAGATAAAATCGGTGATGAGTGCGCATTTGTCTGCCACAGTTGGTTATTGTATCCGGAAAATAAAAACATATTGCCAAAACACACGAATATCTATAAATTTATGGAGCGATTTGACATTATTGACTCAGGTATAAGCAAAGATGACGAGGATCTTTGGCGCTTGTTTGACACAGAAGAAAAAAATTATGACAAATTACCGGTTGACACGTCTGTGCGTCGTGCATTTGTAAAACACCTCCAAAATGGAGGAAAAACCGGTTGGGGATATGGTGTATTCTTTTGGTGAATAAGATACTCAGAAAATTCTGTTTTAGTCTACAAGCCGCCCCCAAATTATCTGACGGCGGCTTGTGTGTGGGGGTTATTTGTTCTTCAATGCTTCGGTAAACTCTTCCAGATCGATGACCTTGTTAGTCGCTCTGGACTCTTCCGCAGCAAATACGATCAGGTGATTGTCCACGGATGTGGTAACACCGGAAGCAGAGAAGCCGTTATAATTGTCTGTCAGGTAATCATAGAGCGTAGTAATGATTCCCCAGTCTCCGCCGCCATGACCGGCGTTAATGCCGTCGCCGGCAATGATATCCTGCTCACGAGTTGTCTTGGTTTCAAAGTCATAGATGCGGATGGGAGTCTCCCCATCGGTAGCCGCATGGATCTCGCCCTTAGTACCCATAATATGAATGAACCGTCCGCCTTTGTTGAAGGCGTTCATGGTAAAGGTGGCGGTAACATCGTCCTCAAAGAGCATGTTCACGGTCTGATGATCCACCACGTCATTGTCACATTTGAAAACACACTTGCCATACTGGGTGGTGCGGATGGCATTTTCTACCTGCTCATCAGTAGGGTCTGCTTCCTTGGCAGCGGTGCCCCGAAACCAGCTGTTTTCCTTGTCATCCAGATAAAGCTTTACAGCATTATAAGGACAGGTGTCTCCAATCGGGCAGCCTTCGATACAGTACTCCGGGGATCCTTCAGGTGCATTGCAGCTCTTAAAATAAGACAAGGTACCAAAGGATTGCACTTTCTTGCATTTTTTACCAATAAGCCATTGAAGAATATCCATATCATGGCAGGATTTCTGCAGAAGCATGCAGGAGCTGCGGGTAGAGTTCCCCCAGTTTCCTCTGACAAAGCTGTGGCTCTGATGGACATTGCCCACACACTCTTCGTGATTGATGGACACAATGTCACCTACGGCCCCATCCAGGATTAATTTCTTCAGGGCAATGAACATGTCGCTGTAGCGGAGTACGTGACATACCAGTACATCTACGCCCATTTCTTCCGCATGCATTGCAATCTTTAAGCATTCTTTCGGATCATTGGATACGGGTTTCTCCAAAAGCAAATCGTATTTTAAGGAAATGGCAGCCATTGCAGGTTCAAAATGCTGCTGATCCATGGTGGCAATGATCGCTAGATCAGCAATCTTACCCATTGCAAGCAGTGGTTTGTAATCCGTAAAGCACATTTCATCGGGGATATTATGCATTTCCTTTATGTGATTGCGGCGGCTTTCCACCGGTTCTGCCACTGCGATCACTTTGTATTTGTCTTTCATTTTGGCCATAATGTCAGTGTAAGTTATGCCGCGGCTGCCGGCACCGATCAAAATGGCTGTAAGTGTTTTTTCCATAGCAAGATACTCCTTTTTTTGTTTTTGCGATGCAGTTTATCGACCTGATCTTTATAAGACTATCATAATAAAATCTAAAGTTATAGTCTATACAAAAAAAGATACATTTTGTGCCATTTTGGCTCAGCCCAATGTCCGGCCAGGCTATGGGTGGTTTGGACCCACCTGAATGATGATATCACATCGTTTTTGAACGTTCGTTTTGCGAAAGTACACATTTTCAAGAGGAATCCATTCTTCAAAAAAACGTTTGGCCAATTGGGACGAATTCCGCTTCAGGATTCGTTCCTTTTGCAATTGGGGAGCAACATCCAAAAAGACAGAAAAATCATAATATTTTTCGAGTTCAGGATGCATGGAATAAGCACCTTCTATAACAGTCAGCTTTTTGGGCGACACTTGTACTGAGTCTCCTATACGCATAGTTTCGCAGTTAAATTTGCGGTAACTGACCGTTTCGCCTTTGCTTAAAGGCTGCAATACTTCTGCTAAAAAGCGTTCCCAATCAACATTCCCTCCAATCTGAGCATATCGCTCAGGCGTCCGTTGCTTGGGCTGTAAGAAGAAATCATCCATGTGAAACAGGGTACAGTCATAAATATGGGAAAGAAGATTCCCCAATGTTGTTTTGCCGCTGGCACTGCCTCCTTCAATGGCAACAATTACATTTCCTTTTGCCAGTCGCTTGTCCAGTTCGGTAAAAAAGGAAAGGAAAGGGAGGAATTCATTGGCAATCACACGGTAAGAGGGTTTGTAGGCTTCTCGGAAGGCATCCGAATGATGGATTGCCGGATACCCTTTTGCTGCCCATTCTGCTGCGGCGTCTTCAAAATCCTTTTGCCGGAAGGGGAGAAAGCCCTCTATGACAAGCTCCTTTGCAACGTTCAGCTTTTGAAGTAAATCCGGCAAGCCATTTTTCTCTTGCTTTGCAGAAGCAACAAACAGGCTTCCCAAAGTATGGGCGCAGAGTCCATGACGCAAACAGGTAAGGGGGACTCTGCTGTAGGTACCGTCAAGAGGCTCTATGGTATGCTCCTCTTCGTAGTCGATTCCAGCGTACTCTTTTGAAATGAACGCTGTTGCAGCTTCCAAAGAGGAAACCAAATGTTCACACCCAAAAGCACTTTGGTAAAGGAATTTAAACAGATCCTGCATTTCCAGCTTTGGATGGTTCTGATAATGCATGATCAACAATTTGCGAGTTCTGTCGTTTTGTTCCATTATCTTCCTCTTTTTTCGTTTCTCATATCAATTATTTTAGGGTTGT
>JAZSFW010000152.1:0-4201 GCA_045532445.1 Acetatifactor sp. | reverse complement strand
CTCCACTGGTGCAGCTAAGGCAATCGGCCTGGTTATCCCTGAGCTGAACGGCAAGCTGATCGGTTCCGCACAGCGTGTTCCTACCCCCACCGGTTCTACCACTATTCTGGTAGCAGTTGTTAAGGGCGCTGTAACCAAGGACGAGATCAATGCAGCTATGAAGGCAGCAGCTACTGAGTCTTTCGCATACAATGAGGACGAGATCGTTTCTTCCGATATCATCGGCAGCACCTACGGTTCCATCTTCGATGCTACTCAGACCATGGTTGCTCCTATGGAAGATGGCAATACTCAGGTTCAGGTTGTTTCCTGGTATGACAACGAGAACAGCTACACCTCTCAGATGGTTCGTACCATCAAGTACTTCAGCGAGCTTGCCTAAGAAATTTTGAGGCTGACGCTCCGAACACAACAAGACCTATCAGGGGTCCGGTCTTAAGGACCGGGCCCTTTATCATTTCAATTATGGAGGCACTAAAATGGGCTTAAACAAGAAATCAGTAGATGATATTAATGCAAAGGGCAAAAGAGTCCTTGTAAGATGTGACTTTAATGTACCCCTTAAGAACGGTGAGATCACCGACGAGACTCGTATCGTGGCAGCTCTTCCCACCATTCAGAAGCTGTTAAACGACGGCGGCAAGGTAATCCTTTGCTCCCACTTGGGTAAAGTAAAGAATGGTCCCAACGAAGGCGAGTCTTTAGCTCCTGTAGCTGAGAGACTTTCTGAGAAGCTGGGCAAGAAGGTTACTTTTGTGGCTGATTACAATGTAACCGGCGAGGCTGCTACTGCAGCTGTTGCAGCAATGGAAGAGGGCGATGTAGTTCTTCTTCAGAATACCCGTTTCCGCGGCAAAGAAGAGACCAAGAACGGCGAAGAGTTCAGCAAAGAACTGGCTGATCTGGCTGATCTGTACGTATGTGATGCATTCGGTTCTTCTCACAGAGCACACGCATCTGTAGCAGGTGTGACCCAGTTTATTTCCGCAAAGGGCGGCGAGAATGTAGTAGGCTATCTGATGCAGAAGGAAATCAACTTCCTTGGCAATGCTGTTGAGAACCCTGTAAGACCTTTTGTAGCCATCCTGGGCGGTGCTAAGGTTGCTGATAAGCTGAATGTAATCTCCAACCTGCTTGAGAAGTGCGATACCCTGATCATCGGCGGCGGTATGGCTTATACCTTCTTGAAAGCACAGGGTATGGAAGTGGGTAACTCTCTTGTAGATGATGAGAAGATCGATTATTGTAAGGAGATGATGGATAAGGCCGAGAAGCTTGGCAAGAAACTGCTTCTTCCTATCGACACCACTATCGCAGCAAGCTTTCCCAACCCTATCGATGGACCGATTGAAGTTTCTTTTGTGGATTCTGACAAGATTCCTGCAGATATGGAAGGGTTGGATATCGGACCTAAGACATCTGCATTGTTTGCTGACGCTGTGAAAGCTGCCAAGACCGTTGTTTGGAACGGACCTATGGGCGTATTTGAGAACCCGACTCTTGCAGCTGGTACCATTGCTGTGGCAAAGGCTCTGGCTGAGACCGATGCTACTACCATTATTGGTGGCGGTGATTCCGCAGCAGCTGTAAATCAGCTTGGCTTTGGCGACAAGATGAGCCACATCTCTACCGGCGGCGGTGCTTCCCTGGAGTTCCTTGAGGGTAAAGAGCTTCCCGGTGTAGCTGCTGCTGATGACAAATAATTCTTTGAGGATAAATAACGGAAAAGAGGATAATAAAATGGCTAGAAAAAAAATCATTGCCGGTAACTGGAAGATGAACATGACTCCCAGCCAGGCAGTAGAATTGGTGAATACCTTAAAACCGTTGGTTGCCAATGATGAAGTAGACGTAGTATTCTGCGTACCAGCTATCGACATCATTCCTGCTATGGAAGCAGCTAAGGGTTCCAACATTAACATCGGTGCTGAGAATATGTACTACGAAGAGAAGGGTGCATATACCGGAGAGATCGCTCCCAATATGCTTACCGATGTAGGCGTGAAATACGTAATTATCGGTCACTCTGAGAGAAGAGAATACTTTGCAGAGACCGATGAGACCGTGAATAAGAAAGTGCTGAAAGCTTTCGAGCATGGTATCACCCCTATCATCTGCTGTGGTGAGACTCTGACCCAGAGAGAACAGGGCGTAACCATTGACTTCATCCGTCAGCAGATCAAGATTGCTTTCCTTAATGTGACAGCAGAGCAGGCAGCTGCAGCAGTGATCGCTTATGAACCCATCTGGGCGATCGGAACTGGTAAGGTTGCTACCACAGAGCAGGCACAGGAAGTATGTAAGGCAATCCGTGACTGTATCGCTGAGATCTATGATGATGCAACCGCAGCAGCAATCCGCATTCAGTACGGCGGTTCTGTATCTGCATCCAGCGCTCCGGAATTGTTTGCACAGCCGGATATTGATGGCGGTCTGGTAGGCGGTGCATCCTTAAAGCCTGACTTTGGTGCGATCGTAAATTACAATAAATAAGTTCTGAATAAGGATCCGTTTCCTCTGATGCAATGTTTTTTGGAGCATTCATTGGGGGAAGCGGGTTTTGTTGCGTATAAAAAAATATTAAAGAGGAATTTTATGAAAAAGGCATATTTGTTTGCTGCCACATCAATTCTTTGTTGGTCAACGTTTGCAGCCTCGGCAAAACTTTTGCTGAATGATCTTAACAATATTCAACTACTTTGGGCAAACTCTTTTTTTGCTATGATTTTTTTGCTGTTAGTCATTCTGTTTACCGGCAAAATTAAGTTGCTTAAAAGTTATAAATTGAGAGACTATATCAATATGATCTTGATAGGCTTTCCCGGCACGTTCTTGTATTATATGTTTTACTATGCAGGAGCTGATCGGCTGCCTGCCTCACAAGCGCTTATTATTAACTATATGTGGCCTGTGATGAGTGTTGTGTTTGCTTGTATCATTCTAAAAGAGAAGATGACGCTGAAAAAGGGGATTGCCATCGGGGTGTCTTTCTTGGGCGTTTGTATCGTAACTGGTGAAGACCTATTGCAATTGAATCAGAACATGGCAATTGGTGCTTTGCTGTGCATTTTAGGTGCGATGTCATATGGAATATTTACAGCCTTGAATAATAAGTATCACTATGATAAAACCACATCGATGATGTTAAGCTATTTTGCCACGTTTCTCTTGACGGGTGTGATCAATCTTGTAAATGACGATATGTTTTTGCCGAGTTTTGGACAAGTACTTGGATTTGCGTGGAGCGGAGTGTTTACAATGGCGATCGCAAATACGGTATGGATACTTGCCCTTGAAGCAGGGAACACTGCAATCATTTCTAACTTGGCATACATAACTCCCTTTTTATCTTTGGTGTGGACCTCGTTATTATTGAAAGAAGAAATCACAGTTAGTTCGATAGCAGGTTTGATTGTGATCGTATTGGGAATTTTTATTCAGCTGATCAGAAAACCTCGCGATAATAAAATGATTTCGAGTTCATGACGAGTAGTTTTCAGTGAAGTAAAGTAGTTAAAATGGAGTTTGTTTATAAGGAATAGGATAATGAGTACTATAAAAGAACGTATTATAAATGCAATCGATGAAAACAGGAATGCTATCATAGATTGTGGCAGATATATATTGAATCATCCTGAGTTGGGATACAAAGAATTTAAAACAAGTAAGCGGGTCAAAGAAGAATTTGAGAGGCTTGGTATCCCTTTTGAGGAGGAACTTGCGGTTACCGGTATAAAGGGCACCATTGGTAAAAAGGATTCCAAAATCAATGTGTGTGTAATTGGTGAGTTGGATGCTGTAAAGTGTTACGATCATCCCTATGCCGACCCAGAAACTGGAGCAGCCCATGCCTGTGGTCATAATGCCCAGATTGCAGCGATGATAGGAGCAGCGTATGGTATTGTAAAAAGTGGCATATTGGACGAACTGGGTGGAAAAATCACCTTTTTTGCGGTTCCGGCAGAGGAGTTTGTAGAGCTGGAATATCGTGAGTATCTGATAAATTGCGGAAAGATTACCTATATGTCAGGAAAACAGGAGCTGATCCATATTGGTGCATTCGATGATGTTGATATTGCTATGATGATTCATTCTCATGCCATGACACCATCTTTTCATCTATTTATGAATGGATCCAGTCTCGGGTTTGAGACCAAACAAATTACTTTTAATGGAAAGGCAGCACATGGAAGCGAACCGT
>JAZSFW010000218.1:0-5589 GCA_045532445.1 Acetatifactor sp. | reverse complement strand
ACTGGAGAAGGTTCTGTATTTTGCATCTTATATCGTACTGGATCCCGGCGAGTCCAATCTGGAATTAAAGCAGATCCTGTCAGAGAGAGAGTATCAGGATGCCAGAGAGACTTGGGGGAATAAGTTCCGTGTAGGAATGGGTGCTGAGGCGATTCAGGAGCTTTTACAGGCTATTGACCTGGAAAAAGAATCTGTGGAGCTGAAGGCTGGACTGAAGGAATCCTCCGGACAGAAGCGTGCCCGTATCATTAAGAGATTGGAAGTAGTGGAAGCCTTCCGTGAGTCCGGCAACAGACCGGAGTGGATGGTAATGGACGTGATCCCTGTGATCCCGCCCGATCTGCGTCCTATGGTTCAGTTGGACGGTGGCCGTTTTGCTACCTCTGACCTGAATGATCTGTATAGAAGAATTATCAATAGAAACAATCGTCTGAAGAGACTGTTGGAGCTGGGAGCTCCTGATATTATCGTTCGCAACGAGAAAAGAATGCTGCAGGAGGCTGTAGATGCTCTGATTGACAACGGCAGAAGAGGACGTCCTGTTACCGGCCCCGGCAACAGAGCGCTGAAGTCTCTGTCCGATATGCTTAAGGGTAAATCCGGTCGTTTCCGTCAGAACCTTTTGGGTAAGCGTGTAGACTACTCCGGACGTTCCGTTATTGTAGTAGGTCCCGAACTGAAGATCTATCAGTGCGGTCTTCCTAAGGAGATGGCTATCGAGCTGTTTAAGCCTTTCGTTATGAAAGAGCTGGTATATAAGGGCATCAGCCAGAATATCAAGAATGCAAAGAAGCTGGTGGAGAGACTGGACACCCAGGTATGGGATGTACTGGAAGAGGTTATCAAAGAGCATCCTGTTATGCTGAACCGTGCTCCTACCCTGCACAGACTGGGTATTCAGGCATTTGAGCCGATTCTGGTAGAGGGTAAGGCGATTAAGCTGCATCCTCTGGTATGTACTGCGTTCAATGCGGACTTCGACGGTGACCAGATGGCGGTACACCTTCCTCTTTCCGTAGAGGCACAGGCAGAATGCCGTTTCCTGTTATTGTCTCCCAACAACCTGCTTAAGCCTTCCGATGGTGGCCCGGTTGCGGTTCCTTCCCAGGATATGGTACTTGGTATTTACTATCTGACACAGGAAAGACCCGGTGTTGTAGGAGAAGGTAAATTCTTTAAGAATGTAAATGAAGCAATTTTGGCTTATGAGAATAAGGCTTGTACCCTGCATTCCAGAATCACCGTTCGTGTGACAAAGAAGAATGCGGATGGTGAGCTTGTAAGCGGCAATGTTGAATCTACTTTGGGTCGTTTCATCTTTAATGAAATCCTGCCTCAGGACCTGGGCTTTGTAGACAGAAGCGTGCCTGAGAACCTTTTGAAGCTGGAAGTTGACTTCCATGTAGGAAAGAAGGGTCTGAAGCAGATCCTGGAGAAGGTTATCAATACTCATGGCGCTTCCAAGACCGCAGAGGTATTGGATGATGTGAAAGCCATCGGTTATAAGTATTCTACCAGAGCGGCTATGACAGTATCCATTTCCGATATGACCGTGCCTGAGAAGAAGCCGGAACTCTTGGCTGCAGCACAGGCAACCGTAGATAAGATTTCTGCTAACTTCCGTCGTGGTCTGATTACAGAGGAAGAGCGTTATCGCGCAGTGGTAGAGACCTGGAATGAGACCGATAAGGAGCTTACAGAGGTACTGCTTGCCGGTTTGAATAAGTACAACAACATCTATATGATGGCTGACTCCGGTGCCCGTGGTTCCAATCAGCAGATCAAACAGCTGGCAGGTATGCGTGGTCTGATGGCTGATACAACCGGTAGGACCATTGAGCTGCCTATTAAATCTAATTTCCGTGAAGGTCTGGACGTGTTGGAGTACTTTATGTCCGCTCACGGTGCACGTAAAGGTTTGTCTGACACCGCTCTGCGTACTGCAGACTCCGGTTACCTGACAAGACGAATGGTTGACGTTTCTCAGGAACTGATCATCCGTGAGGTTGACTGTTGTGAGGATAAGGCTGAGATTCCGGGAATGGTTGTAAAAGCATTCATGGACGGCAAGGAAACTATTGAAAGTCTCAAGGACCGTATTACCGGAAGATATAGCTGTGAAGAGATCAAAGATCGCGACGGCAATGTAATTGTTAAGCGCAACCACATGATCACACCCAGCCGTGCGGCTAAGATATTGAGCGTTGGCGTGAATGAGAATGGTGAGCCTGTAGAAGCAGTTAAGATTCGTACCATTCTGACCTGTCGTTCCCATGTAGGCATCTGTGCAAAATGTTATGGTGCCAATATGGCAACCGGTGAAGCCGTTCAGGTTGGTGAAGCAGTAGGTATTATTGCTGCACAGTCTATCGGTGAGCCCGGTACCCAGCTGACCATGAGAACCTTCCATACAGGTGGTGTGGCAGGTGACGATATTACACAGGGTCTTCCTCGTGTAGAAGAGCTCTTTGAGGCAAAAAAGCCGAAAGGACTTGCTATTATTGCGGAGTTTGCCGGTAAAGCGGAGATCCGTGATACCAAGAAGAAGCGTGAAGTGGTGATCACCAACGATGAGACCGGTGAATCCAAGGCATATTTGATTCCTTACGGTTCCCGTATCAAGGCTGTAGATGGCCAGATGCTGGAGGCTGGTGATGAATTGACTGAAGGTAGTGTAAATCCTCATGACCTGTTAAAGATCAAGGGAATTCGCGCCGTACAGGATTACATGCTCCGCGAAGTACAGAGAGTATACCGCCTGCAAGGTGTAGATATTGCTGATAAGCATATTGAAGTGATCGTACGCCAGATGCTTAAGAAAATCCGCATTGAAAACAATGGTGACACAGACTTCCTGCCGGGTACGCTGGTAGATATCCTCGATTATGAAGATATGAATGAACAGCTGATTGCAGAAGGAAAGCAGCCTGCAGAAGGTAAGCAGGTAATGCTTGGTATTACCAAGGCAGCCCTTGCTACCAATTCCTTCCTGTCCGCAGCTTCCTTCCAGGAAACCACCAAGGTTCTGACAGAAGCTGCAATCAAGGGTAAGGTTGACCCGCTGATTGGTCTGAAAGAGAACGTAATCATCGGTAAACTGATTCCTGCCGGAACCGGTATGAAGAGATATCGTGATACCAGACTGAGCACCGATGCTGTGGAAACCATTTCCTTCGAAGAAGACTTTGAAGAGAAAATGATAGACTTTACTGCAGAAGAAAAGGAAGCAGAGGAAGATCTGATGACAGAAGATTCTGTTGAGGAGTTTGACTTGGAGTTCGATGAAGAAGATATCGAGGACGAGGATGAAAATTTTGAAGCAGAAGACTTGGAGGAAGATGAATTCTTCGAGGAGTAAGTCAGGATATACGGTTATCAAGTGATAAAAACAAGAAATATGTAGGAAGTGCCGCAGAGAAATCTGCGGTACTTTTTTCTGTACATGGAAAAAAACACTATTCATTTTGATGAAAATAGGTTATACTGAAAGTAACAAATGCGCAAGGCAGGAGGAACAGCAAGATGAAAGTTTTGGTTACAGGTGTAAAAGGACAATTAGGCTATGATGTGGTGAATGAACTGGAAAAAAGAGGGATCATGGCCATTGGGGTAGATATCGATGAGATGGACATCACTGATGCGGCAAGTGTAGACAAAGTGATCAAAGAGACAGCTCCCGATGCCGTAATTCATTGTGCAGCCTATACCGCTGTTGATGCGGCAGAGGACAATGCTAAGCTGTGCAGAAAAGTGAATGCTGACGGCACGGCCAATATTGCCAAAGTGTGTAAAGAGCTGGATATTAAGATGATGTATATCAGTACTGACTATGTTTTTGACGGACAAGGAACCAGACCCTGGGAGCCTGATGACGAAAGAAATCCTTTGAATGTCTATGGTCAGACCAAGTATGAGGGAGAGGTTGCTGTTACAGATCATCTGGATAAGTACTTTGTCGTGCGTATTGCCTGGGTCTTTGGCGTCAATGGCAAAAACTTTATTAAAGCAATCTTAAACAAAGCCAAGACTGTGGACACCTTAACCGTTGTAAATGACCAGTTTGGTTCTCCTACTTATACTTATGACCTGTCGAGACTTCTGGTAGACATGATCCTGTCTGACAAGTACGGCTTCTATCATGCAACCAACGAAGGAATTTGCACATGGTACGAGTTTGCATGCGAGATCATCCGTCAGGCCGGCATGAGTACCAAAGTGCTCCCTGTTTCAGCAGATCAATACCCTGCAAAAGCCAAGCGCCCGACCAACAGCCGAATGAGTAAGGATAAGCTGACAGAAAATGGTTTCGAAAAGCTCCCTGCATGGCAGGATGCATTAAGGAGATACCTCGACATTATTCTGGAAAATGAATGATATAACAATTTGGGCTAAGAACGGGGGCACACCGGCGGCAGGCAGCTTGCCTTAGCTTGGCAGATATACTTCAAGACAAGGCAGGTGGTGGTGGTCTGCCACCGGTGTGCTCTGCTTGGCTGGAATGGTATATAAATCGCTGAGAAAAACTGAGAAAATTTAAGAAAACGCTTGACAATGCTTCCGTAAACAAGTATACTATTCAAGTGTGTCAATATGCGCTTTTTTGGTGTGCATGATGATACGCAGTATCTTGTTTGCGGATATTTTTTGTGTCCGTGAATAAAATGGAAAAAATTATCAATACTAAGAAAGAGGTGAAACAGAATGCCAACATTTAACCAGTTAGTAAGAAAAGGACGTGAGACAGCTGTTAAGAAGTCTACTGCACCTGCTCTGCAGAAGGGTTACAACTCCCTGCACAAGAAGGCTACAGATGCTTCCGCTCCTCAGAAGAGAGGCGTATGTACTGCTGTTAAGACAACAACTCCTAAGAAGCCTAACTCCGCACTTAGAAAGATCGCCAGAGTTCGTCTTTCCAACGGAATCGAAGTTACAAGCTACATTCCCGGTGAAGGTCACAACCTGCAGGAGCACAGCGTTGTTCTGATCAGAGGTGGAAGAGTTAAAGACTTGCCTGGTACCAGATACCACATCATCCGTGGTACCCTTGATACTGCAGGTGTTGCTAACAGAAAACAGGCCCGTTCCAAATACGGCGCTAAGAGACCTAAGGCTGCTAAGAAGTAATCTGACGGTCAGTTGAGAGTACCACTCAAACGTAACTAAGAAAAGTGTTGGATTTCTGTGATACAGATATAGCAGCACGTACACTTGGGGAAACACATGTGAGTACCGATGATTTAATATTTTATTATTATTAAGGAGGAAAGAACCGTGCCACGTAAAGGACATATTCAGAAGAGAGATGTATTAGCTGATCCTTTATACAACAATAAGGTAGTGACCAAGCTTATCAACAACATCATGTTGGATGGTAAGAAGGGCGTTGCTCAGAAGATTGTATACGGAGCATTTGCTAAGGTAGAAGAGAAGGCTGGAAAGTCTGCTCTGGAAGTATTTGAAGAGGCTATGAACAATATTATGCCTGTTCTGGAAGTTAAAGCAAGACGTATCGGTGGTGCAACCTATCAGGTGCCTATCGAGGTTAAGGCTGACAGACGTCAGGCTCTGGGTCTTCGTTGGCTTACCACC
>JAZSFW010000222.1:0-10585 GCA_045532445.1 Acetatifactor sp. | reverse complement strand
GGAAATGATGACAGAATTGCACATAGTTTGAGCGGAGAAGGCATCTGTAATGAATGCGGTTATAAACAGCACGACCATGTTGCAGGCGAAAACAACAAATGTACATACCTGATAGGTGATAAAGCATGTGGTCTGTGCGTACATAAAAATGTTGAATATATCTATGATAACGAACACCACTGGCTGCGCTGTTCAGATTGCGGTGGTTATGTGAGTGATTCTGAACTTCACGAATATGAAAACAACAAATGTAAAATCTGCAGCTGCTGCGCCCACCCAAATGCCGCTTATGAATGGACCAATGAATACGACCATGATATGACTTGTCCCGATTGTGAAGATGATAGCGGATTTCCACACAGTTTTGGTGACGATATTATCTGTGATGACTGCGGTTATGAGCAGCACGACCATATTGCTGGCGAAGACGGCAAATGTACATGCCTTATAAATGGTAAGGTGTGCGGGATTTGCACCCACAGCGGTGATATATATTACAGACAATGGAATGGCTTGCAGCACGAGGTATGCTGTGACATCTGCAATGAATGGCTGTATGACGAAGACCATACTCCGGGGGATGACGGATACTGCAAATATTGCGGAGAATGTCCTCATACCAATGTAGTGTACCGCGCATATTCGGAAACAGAGCATGATATCATCTGTGCAGAATGTGAGGCTCTTGTCACCTTGGACAGCCACGACAGGGACAGTGAAGGTGTATGTATATACTGTGGGTACTATGACCACGAGCACAAATTGGGCGACTTTGAATGTGTAGATATTATGTATCACAGCAAGTACTGTGAGGTGGAATCCTGTTATATATACGAACCCATTCCACACGATTACTCAACAGGCACCTGTCCTGACTGCGGCGCAGCAAAACCAAAGGGTGTTTTTGTGGCTGGTGTACAGATGACAGAGGGCGACTATGTTGACAACAGTGGCACAGTAAGCAGAACAAAGCCAGCAGGTGGCTATGCACACTATGCAAACGGCGTACTTACACTGGATAACTTTTTTTTCAGCGGCGCCCCTTATGTGGAAATTGCCGATGAATTCTCTGTAATCTATATTCAGGAAGATGTGGAAATTGTTCTTAAGGGTGAAAACACACTTAACTGTATGACAGATGATGTTATAACAGCAGTTTTCGGTGATATTACCATCAGTGGCACAGGCAGTCTGGTGCTGACCACAGAAGGTTACGAAAGCGACGGCTTGGATCTGACTGACAGCAATCTCACCATCAACAGCGGTGACATCACTATAGTATCCACCGACCATGGCATAGAACTGGATGCAGTAACAACTGCCGAAGAAGCTGCCATCACCATCAACGGCGGCACAATTAATATCACAGCAGGTGACGAAGGTGTCGATGCAGAAGATGATATCACCATCAACGGCGGCACTGTAACTGTCAATGCCAAAGACAAGGCTTTGGACTGCGGTAAATCTATAACTATTACAGGCGGTCAGTTGTATCTTACAGCGAAAGGATATTGCGGTATTGAGGTCATCGAGAATATAGATATTTCCGGCGGCTATATCTATATAACAGCAGCAGACGGTGAAGGCATTTATAGTTTCGCTGACATAACTATTACAGGCGGTAATGTTTATATTGATAAAGTTCCGATGGATGCTGTATTTGCGGCAGGCATGATAACTGTGTCTGACAAAGTTGAAATAGTAAAACCGGAAAATGCACGTATTGCCACAGGTGAATATGGCAGTTACATTGCAGATTCCAATGGCGACAGCGTTTCAACATTGGAAATCATTGGCCATAGACACGACTGGGAGTATACAGCGGAGGGCACCACAATTACCCTGACCTGTAAAAATGCAGATCATAAATGCTACAATACGGACGGAGGCAGCCTGACACTTGTTGCACCTGAAAGCACAGTGTACACAGGTCAGCCAATCACAGCAGATATTATAAATAACATCAGAACTACCGAAGATATAGAAATCAACTGTATCTATACACCTCAGGATAAGCTGACGGAAGGCGCACCTGTAAATGTTGGCGTATACAAAGCTACAATGGAAGTTGGCAGCGAGAAAGTAAGCCTTGAATTTACCATCTCTCCGGCAGCAGTTGCCTACACCGCACCTGGGTCAAAGGAACTTACATACACAGGCGAACAGCAGCAGCTTATAAATACAGGCACAGCCGACAACGGTACAATGTACTACAGCCTGGACGGCAGCAACTGGCAGACAGATGTGCTGACAGCAAAGGATGCAGGCAGCTACACTGTATGGTACAAGGTTACAGCAGACGAAAACTATGCAGATGTACCAGAAGCCTCCTTTGATGTGACAATTGATACCGCAACTGTTATCTTGGTATCAGCAGAGGCAGCGGACAAAATTTATGACGGCACAACAGAGGCGGCAGTGCAGTCTGTTGAACTGGGCGGCATTATAGGCGGTGATGTTGTAACAGCAGATTTGTCAGGCATTACAGCACAGTTTGAAGACAAAAATGCGGATTCACATAAAACCGTAACACTCACAGGCGTTGCTCTTGCCGGTCAAGATGCCGCAAACTATAAACTGGCTGATACTGTATGTCAGACCTTTGCAAATATCAACCCCGCGCCAATTACTGTAACAGCAAAAGAAGGTCAGACGAAAGTTTACGGCACAGCTGACCCAGTGTTAGAATATACAATCACAGAAGGCAAGCTTTACGGCGACGACAAACTGACAGGTGCTCTGTCAAGGGATGAAGGCGACATAGTAGGCGAATACAACTATAGTATCGGCACACTGGCAAATGATAACTATTTAATCACACTTGATACAGCAAATAAATTTACCATCACAAAGGCGGCACCTGTTGTAAACAGCGTGGAAGCAACAATTGCAGCAAACGAAACCTCTGCTGCCGCTGTTATCATTTCAGGCACAGCAAATGTGAATGGTACCTTCATGCTCGAAGATGAATCTGCAACACTTGTCTGGGGTGAAAATACAGTTAAGTACATATTCACACCGGCAGACAGTACGAACTATACGAATGCAGCAGGTACGACAACAGTAACTGTGACAGATACTGTTGTTCCGACAGGTAAAGTGACAGTTGAAGGCAGCAGCTGGAAAGAATTTATCAATAACATTTCTTTCGGGTTGCTGTTCAACAAGAGTGTCGACATAGCAGTAACAGCAGATGATACATTCAGCGGTGTAAAATCCGTTGAATATATCGAGAGCAGCACAGCACTGACGCAGGCAGAGGTTGAACGTGCAGACAGCTGGACGTCTATGGGCGAAGAACGCGAGATTTCCGTAGCAGCTAAAGATGCAAAACGGTTTGTATACTACATCCGCATCACAGACAATGCCGGCAATGTGACATATATTTCCACAGACGGTGCAGTGTTTGATACACAGGCACCTGTAATCAGCGGCATTACAGATGGCGCAACATATTATACAACACAGAAATTCACAGTTGAAGATGCGCATTTGGATTACGTGGAAATCAATCATAGCAAAACAACAGAATTTGTTCTGCAGGGCGACAGAGTAGAAACCTATGTAATCTGTGCTGTGGACAGCCTGGGCAATCAATCTACAGTGACTGTGTCTATGGAAACAATCGACAAGATTGACAATAACATTGAAAACCTTACAGAAGACATCGTAACAGCTAACAACAAGGCAGCTATTGACGCAGTAAAAGATGCTCTGAACAGCGTTAATGAAGACGCAGCTACAGAAGAAGAAAAAGAACTGATTAAAAATATCAGAGACTTTGTTGAAGGTCTGGAAAAAGTTGTCGAAGAAAATACAAAAGCACTGGAAGATGCTCTTGCAGCAGAAAGTGCAATAACAGCAGACAACTATACTGTTGAAGATAAAGCCGAGCTTGAAAATGCAGGAGGAAAACTTGCTGAACTGCTGTACAGCAACAAATATACCGAAGCAGAACAGAACAGAATAATAGCCGAACTTGAACGTGTGGTTAAGATGATTGAAGATATCGAAGAAATTAAAGCCGCAGACAAAACAATTGACGATGCCCAAAAAGCGCAGGAAGGCAAGAATGCTGAAGATATTCCAAACGACCAGCTGGCATCCGATATGGCAATAATAGCGAAAAATGCTTATAATGATCTTGATGCAAGACAGAAAGAACTGCTTGGCAGCAATGCGGCAGAACAGCTTGCAAATTTGTTCGAGAAAGCTGTGAAATTTAAAGTGGTTCTTGGCGCAGGCTGTGAGTGGTTAAAAGACACATCCGAAACACTGAACTTCACAGTAAATGGCGTATTCAATCTCTTTGAAAACGGCGGCAAGGTGAGGGTAGACGGTGTTGAAATAGTGAAAGATACCGATTACAAAGCCAAGAGCGGCAGTACAGTGATAACACTTAACGGCGGATTCCTCCAAACACTGAAAACAGGCGAACACAAGCTTGAGGTTGTTTATGATGTTCTTGGCACAGAGTATATTGCAGACTGCAGCTTTACAGTAAAAGGAAAACCGGCTTCATCCCCGGAAACTGAAACACCGCCACCAGCAGAGACCGAAACAACGCCGCCATCTACAGCAACCGAAACAACGCCGCCATCTGCCGCAACTGGCAATGTTCCTTTAACAGGAGATACTACAAACGTTCTTGGCTGGATGGCAGTAATGCTCAGCAGCATGGCTGCACTGGCAGTTCTCATCAAAAAGAAAAGAGAAACTGAAGTGTAATTTGTATGGTTTCATGAAGTGTATGAATTTTGTGGGGAGTTTAGGAGAATGGATCTGGGGCTGTATGATCGGTTAAGGGAGATAACGGAAGAGGAAGCGGAGATTTTAAGGGGGCGTAAGGAGATTGACAGGGGGCGATATGTCAGCGGGTCCGGGCTTGCGGAAGAAGGGCAGGGGCTGGTGAGCCAGCCTGGTCTGGGTACCGGGAGCCTTTTGGATGTGGACAGCAAGCGTCTTTTGGACAGTGGAAAGTTGATTCAAATTCGGCCGCATACTCGGTTTATACATTTTCCTCCGCATACACATAATTTTGTAGAAGTGATTTATATGTGTTCTGGACAGACAGTACATGTGGTCAATGGGGACGAGGTTTGTCTGAAACAAGGAGAGTTGCTTTTTTTGAGTCAGAAAGCAATTCAGGAGATTTATCCCGCCTCGGAAGAGGATGTGGCGGTAAATTTTATCATTCTTCCTGAGTTTTTTGATCAGGCTCTTTATATGATCGGCGGGGAAGATAATCTGATCCGGAAATTTATTGTGGGTTGTCTTAGAGGGGCAGAGAATGATATTGGTTATCTGCATTTTAAGGTAGCGGATGTTCTGCCGATCCAGAACCTGGTGGAGAATCTGATTTGGACAGTCATGAACAATCAGATGAACAAACGCAGTATCAACCAGTTTACCATGGGGCTGTTGTTTTTACAGCTCATTAATTACACGGACAAAGTGGACGTGGGGAGAGATCACTTTGACCAGGAGCTTATTTTGTCAGTTTACCGGTTTGTGGAGGAACATTACAAGGATGGCGAGTTGTCGGAGCTTGCTTCCGAGCTTGGATATGATTTATACTGGCTGAGTCGCAGGGTTAAGAAGCTTACCGGATGTACCTTTACCGAGCTGCTTCAAAGTAAGAGATTATCACAGGCTGTATTTTTGCTGCAAAACACCAATCTGGCGGTGGCAGACATCGGAAGACCGGTGGGGTATGACAATTTGAGTTATTTTCATCGGATTTTCCGGGAGAAATATGGAGTGAGCCCGAAACAGTGGCGTAAGGAACAGGGTTAAGGAGGCCTATTATGAAGATTAAATTACCGAAATTAGGCAAGGCGCCGGTGGCGCTGCCACATTTTCCTACAAGGCATCAGGCGTTTATTTTTCGCGCCTATGAATATGTACCACCTGCAATGATTGCCAGGATTCTTGGTACTACAGAAGAGGTTGTCAATCAGGCAGCTGCAGACATGGGGCTTAAAAAGCCCTGCACCAGCCGCGTCTGGCTGGAAAAAGGATACATAACCATTATCCGCCGCCTGTGGCACATTCTTCCCTATGAGCAGATGCTTAGTCTTCTTGGCATGGAGGAAGAGGAGCTGGCAGTTATCCTGAGGGAAGAGGATTTCTTGGATTACAAGCTGGGGGATAAGCCGGTGTGCGAGCCGGTGGTTTATCGGGAGCTGACGCAAGAGGAGATCGAGGAGACCCGAAGAGTAAAAGAAGTGGTAGAGTCCGTGGATTTACAAGGTGCAGAACCTTTTGCTTTTCAATATGATGTAAAAGATATGAAGTTTTCCGGGAAGGAGCAATTTGGCCTGCGTATGGTGTACGGATTCTCCGGACTTTATCAGCATGCTTTTGATGTGGACAGCAGGACCTACTGCCCGGACGAAATGTTGGAAGCTTATCAGAAGGTGGGTGTCAATGCCATCTGGACCCAGGGAGTATTGTTTCAGCTGGCAGAGTTCCCTTTCCATAAGGAATTGTCCAAAGGATATGAGAAGCGTCTGGAGCGCCTTAGAGAGCTGACGGAAAGATGTGACAAATATGGCATTAAGATTTTCCTGTATCTGAATGAACCCAGGAGCATGCCGGAGAATTTTTATGAAAAATATCCCAAGATGAAGGGGCACAAGGGCAATGCAGAAAAGGTGTGCATGTGTACCTCCACAAAAGAGGTGCAGGAGTATCTGACAAACAGTGTGGAGTTTATCTGCCGTCAGGTGCCTAAGCTTGGTGGTTTCTTTACCATTACCAGGTCTGAAAATTTCACCAACTGTTATTCTCACACCACGCCGGAGACTTGTACCTGCCCTCGCTGCAGTAAGCGCAGTGTGGGGGAAGTCATTGCAGAGGTGGTCGGCTGTTTTGAGAAGGGTGCTCACAGGGTAAATCCTGATATTAAGGTAATTACCTGGAGCTGGGGCTGGGAACAGTTTAATTTAGATGTTATCAAGGCATTGCCGCAGAATGTGATCCTGCAGAGCCAGAGTGAGCTGTATATACCACGTACCATTGGTGGGGTAGACACACAGGTGGTCGATTATTCCATGGGGATCATTGGCCCCGGCGAGCACGCTAAAGCTGAGTGGAGAGCTGCCAGAGAGCGTGGTCTTAAGACTTGCGCTAAGGTGCAGGTGAATACCACCTGGGAAGGTTCTACGGTTCCTGCCTTGCCGGTTTATTCTCTGATCGAGGAGCATATCCGCGCGATCAAAGAGGAAGGCGTGACCGACCTGATGCTTGGATGGACTCTGGGAGGTTTCCCATCCAGAAATATCATGTATGCGGCAAAGTATTTTTATGAAAATTATGATGCAGATGCTTTGGTGGAGACTCCGGCCAAGAAAGAGGCAGCACAGTTGTTCAGTGAGGCATTTCAGGAATTCCCGTTCCATATCGGCGTACTGTATATGGGTCCTCAGAATGGGGGACCGGGGAATCTTTTGTTCAGGGAGCCTACAGGGTACAAGGCTACAATGACCTGCTATGCGTATGATGATCTGGAAAGCTGGTGTTCCATTTTCCCGGAGGATGTGTTTGAGGAGCAGCTGCATAAACTTTGTAAGAAGTGGGAAGAAGGACTTGCAGTGCTTGAAAGAGCCCGCGAAAGCAGTCCGACTGGAAGTGCTGAGGCAGAGGGAGAGATGGAAATCATGGGAGGTGCGGCCTACTGCCTGTTCCGTGCAAGCTTAAACCAGGTGCGCTTTTACCGTGCCAGAAAGGCCGGTGATAAGGCGGCGATGATCGCTGCAGCAGAAGCGGAGCTTGTCTGTGCAAGGAAAATGTTGTCTCTGATGAACCAAAATCCTGCCATTGGTTTCGAGGCGGCCAACCACTATTACTATTCCAAGGGATGTCTCTGCGAGAAGATATTAAACTGCAGCGACGTGATCAGGAGTCTGCAGGAAGAAAAATAGCCGAGGGATTCGGCCTGTAGAAAATGGCAAAAAATTCTGGACCCATTTTTCCAAAAGAGATGGACAAATCCTTCATTTTTTACTACAATAGAAGAAAAAGCACAAAGAGGTGTACCATGAAGAAAATTTTATTAGCAGTCGTGTTATTGGCTATGTTTATTCTCGGTGGGTGTGGTAAGGAAGAAATTCCGGCGTCTATTGAACCGATCCAGCCCAAGCCCATTGAGTCCCAGTCGAAGGAACCGGAATCTTCTGTTTCGGATGAGAAAGAAGAGCCTTCCAAGGAAGATGAGAAGGTTGCCGATGAAGCTACCATTACCAAGAGAGAAGTGGTAGATGGCAAGATGCAGAGTTACCTGACCGGTGAATGGAAGGATGCAGAGGTTGCACAGCGCCGCAGTATGGCAGTTATGATGCCCAACAATAAGGCTGCACTGCCCCAGTACGGAATCTCTCAGGCAAGCATTATCTATGAAGCACCGGTAGAAGGCCGTGTAACCAGACTGATGTGCTTTGTAGAGGATTATGATGATTTGGATCACATAGGACCCGTACGTAGCAGCCGTGATTATTACGTATATGAAGCTATGGCTTATGATGCAATTTATTGTAACTGGGGTCTTGCCATTCCTTTTGTAGAGGATCTGTTAAAGAGTGATCGTGTTGACAACATCAGCCAGGCTTTACAGGGTATTCACAATCCGGCAGCAGAGGCTTTTGACAGAATCTCCCGACCCGGTTATAAGACCGAGTATACCGGTTACATGTTCATAGACGGCTATGAGAAAGCTGTAAAGAGACTGAAATATGAGACCGAATACAGAGATACCTTTGTACAGGCATTTACCTTTGCAAACGATGGTCATCGTGCAGAGTACAAGGATCAGAAGGATGCGACCATGATCTATCCCGGCGGAAAGACTGCCAATAGAGGCGGCTACGCAGATGCCCAGTCATACTTTGATTATGATGAAAACGATGGTCTGTACTATCGTTACCAGTTTGGCCAGGCACATACAGATGAGATGAACGGTGAACAGCTGGCAGTGAGCAATGTAGTGTTCAAGGTTTGCCACGGTGAAGTAAGAGAGCCTGCCAACCTGGACTATCTGGCTTTTGGTGTACATGGTGAAGGAGATGCTTATGTCTTTACCGCAGGTAAGGTGAACAAGGGTACATGGAAAAGAGAGGGTGACAATGCACCCAACATGTTCTATGATGAAGATGGCAAAGAGATCATCTTTAATCAGGGTAAGACCTGGATCTGCAATATCTGGGATGAATATGAGGACTGCATTCTGTACGAATAATTGAGATGAATATGCATAAGAAACCGTTGATAATTTATTGCGGTATCGGGGCTGTGGTGATCCTGCTGAATGTTGTGGCTTGGAACAGCACAGCCTTTTGCGATACTTATATTGAATATGTATTTCCCATATGGGTGAACACCTACGGACGCCTGACAGGGCTGGTGCCGTTTTCAGTAGGCGAGATTATGCTCTTATTGGCTGTAGTGCTGGCAGTTTTGGCAGCAGTACTGTGGATCCCTTGGCTGGCAGTGTCGGTAAAAAATAAGCGGGCAGCGGCCTGCGCGCAGGAGACATGCGGGGAGGGAACCGCCGGGCTTGAAACCACCGCTGTTATTTGCAGGATAGTCAAAGGATTTTATCTGTTTTTTGCCTGGACTTTTTTGATTGTATGTTTGATTATGACTTTGAACTGCACCATCCTTTATCACGCCTCGACCTTTTCGGAGGTCTATCTGGGAAAGGAACATGAGGCAGAATACGATCTGGAAGACCTGATCACTGTCCGCAACATGGTGGTGGAGGAATGCAATCGCCTGTCTCTTGAAATGAAAAGAGATGAGAGCGGTGCGATTGTCTATGATAAGGATATGGGGAGCGTGGCTATTGCCTGCATGCAGGAATTGGGCAAAACCTACGGCCATCTGAGTGGCTTTTACCCCCAGCCCAAGCCCCTGTACAGCTCAGATTTTTTCTGCCAGCAGTACATGTGCGGGTACTACTTCCCCTTTTCCATGGAAGCTAATTATAACCAAGTGATGTACATTATGAACAAACCTTCTACCATGTGCCACGAACTGGCTCATCTGAGGGGTTATATCTTTGAGGATGAGGCAAACTTTATCAGCTTTTTGGCCTGCGTCCAGTCGGAGGATCCCCTTTTCTGTTACAGCGGGTATCTGAGTGTGCTCAATTACCTGGATAATGACTTTTACAAGGCCATAGGCCGGGACCAGGATACCTATTTTGCGCAGCCGCATATTACAGCACAGGTCATCGAAGACAATGTGTTCGTGACAGAAGAGGATTGGGACAGGATCAATGGAAAGGCATTGATCGATACGGAAACCGTAGACGTGGTTTCAGATGCTGTTGTGGACATCACCTTAAAGGTGAATGGTGTCCAGGATGGCATGATCAGCTACAACAGGGTAGTAAGACTCCTTCTGCAGTATTATAGTCAGCAGGGATTGTTGTAAGCATTCTGGATGGTTACATTGCACACGTCGGTCAAGCGCGCCGCAGGCAGTCGCTTCAAAAAGCAGGCGGTATCCGGGCTGTGTTTGTTTGCAGTTGCAAAAGCCGCAAGAGTTACTAAGGGTTGACAAATGGCTGAAATAGAAGTTAAGG
>JAZSFW010000049.1:0-2429 GCA_045532445.1 Acetatifactor sp. | reverse complement strand
CAGAAGGTATGTGGAATGATATCTGTCCAAGCGATAAGACACATTCATAGCACCGGCAGCATTTACCTCAAAATTTATGTAATAATTCGATTTTTCCGGCATAAAGTTTACAAAGAATTCCACACAGCTGTCCAGGCACACATTATCAAAGTGCTTCTTTCTGTCACACAGGGGATTGGACTCACCAATCGTAAACCTCACCGTGATTCCCTCTTCATCATAAACGATCTGGGCAAACACAGGGATATTGTAGTCATCGCTTCCCCACTGCTTATTCTCTAACACAAACTTAGAAGCCTTTTCCATTGTTGTTTTTTGAATTTTACTCATACTTTTTTCTCCTTTCTTCTGCAACCCAAAAATTCTCACACAGTTTATGGCAAAACACGATAAGGAACCACACGGAAGGCATCATTTGCCATGCGGAACCCTTCCGCATACTCCACGCCGCACTGGATTCCTCTGTATCTGGCTATTGTGTAATAATCGTCCAGGAAATCTTTCTGCTTATCTCCCAGGGCATCTTTATAATTGTCCTGCATCCAGAGTACCTGGCTCTGATGCTCTCTGCACATAGCCATCTTGATCTCCATTACATCGGTAATATCCACATACTCCGTAGGAACAAAGCCCATCCCACCCTCTGATTCAAAATAAGCGATGATCGGGATTTTGTCATAAGCCGGAGACGGCGTTTTAATCTTCGCTACCGGGATCATAACTGCAATATCGTTGATGATCTTGCTGGTCAGCTCGTGATCCGGATTATAATCCTCCGGATTATGTGTGAGAATCACATCCGCCTTACAATATCTCACCAGATTGATAAATGCCAGACGCGCTGCCTTATCCTCAAAAAACATCTCATCATCATAATCCAGACAGATGTATTCTGCCCCAATGTGCGCTGCTGCTCTTCTGGCCTCTTCCTTACGAATAGCAGCGATCTCTTCCATGGGCAAGGTAGCCGATCCCACATTTCCGTTGGTGGCTGTGGCAGTAAATACCTTATGTCCCATTTTGGCGTACTTCGCCAAGGTTCCACCGCAGTATGTTTCCACATCATCCGGATGTGCACCAATTGCTAAAATATTCATCTTTCTTTCCCTCACCTTTACTGCACCAAGCCTCTTGCCTTTAACTGCTCTATGCTTTCTTTCATCTCACCGTAAGGATCCTGTGCTGCGGAAGCATTGTCCTGTTCCACATAAGCCACTTCCACCATTCCGGTTTCCTCCAAAGCCTTAACGATCTCCAGCACAGGCACCTGACCATGGAAGAGAGGCGTAATACGTTCCCCTATATATTTATCCTCGTCTCTTGCTTCTCTGAAATCTTTCAAATGCACATATTTCAGTCTGGATGCATACTTCTTTATGGCTGTAAAGACGTCAGCTCCTGCCACATGACACCAGCCTGTATCCAGGGTAAAGTACCAGTTTGTTTTTTCAAACAATACATCCATATCATAATAGCCGCCTCTGTCCTGAAACTCCATATCGTGGTTGTGATAGGCAAAGCCCAAACCTGCCTCCTGAATCTTTTTCACTGCAGGTGATAAATCTTCTATTAATCTCTCAATATTTACAATTCCATTCTCCAAATACCCGGCCGGATAGCCAATACCAACAATATCTGCACCCAGGATCTTATGCTGCCTGATCACCTCGTCCGTCTCTTCTATGACCTTTGGTATCGGCGTATGGGTCAAGCCAATGTGCATGCCAAACTCTTCTGCATAGCCCCTTACCTTTTCCGCATCATATTCAAACCCACTGATCTGAACGGACTGATACCCTTGCTCCTTCATCACACGGAAAGTCTCTCTGATCCCTTCTTCTGTCTTACACTTCACATTGACAGAAAACAACTGCGCACCAATCTTCATGATTTTTCTCCTTTCTGGTTGAAAAATTATTTTAGAATACAAAAAAAGCACGAGACGGGATTCGAACCCGCGACCCTCGCCTTGGCAAGGCGATGCTCCACCACTGAGCCACTCGTGCATACTGAATATAGGTGCGAGTTAATTTCCCGCTAAATCTGGATGAACCACCCAAGAAGCGGGTGATGGGAATCGAACCCACGTATCCAGCTTGGAAGGCTGGTGTTCTACCATTGAACTACACCCGCGCAAAGATAACTCCCTGCAACAAAAGTTATCTTACAATAAAAATCTCTCCCTGTCAAGAGTTTTTATGTATTTTTTAGAGATCATTTCATCCGGAGTTATATTTCACATGTCGGTCAGGCGCGCCGCAGGCAGTCGCTTCAAGAAGCAGGCGGTATCCGGGCTGTGTTTGTTTGCAGTTGCAAAAGCCGCAAGAGTTACTAAGGGTTGACAAATGGCTGAAATAGAAGTTAAGGGCAGAGCACCCAACCACAAAACTCGTGCGCACAGCGCACTCAAACATGTTGTGGTTGGGTAC
>JAZSFW010000232.1:0-3446 GCA_045532445.1 Acetatifactor sp. | reverse complement strand
TACACTTTAAAGATTCATCTGACTGCCAAAGAATGCGGCAGAAAGGTTGTCGGTACTTGCTGCAAGGAAATGACAGTGGAAGTCATATCTGCCGTAATGCCCGAGCAGAAACTGATCTATACCAGATGGTTTTACGCCGACTGTATTGCCGTGACCCACAATGTGGAAATTTATTCCGAGAAGCACTGGGAGCTGATTGAAAAATATATTGCTGCTGCTTCAGATGTAGGCATCAACATGATTCTGGTGCCCATCCACACTCCTCCTCTGGATACCGAAATTGGTACAGCCAGACCCTGTGTGCAGCTTGTAGACATCGAGAAAAAAGGAGAGACCTATACGTTTTCTTTCTCCAAGTTTAAACGTTTCATCGACATCTGCAAGAAGCATGGTATCAAGTATTTTGAGATGGCCCACATGTTTTCTCAGTGGGGAGCTAAATGTGCTCCCAATATCATGGTGACCGAAAACGGAAAAACAGACTATCTTTTTGGCTGGCATGTTGCAGCGAACTCACCGGAATATATCTCTTTTCTGAAGCAATATATCAAAGCAATCTCCGAGGAACTGGAAGCAGAAGGGATCAGTCAGAACACCTATTTTCATATTTCAGATGAGCCTGTTTTGGACAACATTGACAGTTATAGAAATGCCTCTGAGATCATCCGGCCGCTGATCGGTGAAAGCAAAACCTTTGATGCATTGTCCAACTATGTTTTTTACGAAGAAGGACTTGTGGAGTGTCCGGTTACAAGCGTCGGGCATATTCATGAATTTTTAGAGCATGACATTCCTAATCAATGGGCTTATTACTGTTGCGGCCCCCAATCGGTATTTACCAACAGCTTTATGGCAATGCCCTCCTGCACCACAAGGATACTTGGATTCCTGCTCTATAAATATGACATTAAGGGTTTCCTGCACTGGGGCTTTAACTTTTACAATGCCCAGAGGTCTTTGTATCCTATCAATCCTTACCAGACTACCTCAGCAGACAAAGCCTTTCCTTCCGGTGATCCTTTCATCGTATATCCGGGACAGGACTGTGTACATCCTTCCATCCGTGGAGAGATTATTTATGAGGCCATTCAGGATATGAATATTTGCCTGGCGCTGGAAGAGCTGGTTGGAAGAGAGTATATAGTACGCATGATTGATCAGATGGCTGGCAGAGACCTGCGGTTTGATGATTTCCCCAGAAATAATGCATTTCTTGAAGATCTCAGAGCTTCCATGGTGGAGGAAATCCGCAAGAGGCATCAATGAATAAAAATTGAAGTAAAGTGCAAAATATGATTGCAACAGACTGTTGCAATCATATTATTTTAAGGAGATTTTTATGGCCAAGCTTTCCTCGAAGTTGGAAGAGAATATTTCTTTTGCCAAGGAGCTTTTTCCTATTGGGCAAAGCTTTGATATCATTACCAGGGACTTGTATCTGGGTAAGACGAAGGGGTACTGGATCGGGATCAATGGCATGTGCCGGACGGAGGTGCTGCAGCAGATTTTTTCGGATCTGCAGGATCCTCTATATATGCTGGATGATAAGGTAGAAGAAATTCAGCGATATATGAACACGCGTCTTGGCTATGCCCAGACAAGCCTTACTGACAATTGGGAGGATATTGAGCGCAATGTGCTCAGTGGTCCTTCTGTATTATTTATCGATGGCTTTGACCAGGCGATCTTACTGGATGTGCGTACTTATCCTGCCAGAGGAATCGAAGAGCCGGACACAGAGCAGGTGACCAGCGGTGCAAGAGATGGTTTTGTGGAGACAATGCTCTTTAATGCCAATCTGATCCGCAGGCGTATCCGCGCCCCTAAGCTTACCTTCGAAATTTTTTCGGTGGGCTCGCTCAGCAAAACGGATGTGGCAGTAGCTTATATTGGCGGGCTGGCAGATGAAAAACTCCTGCAGCTGTTAAAAGACCGGTTAAAGGAACTGGACGTCACTTCACTGACGCTGGGCACCAAAAGCCTGGAAGAGCTTCTGGTGCCCAAAAGATGGTTTCATCCCCTGCCTTCCTTCCATTTGACACAGAGGCCTGACACAGCCTGCAGCTATCTGACAGAAGGTCATATTGCCGTGATCGTGGATAACTCTCCGTCCGTCCTGCTGATCCCTTGCAGTATTTTTTATTTTACCCAGAGCCCGGAGGATTACTATAAAAGTCCACCTGTGGGGACCTATTTTCGGGCGATCCGTTTTCTGTGCATCCCTGTGAATCTGCTTCTTATGCCGGTGTTTCTTCTGATCACCGTGTATTATCCACTGCTCTCAGACAGACTTAGAATCCTATCCACACAAAATCCACCGGGACCTACTATTATTTTTTACGTAATCGCAGTAGAGCTTTTACTGGATCTGTTTAAGTACTCAGCTTCCCTAAATTCCGGGCGGTTCTCAGGGTCTCTGGCTATTGTGGGCGGCCTGATCATCGGAGATGTTGCCGTGGACCTTCACTGGGCTTCTGCAGAAATCCTTTTCTACGCAGCCATCACACTGTTGACAAGCATGGCACTCCCCAGCATTGATTTTGCCGATGGTCTTCGGGTTTACCGGATGCTTTTAGTGGTAAGCACTGCCATCGGTGGCTTGTGGGGCTTCGTGATCGGTCTGGCACTCATCTTCCTCTCTATGATCACCACTCCCACCTTCGGTCACAAGAGCTATTTCTGGCCATTAATACCACTCAACTGGAAAGCCTTGAAAGCACTGCTCTTTCGCCAACCCACTTTCAAGGCACAGCCCACCAAAGTATGGCCGCATTAAACATTACCCCATTAAACCTTGGTCAAAAAACTTTAACGGCGGCGCCTTATTTCAGCGCCGCCTCTATTCTTTCAATCACAATCTGCAATGCCTGTATTCTGGCATACCTTTTATCTACTGAAGGTAGGATGTGCCAGGGTGCATAGGAGGTACTGGTCTTCTTTAGCATTTCATCCACCGCCTCTTCATAAGCATCCCACTTCTCCCTGTTTCTCCAGTCTTCCTCCGTGATCTTCCACTGTTTTTCCAGAGTATTTTGTCTGTCTGTAAAACGTTCCAATTGTGTATCTTTGTCAATCTGAACCCAAAATTTGAGGATCACCGCGCCCCATTTTGCAAGCTCTTTTTCAAATTCATTGATCTCTAAATAGGCCCGTTTCCAGTCACTTACACTGCAAAATCCCTCCACTCGCTCTACCAGAACACGCCCGTACCAGCTTCTGTCAAAAATAGCAATCTGCCCAGGCCCCGGCAGTTTGGTCCAAAACCGCCACAGATAGTGCCTTGCCTTTTCCTCCTGTCTGGGACTTGCAATAGTGTGTACCTCAAAATTTCCGGGATCCAATGCTTCTATCATTCGTTTGATATTACCGCTCTTACCTGCGGCATCCCAGCCCTCATATACAAGGATTACCGGAATCTTCTTCTGTGACAGCCGCCTTTGCAGGGT
>JAZSFW010000162.1:0-4334 GCA_045532445.1 Acetatifactor sp. | reverse complement strand
GGGTTTAGTAAAGGATAACCTGTTGACAAAGAAAAAGTCATGTGTTATACTATCATTACAGGCATCTAAACCGGTTAAGTTAATGCGAAACAGTGGAAAAAACGCGAAAACCGGAAGAAAGCGGTAATATTTGTCGGAGTCATATTCGACAGTTACACAATAATCAATTGGATGCAGGCTGCAGGACAGCGTGCGTTCAGGTGCAAATGGCGATACGGATCAGAAAGGTCCGCATACGCAGAAGGAGGTAGGTAGAAATGCCAGTATATGAGTCAATTAAAAATGCAGACAACAAAATCGTAATCTCTGCACAAAACAGAGATTCCGTCATCTTCGGATGGGACAAAGTTGTAAGTGCTTTGTCAGACATGATCGCTGCCGGCAAGAAGACCATCGCCCTTGACGGATGGTACGGTATCGATTATGAGAAGATTGCTAAGGCTGTAGCAGCTAAGGCAGAAGGAAAGGAAGTCGTTCTGGTACCTGCATATCAGCTGTATGTTTCCAGAGAAGAGGTGATTGCTTACAATCAGCCTTATGTAACCGATGACCCTGGTTTTGGTAAGGTTAATAAGACCGGCGTGATCGAAGATATCATGAATGCAGAAGCAGTTGCAGCAGCAAAAGCTAAGCTTGCAGCAGCTAAGGATGGCCAGGTAGTTATCATCTATGGTATGGGTGCAGCTATCAAAGAGTTCACCGAGCTTCTGGATGTAAAGTGCTACGTTGATAACACCCACCAGAAAGTACAGTGGGATATGTGGGAAGGCAGACTTGCAACCTTTGGATGCGATGCTCCTACCCAGGGTTACAACTGGAAAGAGTACAACTACTCTGACTACTATATGTTGAAGAGACAGAAAGATTATCTGTACGAGACCATGGATTTCTATGTAGAGAATTATTTCGAAGACGATCTGGTACTTGTTCCCAGAGTTGCTTACGACGAGATCATGTCTACATTGGTTAAATATCCTATCCATGAAGTTAAGATCTTCAGCCCTGGTCCTTGGGGAGCATATCGTTACGAGCAGATGGATTACGGCGTAGAAGGCCTTGCTAACAACGCATGGAACAAGATCGCTGGTCCTGAGCTTCGTATCCTGATCGACTTTGGTGGTGAGAGAAGCATCTCCATGCCTATGCTGAATGCAATGCAGTATGGTAAGGAGCTGGTAGGTGAGCTGATCGACAAGCAGTATCCCGGACTGTTCCCGTTGGATATCTGGTTGGATGATGGTTGGCATCCCACCCCTCAGCCTGCTGAGAGAATCTCTATGCCTATGCATATCCATCCTTCAAGCAAGTACGTAGAGGATCACTTCGACGAGCCTCTCGGAAGATATGAGACCTATTACATAGCTGAAGCTTATGAAGGCGCTAACACTTGGATGGGCTTCCATGATGGCGCAGACATCGAAGAGTGGGAGAGACTTTGTGAAGAGTCCAACAACATCACTCCCATCGAGAACTGGAAAGACTTTATTGCTAACTGGAGCAGTAAAGAAGGAGATCTGTATCTGATCCCGCCCGGAACCATGCATGGTCACGGTGGTAACCAGATGGTACTGGAGATGGATACCAACCCTAGTATCAATGGTACCGAGTACTCCTTCTTCGAGTATGACTTTGCAAGACCTTCATGGGATGACAACGCTAAGACCATGACCGGTAAGCCTCTGAAGATGCACTTAGAGCACGGCAGAAACATGGAGAAGACCAGAAGAGCATCTTGGGTAAAAGATAACCTTCTTTCCACTCCTAACGTTATTAAGTGGACCAAGGATTACTGGATGGATAGATATAAGACCACTCCTGTTATGCCTTATCACGTAGAGAGAATCCACTTCGAAAAAGTTGGTGAGTACTCTACCGAAGGTAAGTTCATGCATATGTTTACTCTGACTGTTGGTAGCAAGGTAACTGTTCGCTCCAAGGCTGATGCAAACCTGTATGCTGAATGTGACAAGTTCCAGACTTTGGTTATCCCTGCATCCTTCGGTGATTATGAGATCATCAATGAAGAAGGCGGCCGCGTAACCTGTGTCATCCAGAGATGGAAAAAGGGCTGATTAAAGTAACTGAATGAAGTAACAATTGAATGCGGAGGGAGGTTTTAACCTCTCTCTGCATTTAAAGTATGTGGAGGAATAGGATGAAAGTAAATATTGCGGCTGTGGGCCTTGCCCATCCCTTTGAAGTTGGTTATGATAATGCTGAGAATTTGTTGAATCAGACTGCTGATGTACTGCGTTCTATAGGAGCCGACTGTCAGAATGTGGGCGTAGTACTCCATGATTTAGAGACAGTGCAGGAAGCAGCCTCTCGTTTAAAGAAGATGGATGTGGATCTTTTGCTGATCTGTGTTGCTACATGGAGCGAGGATCATCACTTGTTAGATCTCCTTTCCTATATCGATAAGCCTGTGATCATCCGCGCATATCCTGCAAGAGATACTGGTTCTTTGTGCTGCGCACACCAGATCGGTGCAGTGTTCACTGACATAGGTAAGACTTATGAATTTGTATATGGCGAGGCTGATGATGCTGCTTGTGCAGAAAAGACCATGCAGATTGCTACAGCTTACGCTCTTGCAAACAGTATGTCAAAGGTGAGGATCGGTGCCCTCGGCGGACGAGTAAAGGGTATGACTGAGATCGCTTATGATGAGTTTGCCATCAAGCAGAAGCTGGGAGCCAGAGTGGTGAATCTGGACGAAACCGAGATGACTCACAAGGTGGAAGCTATGACAGATGCGGAAGCTGAAAAGCTTCTTGAGGAGAAAAAGGATATTCTTAGACCTTGTAAGGTGCTTTCTTCCAAAGAGGGCATGCTGGAGTCTATTAAATATTACAATGCATTGAAGGAGCTTTCTGAGGAATATGCATTGGAGGCACTTGCTGTAAAATGCTATACCACTTATATGGGTAAAGTGTGTCTTGGTTATTCTCTTTTGGCTGAAGAAGGTATCGTTGGATCCTGTGAAGGCGATGTGACCAGTGCACTGACCATGAAGATTCTGTATGAATTGAGCAATATCCCTGTAAATAATACAGACTTACTGTATCCGGATGAAGAGAAAAATACGATTCTCTTTGCTCACTGTGGTTCTTCCGGATTCTCCATTGCAGGAGGAGAGATTGAACTGGCTCCGGTTCGTTTGGCAGAGACAGGCGTCTGCGCCCGCTTCGTAGCAAAGCCGGGAACAGTGACAGCAGTGAATATCTGTGGTCACGGTGATCAGCTTCGTATGGCTGTTATGGTAGGAGAAGCAATTCCCTGTGGTATGGAATTCCCGGGTAACCCTGTAGTGATCAAGTATGAGAAAGATGTAAACCAGATTTGTGAAGAGATCATGGAAAACGGAATCGGTCATCATTGGATGGTTGGTTACGGCGATTATACCGAAGTGCTTCGCAGATTCTGTAAGCTGAAAGGAATTTTATTCTACGAAATTTAAATAACTTAAGTGGAAAAGCGGATTTTTTAATCCGCTTTTTCATGGGAGGAACTATGCATTCACAAATCGGTATTGATATTGAGCATGACGTAAATATACATCTGGAAAATCGCATGGAGAGCAGGCAGTTTTTTTGGTTTATCTGGATTATGTATGCAGTAGTATATATGACGAAAAACTGTTTTAACGCGGCGCTTGCCAGCATTGTGGCAGAGGGGATTCTGACCAAATCGCAGACGGGAATTTTTACTTCCGCATTTTATCTGGCCTATGCTCCGCTGCAAATTGTTGGAGGATTGGCAGCTGACCGTTACAGTCCGGAACGTCTGGTTAAAATCGGACTTTACGGAGCAGCTATTTCAAACATTGTGATCTTCTTTAATCAAGATTATTATGTAATGCTTGCAGCATGGATATTTTGTGCCATCGTGCAGTTTGGTTTGTGGCCGGGAATATTTAAGATCGTGTCCTCGCAGTTGGTCAGAAGCGACCGAAATATGATGACATTTTTTATCAGCTTTTCCGCGTCGTTTGGATTGATGCTTTCCTATATTGTAGGAGCAGTGATTACTGACTGGAGAATTAACTTTGTGATTTCAGCGGTGGTATTGCTGTTGTTTGGCGTGTTGATGGAGTTTTATTGCAGGCATTTGAATCCGCTTATGAAGTGGGACAAGCGGGAGAAAAAGGACGAAACTGAAGCGAAGACGGATTCACCTGCTCCCACAGCAAATATTTGGTGGATCAGTGGCTTTTTTGTAGTCGTTGTAGTATCCTTTTTGCGCTGTATGCTGGATCAGGGTAGCAAGACACTTGCGCCGGTTATGTTGATGGAGAGTTATGAAAATGTATCTCCCAACATGGCGAACTTCTT
>JAZSFW010000259.1:0-11973 GCA_045532445.1 Acetatifactor sp. | reverse complement strand
GGTTTCCTCTTTACCAAAAAGAAGAACCATTTTCTTTTTCACCCCAAGCAAGGGATCTTCCTTCTGACTGATCTCTATTCCCTTGACACTTCCACAAAAAGGACTTCCCTCCTCATGATACAAGATTTCATAGGTGATCGGGTCATTATCCGGATAATAGTCATATTTCCCTTCCGGGGCCATCCACAGACGATGTCCGCAATGTACCCGCCATCCGTCCGGTGTGGTCAGGTCTGTCATATCTTTCGGCTGTTCAAAAAACACATTCTCACCACCGCAGAAAGAAAAATGACCGATCCGCAAGCCATATTCCAGTGGTATCACCACCTCTATCACTCCGTTATCAACATAAAGGCTCTTTCCAAAACGAGAACTTATTTTTACTTCCCAGGTCACTTCTGCCTCCTCCTTTTTCTGCCTTTACAAACACAGAACAACTTATTATATTATTCATTATAGTGGAACCACACAAATGTACAATCCCTAAAAATCACACATAATTCCGAAAAAATGACCTTTGCTTGCACATTGTCATTGAGTTGGTCCGCTTGAGTCGCGCCCCAGGAACAATATCTCATTTGCAGGGGCGCTCTAAGCTGCCAACTAATGATGTGCAAAAAAGCAAGATAAACATCCCAACTGTGCCAGGAATGTCTGTCTTGCTTTTCTCTTTGATTAGGTTTCAATTTCAAATAATCTCGCCTGTTCGTCTTCGGAAAAATTGATTGTAAGGGAAAACTCATCAAATGTGAAGTTTGTGGGTAAGGATACAGGATACTTGACGGTGACATTTTTAACCTTGATTTCAGGGAGCAAAAGCTTTACTTTGCGCTCGCCATTTAAGTTCCACACTGCCAGGTATATTTTATTCTCTGTCTTAAGACCTGCGGCTGCAAAGGTGTCACCGAATTGTGTGTAACCCTTGGGCAGATAAGGCACTGCCCGAAGTTTTTCCGGTGTGAGGGACTTGTAAACGTCAATGCCTTCCTTGATCAGTGCACGTTTTTCATCATCCAAAAGCTGGATACGTGATGCAAGGTGGATTCTTCCGGGAATGGCGTTTATCATGTTGAGTACAATCCGTTCCTTCGATACACGGGCATTTATCCCTGCTTCATCGTTCTCGTCATATATATCACTTGCTACCGGATAGCTCCATACAGCAGCCTGCTCAGGCAGAACAGAAGCCAAAATGTTAGCTGTGATGTACGGATAATGCAGCCAGGATGTCTGGTCAGATGTGGAGACAAGGCTGAACACAGACAGCGCCTTGTAGTCCATACGCTGGCCCCCTCCTGCGCAGTCTTCAAAGATTACATGAGGATGACGCTCCATCATATCCTTGGTCCAGGAAAGGAAAGCGTCCATAGCCTTTTCCAAACCGTCTCCCATGGATGTGGAATCAACCTCTGTACCGAAACCGGGATTCGGGCAACCGTCGAACTTGATGTAATCACAACCGTACTCATCAATCATGCGGTCAAGTGTACGTGCCATGTAGTCGTAAACCTTGGGATTACGAAAGTCAAGGAGGTAACCTGTACCGTGCGCAACCTTCTTGCCGTCATGCAGAAAGAAACAGTCATCATCATAGTAATCGAGCATACCGTAGTTCTCGTTACCTACAACTTCAGGTGCAATCCACAGACCGAACTTCATACCGAGAGAACGAATATACTCAGCAGTCTCACGAAGGCCCTTGGGGAAGCGTTCAAGGGATTCGTACCATGTGCCAAACAGGCGGTACATATCATCTGTTGTGTTTGCGGAAGCACTGTTGTGCCAGCCGCAGTCAATCACGTAGTATTCACAGCCGCTTTCTGCAACTGCCGGTGCGATTTCACGTACACGGTAAGCGTATGGATCGTCCCAGGAAAGATGCATATACTCGTTAAAAATAGCCGGGAGATGACGGTCGGATATACTATCCGGCTTAATGTGACGGCGATAACGTGTCATCTGAGCAAGCAGGCTGTTGAGTGTGTCTGCATATGCAAGTGCAACAGGTACTGTTGTGTAACTTTCGCCGGGCTTTAATATTTTGTTCCATGCGTGCAGACGGGCGGACGGTCCGCCTATTTCAAGGTGGAACATTTCACCGGAATGACATATCTCGTAGAACCAATCATGATAACACTCGATCTGGAACATGAGAAAGCCTCCGTCTCTGCTGTTTTCCAAAATAGCCTGGGGCAGATATGCATAGGATGATGCATTACCTACATTGTAGACGTGGAAAATCTCATTCTCCCAATAAAAGCCATAGTCATACAGACTGCGTACTTCGGGGATTGCTTCTGTATAGCGTGTATTATGGAATTTATGGAGTTTATATACCTTACCGTCTTCCATCACATCACCGCCGAAGCCAATGCTGATTGTATTTGCCATTTCAAGGCACATATCACTTTTACCGATATTTTTGATTGTCTGCGTGACACGTACCGCGCCTGTGTCACCGTACCCCTTATAGACAGATGTCACTTCTGCAATATCTGACTTCTGAACCAATGTCAGAACACCGCCTTCAATATTATGACTTACATATCGAAGCTGACGAACAGCATCGGAACCTCGCAGACGATTCGTTCCGCTTGTTGTGCCACCTGCAAAGTCAAACTCTGTAACAGGGAGCTTGAACTTTTCCCCAATAGATGCAGATTGATCATATCCACCGCATTTTACCAGAGAAACCACACCCTCATCACATACATGAAACGTAAAAATTCCAAAATGAATCGTTTTCATAATCTTCTTCCTGCTTTCAATTTTTATAAAGCAGCCTCCTCATATTTTTCCACAATAAATACTGTTAAAAAGCAAAAACAGCCATTTCTGCTGCAGGAACCGTTACATACCAGGTACTCACATCCTCACATTCCACAATAAGCCCAGTACAAAAGCTTCTGACCACCTGCAGATTTGCAGGCTCTTTGAAGGTAATCTTCACTTTTTGGTCAGCCCGATGGTCAATGATATTCCCCTTTTCCAGATCCCTTTCGTTTCCTTCGTTATTAAAGATTGAAAGGTAACGGGTACCGTCCTGGCCTACAGACAACAACCAGTGCAGACCGTCCACCGTACAGGGAAGAATTTCTTTTGCCAGTCTGTCAATCTGTACCTTCAGAGCTTCCAGATCATCGCTCAAGAGGATATTCAAGCCCTTTCCCGCCTGTTTCTTTGCAAAATCTCCTTCCTTTGTTGCATCGATCAAGCCTTCGTATCTCTGAAAGGTTTCTTCTCCTGCATCCTCGTAGATGATATCAAACAGATCACCAAAAAAAGAATTGGTAAGAGTATGCCCTTCGTTTCCATAAATCTCCCCGTGTCTTGCATAGATCCATCGCAGCACATCCTGGATATGTCCATAATATGCTTTCTCTTCCGGATTCAGGGGGCATTCCATATAAACGTCCCGATGCACACCTACACGATAGTCTTTGGATTTGCCCAAAATTTCCACAATACTGTATGAACAGGGAAGGACAATTGCAAAGGGAATAACCGCCTTCAAAGTACCAAACTCTTCCGCAGTCTGGATGAACTCTTTTTTTATCTCCCCATATTCAGAAAGGGTAAAATCATTCATGTCACTGTAACTGCAGTTCAATCCCCATTCCTCTGACACATAATGTGCCCCGCTCATAAGGGAATAGTACAGGATCCTTCGCTGAAGCAGTCTGGAGCTTCCTCCGTTTTCCCCATAAGAAGTGAAATCATCACTATGTAATTCTTGGGGAAGATACCATTCATTACCCGGTTCCTTATGAAAGCAAGGCATGGAATATCCGGTTTCTGGTCTGTGGAACCAGCACTCATAATAGGTCCCCCAGGTCTTTTTGTTATTTTCTGCAATACCACGGGTTAATGCCACCTGCTGGCGCATCTGAGGAATCTGTGCCCCCACCTCAGGCATAAAAGATTTCATTCCCAACTCATTTTCCAGCTTCACAGCCGCCATACCGCTGTCGCTGGGCAGTATATGCCCGTCCACCTCTTCCATCCTTCGAAGGAGCATATCTTTCATTTCCGCCAGAAACTCTTCCGGTCTTTCTGCATAGCTGATCTTCGCATATACTTCCGGGGGATCCATATTCAGGTTATAGACCGGTATCCCCGTGGCCTTGCTCCAATTCTCGTTAAGAAGCACCTTTTTCAGCCTGTCCACATCATAAGGCCCCTTTGTCCCCATCTTGTTAACAATTCTTACCCAATCCACATAGCGACGGTTAGATCCGCTTTCGTGAAGCTGAAATCCCAGAAACCAATCTCCAAGCAGTTCACTGTATTCATGAATCAATGCTTTATCAAAGGCATAAGAGTACCAGACAATTCCGCCGGCAATGCGGTCAACATAAAACGGATGACCGCCTTCTCTCAGCAGGCTGTGTAACTTTCCTCCTTTTGCGGCAATGCAGTTAAACTTCATCTGCTCAGGCACCGTGAAACAATGCTGAATCTTAAATCCGGTATTTTTATTGATAAACCCGTTCTTTTCCAGACCTTTAAAATATGCCTCATTATACACATGGAAAAATTTCATGGCACTTCCTCCTACTTTGAATGATTGCCGATGGCTTCATTCACAGCCCGCCGAAATGCAATCATTGTATCCGGATCAGCCGGTGACTTGTTAAATTCCGGTATCCCGAAAAACTTCTCTATGATTTCTACACATACGCTTCTTCCTGCAAGCTTTTCCAGCAGCTGCAAAGCACGCATATCGATTATCCCTTCTGCAAAAATCTTTTGCCGGACAGATTGATATGCAGTCCCGTCATCGGCAGGATACACATTATAGTTCGTTCCGGCATTGGGATATCCTCCGCAGGGATTCATCGCCGGATGAAAGAGACCGCTGCTAAGTTCGCCATAATAATAATTATATGCCCAATGCAGGAATCCCTTTATATCATAGTAATACATCTGTATGCCCAGCATACGGTTCCGCTCTCTGGAAATCAGTATCAATCTGTTACTCATCCCCTCCTCAACGACTGCCCCGGTATAATAACACCAGATGTCACCGCCTTTTTGTACAAATTCCTTGACTGTACGCGTGGAAGCAATGGGGATTTTTACAAGCCCGGATTTGTGAAATTTCGGATCAGACAACGCGTCTCCCACCATATATCCTTCCAGTAAATCTGCAAGCTTCCCATATGCTCTTTCATAATTTTCATAATTCCTATGATTGGGCTCATCCGAAATATGAAACAGAATATTGTTTTCCAGCTGCTCTTCCTTTAGGAATTTCTGAAGTTCTTTCAGATACGCTCTCAAAAATCCGATATATTCTGCCGAGCAGGCATCTGTATCCCAGCCAAATATCCGCTCTTGCCTTCCATCCACTTCCGCCATGACTTTCGGAGCATGTTCAGCCCCCCATTGGGTAAAGAAATGAGAATGTTCAAAATATTGGATACCATCCTCCCTGCACCTATCCACAAATTTCTTCAAAAGAGTAAAGTCAAAAAGGTATTTCCCCTTATCCACCTTAACTTTGACCAGCTGAACTGTCATTCTTTCCATTCCCACAGCAGTATCTAACGGCGGCGTAAATGCCGGAAGCAGCAGCATATTCATTCCGTTTCTGACCGCTTTTCTCACAAAATCACACATGATTTCAAAAAAGTGCTCGGAAAATAGTTGCACTTTATAATAGTCGCAAAGACAATCATAATGAAACCAGTTGGTATAAATCAAGCTTTGTGCTGGCAGCTTTTCTCCTATCACATCAAGGCTCAGGCAATTATTTCCCACCAGCTCCAGTTTCCTGTTGTACAACTCAATTCGGATGTCGTATTTGCCTTTCGCTATTTCAGCGCCATCTTCGTTAACAGTAAACCAGATGGATTGCCAGCTGTCATTATAAGCAAACAATAGCAGATTCTCATTTGCTTCAAAATACATATACTCTCCCCAGGCTTCCTTTTTGACTAATTCTGCATTGACTTTTTTCGGCACCAATATGTCCGGATACATACCAATGGGCTGCTTGGGTTCAATTCCGGCAAAATCAGCATGTATGACCGGAACACAGCCTACATAGTAGGCGTTTATCGGAAGATTTGTTTTGACTTTGATCAAAAAAGGGATGGACTCAGCCGATCCGTCTGTTATGGTATAAGCCATCTGAAAAGAAAAGGGCTCGTTCTGACACAAAGAATAATTTCTAAGTTCATCCCCTTCACACCCCATCGGCTTCACTGGTATTAAAGAATGGTACAGTTTGGTTGTGATCAAGTAACCGCCTCCTTCAGCTCTTTTTGTTAATTGTAGCACAACAACTATCCCTTGCGAATTAACGAAATCGACCACTACTTGTACAATATCGATTTTTCAACAAAAAAGATTTGCTGCTTTCTCATTTCTTGAAGGCTGCAAATCTGCTTTGAAAATTAACATCATTTGTAATACGACGGGGAATGCCCGGTCATTTTTTTGAAAATTCTGCTGAAATAAGCCGCATCATGAAAACCAACCGCTTCACAACATTCACTTATTGTAATGGAAGTACTTTCCAACAACTCCTTTGCACGATCCATTCGGATTTTTAATTGATAATGATAAGGAGTCAACCCGGTGTAGGCTTTGAATATCCTGATAAAGTGATCTTCTCCTACGCCACACATGTCTGCGTATTTATGGATATCGATAGAGTGGTTGTAGTAAATGTTTATGTGACTCAAAACCAATTCCATTTTTTCATTTCGGGGTTTCCCGATAATCCCTTTGTTTATCTCATTGCTTTGCGCGATCAAAGCCAGCAATACATTCATATATCCTTCGCTGACAGACGCAGAAAATTTACTATTGCTGTAATGAGCAAGGATCATTTTTTCAAACACAAATTCAAATTGCCTGCGATCCGACAAAGGGATGATAACACCGGAAGAATATTTAAGGGTATCCAGCATTTGACATGCTGTCCCGCTGAAATGGGACCACAACATTACAGTATTATCTTTTCCTTTATAAGTGTATTGCTGACGTACCCCGGGAAAGTATAAAACAGCACTTCCTTCCAAAGCCTCGCATATCTGATTGTCCAGATTGCAGTAATACTTTCCCTGAGCAATGTAATAAATAGAATAATCAATCCTGCCATTTGGTCTTAATATATCGCAGTCACGTTCTGACAGCTGCTGTTTTCCGCAGGAATTTACTTTAAGATATCCGTCATAATTCTGTTCGGTGCTGAAATTGATACTGGACATGATGGAACTCCTTTGTGTCGCTGGTGGATGGCTAATCATTCTTTTGATATATCTTAAGTTACGGAGCGTATTCCTGTCAATAGCTAAAACCACGGAAACTCACCCCCACCTTTGCTTGCATAACATTTTAGCTTATGTTATACTTTGCTTACATTCATTGCAATATTTCAGATAAGGAGGGAGAGGACTATGATATACGAGGATATGATCGTTGGCAAGCGTCCCTATTATGTTAATTTCGGCCGCGCAGCCGCTTACAAGGTACACCGACATCCTGAGCTGGAAATCAACTTATGCGTCGAGGGTTCTTATGACTTGCAGCTGGACAAAACCCAATATACTATGTCCAAAAATCATCTGGCGATCATAGGTTCCATGATCTCTCACACCAGAACTGTGCCGGAAGATTCTGATGCCCTCTCTTTCTCTATTGAGATCAGTCCGGTCCTGTTATTGGAATTTTTTGAGCCTTTTTCCAATGCTGTTTTTCCGAACCCTGTCTTTTCTCTGTCTGACTGCAACCCAAAGCTTTCTGAGCTGATCTATGAAACCTATCAATTGTGTCAGAACCGAACCGGTTTGACAGAGCTATTGATCAATGGGAATCTGTACAAGATCTGCTACTACATTTACGAAGAGTTTATCCAGCAGACAGCGAATAACCAAAGGCCTGAAAACTTTCGGGATATCCAGAAAGTAGAAGAAGCCATTGCATTGATCCACACGCATTATGCGCAGCCCCTCACCCTGAAATATGTGGCTTCGCATGTCCAATACAGTGAAGGGCATTTTTGCAGGATATTCAAAAAGATTACCGGCATTACTTTCCACAATGCTTTAAACCGATGCCGGGTTAAAAATGCCTGCTGCCTGCTCAAGGAAACAACACGTTCCATCTCTGAAATCGCTTTGCAGGTAGGCTTTACTGATACCAAAACTTTTTGCTGTGTCTTTAAGCAATACACCGGCTACACACCCAGAAACTTCCGAAAAGACGCTTCCCTCTCACTGGCAAGCTTTCACATTTAATTCGTGGAGACTTTTATGTAATTCCACATAAATAAACTGCGTTGGTGCATATAATGGTGAAAAGGCAGTACATTTTGCCGATATAGATGGAGTATCTTATGCAGGAAGCGGAATTATTACAGAGAATATCAGAACGGATAAAAAAGTTATGGAATGGCACACACACGGATTCCATGAAGGTCGGTATTCATTTGGCAGGGTTGTTTGCGTTTCTTCTGTCTATGTTTTTGGTAGGGAGTGGAATTGGATATCTGAGCCGGGAACTGGCAGTGGAAAGCAGAGGGGTTTTGCTGAAAGCCGATAACTGGGGACTTGGATTTGGTGCGGAAGGAACACAGCCCTCCGGAAATATCTCCGCCCAGGAGCTGGCCAAATACAACGCTTATTACGTAGCAGACAGCAAGGAAAAAGTGATTTATCTCACATTCGACTGTGGTTACGAAAACGGCTATACGGAACTTATGCTGGATGCACTCAAAAAACACAATGTGCCGGCCACTTTCTTTGTGGTAGGTCATTATCTGGAATCTGCTCCGGATCTGGTAAAAAGGATGGTGAAGGAAGGGCACACCATAGGAAATCACACCTATCACCACCCTGATATGTCAAGCATCTCTTCTGCGGAAAAATTCAAGGAAGAAATGAACAGTGTTTCTACCTTGTACAAAGAGATCACCGGTCAAGATATGCTCCCTTTCTATCGTCCCCCTCAGGGAAAATATAGTAAAGAGAACCTTCAGATGGCCAAGGATCTGGGATATTATACCTTCTTCTGGAGCCTCGCCTACGTAGACTGGAATGTGGATAAACAACCCTCTCACGAGGAAGCCCTCTCCAAGCTTTGCAGCAGGATTCACCCTGGCGCCATCGTACTTCTTCATAATACCTCCAAGACCAATGGGGAAATTCTGGACGAATTGTTAACTCGGTGGAAGGAGATGGGGTACACCTTCGGAACACTGGATACACTTTATGAGCAGTAATATTTAGCCTGAGTCGTTTGACCCAGGCTATTTTAACGTTTGTCACAGAACCATACCATCCTGCATATACTATTATGACAGCATAAAAAGGAAGTTATTTTATGTCCGTTTCTTCCTCTGATATCCTCAATCTTTCTCATGCTCTGAAAGATATCTGCGAAGTAGACTGTGAAACCTGTCCCGCTCTGACCATGACTTTGCGTCTGGTCGCGCAGCGCAATCTCCTGCAGGCCCATCTTCTGTACAGCAATACCTTATCGGAAATCTGCTGTCGGGAAAAGGACTGCGATTCCTCTTTCTAAGACTTCCAGCTGCCGTCCTTGGTACGACTCATGGCTTTTCCATTGAGCGAAGCCGCCTTAAGCTTTCCTGCTCCATCGTAAACAAGCTTCAAAGAAAAGAAAGGAATTCCTTCTGCCAACAGCCCCAAAAAGATCTTATCTCCCTCCCAGAGATTTAAGGTTTCCACCTTCTCAATCGGCACCCATTCCAGAATACCTTCATCACAAAATATGAGAACTCCTTCAAAGCCGTCTGCCGTAAAGAGAGACATATATTCCACCTCTTCTCCTGACACAAAGGTTACAAGCCCCCTGTAGCGGTATGAAGTCAGAGTATAGCCTGTCTCTTCCTTCACTTCCCTCAGCACGCATTCCTCCGGGCTCTCCCCTGCTTCAAAATGACCTCCCACGCCAATCCATTTGTCCTTATTGATATCATTCTTCTTGGTCACTCTGTGCAGCATCAGGTAGCAGCCATCCTTTTCCATATAGCACAGGGTACTCATACTTACTTTCACAGCCATCTGTCAATCATGCCTTTCCTCTTCATTGTCATAACATTCGCAGAATCTTGCAGCAAATGCAGGTGGTTCTTCATTGGCATACAAGTGGGAGATATCTCCGAAAGAGCTCATCCGAAAATAGGCGATCCCTTTCCTGCGCTCTTCCGTCACCAATGTGGTCACAGAGGAAGGCGCCGCACACATGCCATGCCAAAGCTGCATGGGTGAAATGTTAAGCAGGTGACTTAGCAGCACGCATTCTACACCAAAATGGCAAAAGAACACAATGGTATCATTATTGGCCTGTTCTGCTTTATAAAAATATCCTTGCCTCACATAACCGTGCTCTGCAAGCAGCTGATCCAAACTGGTTGTCACCCAGTCATAGGCTTCTTTGACCTTTCCTTCCCGCATGATCTTCGTATCCATCCACTGATCGAGACAGAAATAGTTTTCTTCCGCAGTCCAATCCTGGGGAAGCCAGTCCCAGGGAATACTCGGCTTCGGCGCTCTGTCCGGTCTGTTTATCTGCACCTGAAATTCCCTTAACCACTGATGTTCTACCGCTGTCCTGCCAAGCTTCTTCAACGTACAGGAAGCCGTATCTCTGGCTCTTCCCAGAGGGGAAACATAAAAAGCTTTGATATCCATTTTGGCAAGCTTCTCTGCAAGATACTCTGCCTCTTTCCACCCCTTTTTAGTCAGGGAATCTATACTGTAATCCGGATCACCGTGTCTGATAATCAATAATTTCATTGAATATTTCCTCAATTCTGCCTCTTTTTATTTTAAAAATGCTCTATATATTTCATCCTTCCTATCATACCTAATTCCACACAAAATCGCAAGCCCCAAAACTAATTCAGATTTCTCTTGCAGTACTCTCCAATAAAAGGTATACTGAAATCAAAGAATAAAACGAGCTTTTGCAATTATACGGAAGCAAAAACATGGAGGGATCACAATGTATTACAACAATAAAATCTGGATCGGCGATGCCGATGGTGAAAAAATATGTATCATACCCAAGATGGCCAACCGCCATGGTCTGATCGCCGGCGCAACTGGTACCGGTAAGACCATTACCTTAAAAGTGTTGGCAGAATCCTTCAGCGATGCCGGCGTGCCCGTTTTTCTGGCGGATATCAAAGGAGATCTGTCAGGCATGTGCCGCCCCGGTGTCAACACTGAAGATATGCAAAAGCGCATCAAACGTTTCGGGCTGGACCAGTGCGGATTCGACTACCACTCCTATCCTTCCGTATTCTGGGATATCTATGGAGAAATGGGAATCCCCCTTCGCACCACTATTTCTGAGATGGGTCCCATCCTGCTTTCCAAGCTGATGAATCTCAACGCCACACAGTCTGATATTATGACCGTTGTATTTAAGATTGCTGATGACAATGATCTTCTGTTGATCGACACCAAGGATCTGAAAGCCATGCTCCAATATGTCAGTGAGAACAGCAAGGACCTGACTTTGGAATACGGCAACATCTCCAAGCAAAGTGTAGCTGCTATCCTTCGTCACGTGGTTGCTCTGGAAACCCAGGGCGGCGAGCAGTTTTTTGCAGAGCCTGCGCTGAATATCAGTGATTGGTTTGCCTGCGGCGAAGCCGGCAGAGGCAATATCAACATTCTGGACTGCCGCACCCTTGCCAATGACGGAACCTTATATTCCGCTTTCCTTTTGTGGATGCTCTCAGAGCTTTTTGAGACCCTGCCTGAGATCGGGGATCGGGAGAAACCAAGAATGGTCTTCTTCTTTGACGAAGCCCACCTTTTGTGTGACACTATTGCCAAGGCGCTGGAGGAGAAGACCGAGCAGAGCGTGAAGCTGATGCGTTCCAAAGGTGTGGGACTCTACTTTATCACCCAGAACCCCAGAGACATTCCCGACGGTGTCTTAAGCCAGCTGGGCAACAAGATCCAGCACGCCCTGAGAGCTTACACC
>JAZSFW010000282.1:0-8000 GCA_045532445.1 Acetatifactor sp. | reverse complement strand
CCGGATCCAGAATGCCGTCAGCGATCCTGGGATCATAATATCCTGCGATCGGGCTGCCGAGAGGCGGGGTAATATCAATCCTTGCATATCCTGCTTTCATAACAACAAACCTCCTTTTTAAAATTCCAAAATAACAAAACCAGCTGCGGGAACCTCTGCGCGATAGGTGCAATCATCCACTTTCTGGATCTTGGTATCTGAAAATGCTTCTCTGATCAATCTTAAGTTTGCAGGCTCTTTAAAGGAGATGGTAACAATTCTGTCGGCTTCTTTGTCGATCACGTCACCCTTCTCATCGGTTCTGTTGTTACCCTCGTTATTGAAAATAGATAAGAATCTTCTTCCCTTGTCATCTGTAGAAACAATCCAGGAAAGATCATCCACATAACAAGGAAGTACCTGAGGAAGAAGCTTCTTTACGGTATCTGCAAGCTTTTCGATATCCTTGCTTTCCAGGATCTTCCATGCACTATCGACCTTAGCCTTGGCAAAGCTGCCTTCCTTGGTAGCATCGATTAGATAATCATACTGCATAAGTGCCTCGTCGGAAGCATCCTCATAAATGATATCAACCACATCACCGAATCGGGAGTTGGTAAGTACATGCCCCTCGTTGCCGTATACCTTGCCTTCTCTTGCAAAGAACAGCTTCAGCACATCTTCGATATGTCCAAAGTACTCTTTCTCCTCAGGGCTCAGTGCTGCTTCCAGATAAACATCCTTGTGCAGACCCAGCTTATGCTCATCAAAGATAGTGGGCAATTCCATACAGTCGTACTTCTTAGGCAGCACAATGGCAAAAGGAACCATAGCCTTAACACCTCTAAACTTCTCAGCATCCAGAATAAAGGCTTTCTTGGTCTGGCCATACTTGGACAGGGTGAATTCTTTCATATCTGTATAGCTGCAGTTAAGCCCCCATTCTTCTGAGAAATAATCTGCTCCGCTCATAAGGGCATAGTAGTAAATTCTGTTCTGCAATAGTCTGGAGCTTCCGCCATTTTCACCGTAGTTAGTAAAGTCATCCCCGTGAATTTCCTGGGTCAGATACCACTCATTGAGAGGCTCTGTGTTGAAGCAAGGCATGTTGCAGCCTTTGATCCTGGGTTCCCAGCGCCAGCACTCGTAATAGGTTCCCCAAGTCTTCTTGCTTGCCTTGGCAATACCGCGGGCAAGTGCCACTTCCTGACGCATCAGAGGAATCTGAGCACCCACTTCAGGCATAAAGGTCTGCATTCCCAGTTCATCCTGCATCCTTGTTGCCATGTAAAAGCTGTCACAGGGAAGGATACAGTCTTCCACTTCCCCCATCTTTCTGAGGAACATATCTTTCATTTCATCCATAAATTCTTCAGGAGTCTGAGCATATCGCTGTCTCGCATAAACATCTGTATTGTCCATATTCAGCTGCTGCAGCGGCTCACCGGTGGATATGACCCATCTGGAAGTGCTCTTTAGCTTTTCTGCCATCTCCTTGGGATCATAGGGACCATCATTGCCCATCTTCTTTCTGATCGTTACCCAGTCTAAATTTCTGCGGTTACTTGCACTTTCATGAAGCTGAAAACCCAGAAACCAGTCACCTAAAAGGTCTTTATACATTTTGATCAAATTCCGATCAAACTCATATTTGTAATAGATAACACCGCCTGCCAGTCTATCCACATAAAAGGGATAGTTTCCTTCCTTAAGCAGCTGATACAGCTTGCCTCCCTTGGCTGCAAGGTTGTTGAACTTCATATGTTCGGGCAATGCAAAACAATGCTGGATCTTAAAACCGGTGTCCTGATTGATCATTCCGTTTTTTTCCAGTCCCTTAAAGCATTCCTCATTATAAACGTGAAAAAATTTCATATGTTATCTCCTTCCCTTATGATAAAGCAGGTGATTTTAGAAATTATAATCTACGGTAACATATTTGTTGGTCTTGACAGATTCCACAATTGCAACACCTACAGATACCGTGGAAGCTCCCTCTACACCGTCAGTAGAAACAGGTCTTCCCTCTACAATACACTTGCAGAAGTCTTCGATCTCTGCCTTGGTGTTGTGGCTGGACAGTTCCACAGGAAGCTTCATTTCAATTACCTGCTGATCCTTTCCAAGGAAGGTGTCGCTGCCGCCAAGCTCTGACTTGTATACGGAGATCCAGGGATCTGTATTGTTAAAGATCAGGGTTCCCTTGGTGCCGTAAACAGCGGTACGCATGGTGTACTCTCTCTTACAGCCGTGGGAGTTAAATACCTTACCAATCACATTGTTGGGCAGCTTCATAATAGCAATAGTGGTATCCTGGATAGGCCAATCCACCAAAACCTTATTGGTAGCATAAGCGCTGACCTCAATGGGATTGCCGGCGATCATTCTCACAAGGTCGATAGCATGGCAGCCACCGCCAAGGATCGGATGTCTCTCCGGAGTTACACGCCAGCCGCCTTCTCCGCCCAGCTTACTGTAGTCATGTGCATACTCTGCTTCAATAAAGAAAATCTCACCGATCTCTCCGGCATCAACCAGCTCTTTTGCGCGCACAAATGCAGGGGTATAACGGCCGATCTGACCAACCATCAGCTGCTTTCCGGTCTCGCGTGCTGCCTTGATCATCTCTTTACATTCATCGAGATCCAGTGCCATAGGCTTCTCACACAATACATGCTTTCCTGCATGGAGTGCATCAATAGCGATCTGTGCATGAACCTGGTCAGGAAGAGGCATGGTGATGGCGTCAATATCCTCTCTCTTTAACAGTTCCTTATAATCCGTGTAATAGCTGGGAATTTTAAACTCCTCTGCGCGGCTTTTTGCAAGTTCTTCCTTAATATCTGCGATGGCAACCACGTCCACCCAGTCAATGGCATTGATTCCCTCCAGATGAATTCTTGAAAAACTGCCTGCGCCAACCATACCAAGTCTTATTCTTTTTTCCATGTGAAATCCTCCTCGTTCCTTTTGGGATATATCGATTACTTATAAGCCCAATATAACATCCCCATCATCCCGAAACAATACACTTTTATACACAATTGACCCCATTAGATATACTTTTGTTCGCAAAATTTTTCTCAGACACGTTTTGGCTTTCATAAGAAAAGGACATTTTTCCGGATTCCTCCGAAAAAATGTCCCTTTAAAATACATCACGCGAAATAAAATACTTCCTCCAGGTCATCATAATAATGACCCTCATCATGGTGCAGGAAACATGGTTTTGAATATTTCCACCACTCCTGCATCACCGGACTGTTATCCATTATTTCCATATCTGCCTCGAAGTCAGTTCCTGTATATTCATAATAGGTATACAGTTCTGTACCTCTGATGGAGATGGAATAATTGTGGATATTGCATTTTCCGATCAGTTCCAGCAGTTCCGGCCATGGATTGGCATGAAGCTCTACATAATCCTGAACCTTCTCCGGCTTCAGATCAGAATGCATAATAAATCTTTTCATGATGTTCCGCCTTTCGTCTTAGCTAGCGCCTTATCTCAATTAAACTGCGCAATATCCGGTAGAGTAATAACCCAGATTGTGACGACGGTCAAGACGGCCGTAGCTTGCGCATACAGGAACGTCAGACTCAAGCTCTACGGAATACTGACCGAAAGGAATCTGGAACTGCTCATCACAGATGGGAAGATCCATTCTGGTGCACAGTACTCTCTCTGCAGCAACAGTCATATGCAGTCCCTTTACAGGAGCCTTATCCTGGAAGTAAATGTTGATAATGATGTGCGCATCAACGTTGTTGTAGTTGGTGATCATCATAGCCTCATGTCCAGGCAGTTCAGGATCATCACCGGTTCCGGGGATATCTCCATCGATAAACATATAGTGTGTATAGCCTAATACTTTTTCACTCATATTGATTTTCTCCATTCTTTCACAATTCAATTGGTTCTTTCTTGCTTTGCGCGAAATCTTACAGATCCTTGCTCAGGTACTCGTACATCTTAGGAGACAGAGGACGGCAGCCGTTTTCTGTGATCACGAAACCGGTCTCGATACGTCCGCCGTGAAGGTCGGGATGTCCAAAGAAGCTTACGTCTACCATTACGGTCATGTTGGGAACCAGAACGAAGTCACCGTTAGGTCCAAAGAAAGGTGCTTCTGCTTCCATCAAACCGATAGAGTGAGCGAAAGGACATACGATGTAGTCTTTCAGACCATGCTTCTCATAGTAGAGACGTCCGGGAACGTCGATCTCTTTACCGGTCATGCCGGGCTTGAGCATATCCTTGGTCAGTCTTAAGGTCTCTCTCATGTGGTTTAACAGATCCTTCTGCTTCTGGGTGTATACGCCGTTTACGGGAACAGTATCACCAAAGGTTCCGGTATAACCGTTGAAACGAGGTGCGATACCGAACATTACCAGTTCACCATCTTCCATAACCTTGTTGGTAGCGGTAGGTACAACTGCCTTAGCACGCTCACCGGATCCTACGATGGTGGAGTATGCAAAGCTGGTAGCACCGTTGATACGGCAGATTGCTTCACCTGCTGCAGCAACTTCAAACTCATAAGCGCCGGGCTTAACAGCTGCAACCATCTTGTCATATGCAAGATCACACAGATGGGTAGCCTGCTCGATCTGAGCTACTTCCCACTCAGACTTCCATGCACGCAGATCTTCGTAATCGTCTGTGATATCTACCATCTCTACGCCTTCAAAGCCGGCTGCGAAATCGCAGTATACCTGATGAGGGATGGTTGCGGTTCCTACGAAACCGATTCTCTTTAATACAGTTCCTTCACTCTTAAGCTCTTCATTGAGCTGTTTGAAGTTCATGATAGTAGCGTTGGGATACTCCTCTTCAGGTACCATGAATACAGGGAAGCAACGTACTTTTGTGATTGCGGAGTTCATCTTTGCGAAAGGCTCAGACTCAGGTCCGCCCAAAAGGATAGGCTCACCTTCGATGGGTACCAGTACAGAACCCTTCTCGAACTGTCCGCACCAGCCGGTCAGATACCAGCCGTTTGCTACGTTCAGCTCATCAAAGTAGATCAGAGCTGCATCCAGCTCTTTCTTTCTTAAGATGTTGCGAACCTCTCTGATTCTCTTTTCAGTTTCCGCCATGTTGTAATATGCCATAATTTTTCTCCTTTCAATATGGTTTACATAAAGTTATCATCTAACGGGAACATGGGACGTCTTATGTTCTTAAGCCCCATATCCTGTAACCGTTCGGGTGTGGTACCCGGCGTATATGCCAGGATCGCTCTCTCGGCTTGTTCTGCCAACTCAGGGAACAAATAGCCAAGCTTTACAACAACGATTTTGTAACCGCTGTAATCAAGATCGATAGATTCGAAGATATCAGGGCGGCACATGGACGCTCTGTACTTCGTCACTACTACCGTCATATCCTCACATTCCAGCGTTGCACTGGGACCTGCATTTCCGCCGGTATAGGATAAAATGTCGCCTCTATGTACCAGCTTGCCTGTGATCACAGCTGTTTCACTCTTCGGATCCAGACTGCCTCCCACTTTCAAGGTAAGGGTATCTCCCAGCTGGGCTGCGTAACAAGCATCACAAGCTGCTTCATCCGCAATTCCGGCCACCAATACATTCTTGGCCCCTGCCTCTTTCAGGCGGTTGATCATATAAGCATTGTCTCCGGATGCGCCTCCTGTGGTGTTGTCACCGGAATCGGAAATAAACACCTGCTTCTCCTTGGCGTCCATTGCAAGCTGGATCGCCTCCTCAGGTTCCACTGCTTCGATCAGGAACTTAAAGTCATATCTGACATCATAGAATGCTTTTGCCAGCTTTGCTGCACATTCCTTTGCCAGTTCCTCATCCGATTCGTGGGTTACGATCATATTCGGACCGTTATATTCCGCATCTACCCAGGGCTGACCATTGAACACCTGCACGCTCATCATACCGGGAATGGTATCTTCCATCTCCTGCGCCATCTCCATGATCCCCTTTAAGGGCTCCAGAGAAGTCTGTACCGCATCTCCGCAGATGATCACATTGGATCTTACCAGCTGGGGCTTGGGAAAGATCTTTTTGTCAATACATTCAAAGAGCAGCTTCATAGCCCTTTGTTCTGTCTCTTCCCTGTCACAATGAGGCGCCGTCCGGTAACCTGTAACACAGTTGACCAAAACAGGGATCGCATCACTGTTGTCCGCATGGAAATCCAAAGCCAATGAGATAGGTATATTGTATCCTACTTTCTCACGGATCACTCTGACCAGATACTCCTCTGCAGAGCCGATCTCCTCTACGCACATAGCACCGTGAAGATACAGCCAGATTCCATCCAGGCCTTCCGCAGGAATACGATCTGTCATTTCCTTTACCAGGCGCAGATAATCCTCCTTGACCACAGGTCCTCCGGGCAAGGCATGGGCATAGATCGTCGGTACGATCTCACAGCCACGGTCTCTTAGCATGTCGACCACAGCAACCTTTTCATACATATCTGTACCTTCTGCATAATCAAAATCCTCAAATCTGGTCAATACAGGAGTCAGACTGTTACCTTCGCACAACATTGCACCGATTGCTATTTTCATTGCTTCACCTCCTTATGCTTTCTTTGCAAACGTTTGCAAAATATACATTAATTATACACGAATAATCTCCAAAAGTCAAGTTATGCGCAATAACTTTTGTTATTGTCTTGGACGATAAATGATGAGTCCTCCCTGCTCATTCCTTGCGCTGTAGGATAGATTGCTCTGATATCACAAATCTATCTTCCTCAATTCCTTAAAAATCCTCTGAAATTCCTTTGAGATTATAAAAAAATAGTATAGAATCAAGGTTTTGAGAGATTCTATATACCTTCCACGAGTAAGATGAACTCCCAAAAGGTTCAAATAGGTAGATATATCATGCAAAAATGAGAAATCTATCTGATACTGGATAATTTCCGGCAGAGCAAGAAGCCGCCACAGGGTATTCCCTGCTTGCCAATGATAATTATACTCTAAGTGTTATTGGCTATAATCTTTGATTGTTCTTTTGGAATCCAGATGTTTCATAAGAACTTGCTGCACGGTTGAATATGACTTTTTAGAGATTCGACCGTAAACCCGGAAAAAATATACGGCTTAATTCATAGAAATATAAAATCAAACCGTAACCTCCTCGGGATGCAGCATGAAGTGCTCCTAAGGTCTATGTGTACAGCTCCGGATTGGGACAACCCAGCACTGTAAGCGGTTTATTGTGGAAGATTTCCTCTGCGTTTCTAGTGAAATCTTCACAGGTCAAGTCGCGGTCACGTTGAATGGTATTGGAGCTCTTAAATCCTATTTCATAGAGCCACACACCTTCATAGCCTGCTTCCTGCAGTGCGTGATAGAGGCTTTGCCAGTCGATCTTGCCTTCGCCGGGAAGCCAGTGTCTCTCAAAAATAAAATCATAGTCTGATACATGAATCGTAACGATTTTGTCACCCAGTCTGCGGATGAAATCAAGCGGATCTTCGGAGAGAAGGTGGTTGGTGTCAAAGCATACTTTCAGGCGGGGATCTACATCCGTCAGTTCCTTCACTTCATCGGAAGTGCAGGCCAGGCAGATGGGCGGTAAATTTTCCACACAGAGGGTTCCGCCGGCTTCTTGGGCAACATCAGCCAACACTGCCAAGCTTTCCTTTGCACAATCCATTCTTCCCTGACGATTTGTCTCTGTCTTGGTGATTCCGCTGGAGTGTAGTATGTATTTGGTGATACCGATGTCTCCGGCTTTCTTTATCAGTTCCGACATATACTCCACACTGTTTTTGCGAAGCACAGGATTAAAGGCAGACACGTCGATGATATCAAAGGGCTTAAACGGCAGGTGGAAAGACCAGAGTACTACACCTGTATCCTTAGCCCATTTTTCCGCCGCCTTATAATTCAACGTCTGGGTTTTTTCATAGCCAAGAGAAATCTCCATGGCGGAGATGCCTGCCTTGGCATAGGCTTCAAAAAGTGCCGGTCCAAAATCCTTGCCACTGGTTGATAATCCTATTTTATACATAATTTTCCTCC
>JAZSFW010000195.1:0-11009 GCA_045532445.1 Acetatifactor sp. | reverse complement strand
GACCGCTTGGCCTCCGACTTTGACGCCCATGAAGTGATAATTATAATTCAATCAGCCAATGAAGAAGTGACATTTTGTCAAGTTAATGTCCTTCTAAAAAAGTGACATTTTCAAAAGTTATTGACAGTGAATCTTTTATATATATAATAAAAGTTACAACCACTTAGCCATTGTCTGGAAGGAGGTCCCTATGCATGAATCTATCTTTTTTCATATTGATGTGAATTCCGCCTATCTAAGCTGGACTGCTCTGGAGCGCCTCCAAAATGGGGAAGAAGTAGATCTGCGCCAGATACCCTCGATCATTGGCGGCGATATGGCAAAGCGACATGGGGTCGTATTGGCCAAATCGATCCCTGCCAAGGCTTACGGCATTACCACCGGCGAACCTGTGATCAATGCATTTCGCAAATGCCCCAATCTTACTATGGCTGCACCGGACCATAGGATGTATGAGCAGCGAAGTAAAGAGCTGTTTGCTTATTTATATGACATCTGTCCGGAATTGGAACAGGTCAGTATTGACGAGTGTTTCATGGACTTTACTCCCATCCGTCACAAATATGTCTCCCCACAGCAAGCCGCTTCCCTGATCAAGGATTCCATTTATGAGCTGTTTGGATATACTGTAAATATCGGCATTTCAGATCGCAAAGTATTAGCCAAGATGGCTTCTGATTTTAAGAAGCCGAATCTGGTTCATACACTCTATGCTTCTGAAATTCCCAGGAAACTATGGCCTCTTCCGGTCTCCTCCCTGTTTATGTGCGGTCACTCCAGCGTAGAAACCTTAAGAAATTTAGGGATCCTTACCATCGGCGATCTGGCAAAAACAGACCCTGCCATTGTCGAATCACACCTAAAAAGCCACGGCATCACCCTCTGGGAATATGCCAACGGGATAGACGATTCCAAAGTTGCATCCCGGCAAGCCCGTGCCAAGGGAATCGGCAACTCCACCACCCTATCCTCTGATGTGAACAGGCGGGAAGATGCCTGCCAGGTTCTTCTGTCTCTGGCAGAATCCGTGGCAGCAAGACTTCGCGCTTCCCATGAACTGGCCGGCAATGTGTGTACAGAGATCAAATACGCAAGCTTTCGCTCCGTATCTCACCAGACTCTGCTGCATACACCCACAGCCTCTACAGAGGTGATCTACAAAACCGCTTGCAACCTCTTTGATGAACTGTGGGATGGTTCCCCTATCCGGCTGTTAGGCGTCCGGACATCCAAACTGGTACAGGACAACGAGCCCATTCAGCTATCCCTGTTCGATCTGCAAACCGCAAAACCGATACAGGAAAAACAACAGAAACTGGACGCTGCATTGGATACGATACGCAAACGCTATGGAGCTGATGCCATAAAAAGAGGAAGCCTCATGGACTCCCCTCCCAAAAACAAACCATCAAACCCTTAAGCCTTCCCTTTCTTCCGCACACTATATCCGAAGGTGCCAAGGGCCTCCTTACAAAGATAATAGGTGCCATGAGAATATACCAGCGGCTGTGCCCATTCCAGATGGAATTTATGATTTTCATCCATATATTTCTCATCTGCATGTACAGCCACCACATCAGCCAAAAACATATCGTGACTGCCCAGAGCCTTTACTTCCCTGACACGACATTCAATATTCACCGGGCTCTCTGCGATCAATGGAGCCCTCACCTGGTCTGCTTTCAGCGGCGTCAGACCAAGCTTTGCAAATTTGTCCACATCCCTTCCACTTTTTACTCCGCAGTAATCTGTGGCATAGGCCAATTCCTTTGTTGTCAGATTCAGCACAAACTCACCTGTATCCTTCAATATCGGGTAAGAGTAACGCTCCGGCCTTACCGATATGGACACCATGGGCGGATTGGTACAGATGGTTCCGGCCCAAGCCACTGTAATAATATTATTCTTACCGTCCCGGTCTGCCATGCTCACCATCACCACAGGTAATGGATACAGCATATTGCCGGGCTTCCAAAGTTCTTTTCCCATCTGGATCACCCTTTCAAAAATGCATAATTCCATGCATTATTCCGTGCACAATCCCCTTTGTTACAAAACACCCAGATATAGCAGCACTTGAAATGCAACAAATCCTGCACACAGGAGCAAATTGGCAAGTAATAACACGAATATACTCTTTTGAATGCCCGGCGTCTTTTTCTTGGAAGCTTCTGCTTTCATCGTCTCCACGGTCTCTGCCAGCACTCTGATGCTTTCAGCCTGCTTTGCCGCTTCCTCCACTACCACAGCCTGCACATTGCGATATACTTTTACATTCTCCTTATGTACATGCTCATTGGTCCCTGCACATTGTGCTTCCACAACCTTTTGCAGATTTGCAATGCTCTCCTGCACTGCTCCAAATTCTTTCTGCAATTTATCAAATTCCACCTGCAGGATCTCAAGCTCTTCCTGCTGTTTCTTCTGTAATTTCTGATCGATATCCGCCGACCTGTTAGCCCGGATGATCTCTTCTGCGTTTAACTTTTCTGCCAACTTATCCATAAAACTGTTCATCTCTGCCCTCTCCCGTATATCCCAATCTGCTTTTGACCCGCTGCTAATCGCACTTCTTTTCTCTTTCCTGGACCTGCTCTTGTGCCAACAGCAAAATCTCCTCATTCAGCGCCAGCATCCTGGCATCCAGATCTGCCACCATTTTAGAACATTCTACCAATTCTTTCTTGATATGCTCCGGCGCATCCCCTTCAAATTTATAATGGATCTTGTGCTCCAGACTCGCCCAGAAATCCATTGCAACTGTTCTGATCTGTATCTCAACCTTGGTATCCACGATCCTGTCCGAAAGATAAACCGGCACGGTAACGATCATGTGATAACTCTTATAGCCGCTGGCTTTCGGATACGCCATGTAGTCCTTCACAGCCAGGACATTGATATCCTTCTGCTGCTTGATTGTCTCCGCGATCCGATAGATATCTGAAGTAAAGGAACAGATAATCCTGATCCCGGCAATATCATTGATATACTTTACCATATTCTCAATGGTAGACTCATAACCGTGCCTCTTCAGCTTCTTCACAATGCTCTCGGGAGTCTTGATCCTGGCCTTGATGTGCTCAATGGGATTGTACTGATGAACATGCTGAAACTCTTCGTTCAGAATCTCCATCTTCGTCTCCACCTGTCTAAGCGCCGCATTATAGATCAATGTGACTTCCTTCCAACTGTCGATACCGTCGTCCTTTCCTTGTAGTTGCATAGCTTTCCTCTTACTGCTCCTGTCTGTTTTGATTCTATCCTCAGTATAACATAAAAACTCATAGAAATGTAGATACTTGTTCAATAATTTATCCTTTTTTAAGAATATTTTTCGTACTGTGCAAACAGCCACATTATGAAGTTTATTCTGAACAGTCTGAAAATAGAACCTAATAAATTAGGCTTTACATTTCTGCCACAATCCTTTATACTAAAATAACTGGGCGTGCAGATATCCCGCCACCTTTGGAGGTATGATATGTTTCGGTTATGGGCAAAAATTTTCAAAGACAACCACTTGCTGCAGGACACTGTCATCGCAGATGACAGCGCAGATACCAGAACTCACAAAATCTTTAAGGCACTGGATGAAATATGCAATCAATTTGACCTTGGCAAGCCCATCTGGCTGGATGCTACCGTTACTGAATTTAAGCGCCATGATAAGGCGAGATTTACCCAGGACAACTTTATTGAGGAGATTGATTTTGATTATCTGGAAATCCATGTGATTGAAGAAGATTGATTTCTACCTTCTTTTGCGTAACACGCACATATCTGATTTTTCATTAAATTTCATGATTACCCCAAAAACTGTTGACATTGCTTCATAAAAGGTGTAATATCATATTGCACATAGTTTTTAATACTACATGTCGAAGCGAATGGCTTTTGTCTTTTGTTTTTCTTTTCTACATCATGTATGCAATACATTTCAGATACGCATAATAAGCATGGATATTATAATTTCAGCACACAAAAAGGAGCTACTTACAATGCAGATCACAATCAGAGAACCAGGAAGTGCACTCACTCATTTTATAGGAATGATGCTGGCAGTATTCGCCGCCGTCCCTCTTTTGGTCAAATCCGGCATTACATCCGGGTGGCAGGACATGGCGGCTATGGCTGTTTTTATGGTGAGTATGATTCTTTTATATGGCGCCAGTGCCACCTATCATTCCGTGAATCTGGCTGGAAGCAGGCTAAAGTTTTTTCGCAAAATCGATCACATGATGATCTTTGTGCTGATAGCCGGCACCTACACCCCGGTCTGTCTCATCATCCTCGGTGGCCAGATAGGCTATACACTGCTTGCCACCGTATGGGGAATTGCGATCGCAGGAATCCTGATCAAATCCTTCTGGATCACCTGCCCCAAATGGTTTTCCTCCCTCATCTATATTGCCATGGGATGGGTCTGTGTATTCGTATTCAGCAGTCTTTGGGAGTCCTTGCCTCTGGCCGGCTTCCTCTGGCTCCTTGGGGGCGGCATTATTTACACCATCGGCGGCGTAATCTATGCCCTGAAACTGCCACTCTTTAACTCCAGGCACCAACAGTTTGGCTCCCACGAAGTTTTCCACATCTTCTGCATGCTCGGCAGCACCTGCCATTTTATCTTCATGTACCTTTATGTAGCCTAACTTACTTTTTACGCCGATTCCTGTTTTATCTTATCAGTCGACCTTATAATATTAAAGCCCAAAGTGCAACATGTTTGAGCGCGCAGCGCGAGTTTTGCACTTTGGGCTTTGCCCTTAACTTTATTTATCCGGTTTTCATGCCTCTTAGAAGTACTTACGCCATTGCAACTGTCCCAATGCCCTACAGACGGATGCCTCCTGCCGGTTTATTCTCACTCTTCAGCGTACCCATTGGGGTTATTCTTCTGCCATCTCCAGGCGTCTTCGCACATCTCTCTAATGCCGAATTCAGCTACCCAGCCTAATTCTTCTTTCGCTTTCGTGGGATCAGCATAGCAGGTGGCAATGTCGCCTGCGCGACGGGGTTTGATGGTGTAAGGAATCTTTACACCGTTTGCCGCCTCAAAATTTTTCACCATATCAAGGACGCTGTAGCCGGTACCGGTTCCAAGATTGTAAATCTTCAATCCCGCATTTTCTTCCACTTTCTTCAATGCTTTTACATGACCTCTTGCCAGGTCTACTACGTGGATATAGTCACGCACGCCGGTTCCATCATGGGTGTCGTAGTCGTCGCCAAATACACCCAGCTCTTTCAGTTTGCCTACAGCCACCTGTGTAATATATGGCATCAGGTTATTGGGGATACCATTGGGGTTTTCACCGATGGTTCCGCTCTTGTGAGCACCAATGGGATTGAAGTAACGAAGCAGGATAATGTTCCACTCCTGGTCGGCTTTCTGAATGTCACTGAGGATCTGCTCCAGCATAGATTTGGTCCAGCCGTAAGGATTGGTGCACTGTCCTTTGGGACACTCTTCTGTAATGGGGATAAATGCAGGGTTGCCATATACGGTTGCACTGGAGGAGAAAATAATGTTCTTAACGCCATGCTTTCTCATCACATCTACCAGGGTCAAGGTTCCTGCAATATTGTTCTCATAGTATTCCCAAGGCTTCGCTACCGACTCACCCACTGCCTTTAATCCCGCAAAATGAATGACTGCATCAACCTTCTCTTTGCCAAAAATCTCTTCCAGAGCTTCTCTATCCAGAATATCTGCTTTATAGAAAGGCACCTTTTTCCCTGTGATCTTTTCTACTCTTTCCAGAGATTTCTCTGAGGAATTGCTCAGATTATCCAAAACCACAACCTCATAACCTGCCTCATGAAGCTCTACTACCGTGTGACTCCCAATAAATCCGGCACCGCCGGTCACTAAAATTTTCATGCTCAAATTCTCCTTATAAAGTTCTGATTATAGTAACACACCGTTTTCCACCAATAAAAGGCGGGCACTTTCCACGGAATCCACACCGGTTTTATTCTTGATGGGTGCAAACTCCTTGCTGCGAACAACCTCAAAAGGAAGGCAGCTGTCAAGCTGATGAATCATGTCAAGTACCAAGGTTTCAAATTTATAACCATTGGGAGCTTCCGGTTTCACAAGCTCTGCCTTTTCATTCAGATAAGGAATCTTCTTCTCCACAATATGAAGCGGCAAAGAATCCATCATCTTCTCCAATTCCTCTTCTTTAAACAGGTAATTAAGAATTACTCCAAAATTATATGCAGGATCTCCGTTTGCATCCTTGGCATTCATCAATTCCTCCGTCAATTCGTAGTATTCTACGATAGAGGGTCTTCCGTCCTCCAGACACATCACGCCTACCTTCTCATCCGGTGCGTTCTTGCGTACCACTTTGGCGCCAACCACACAATTCTTCTGAATGGTCGCACCTACAAAGACAGGGTCTGCAATCCTCTGAAGTACATTATCCACTGCAAATACATTGATCCACTCAATGCCCTTATCATGAACCAGATCCAAAAGTCCTGCATTTTTCAGGGAAATAAACCAGCCGCCGTTACCATTGGGAGAGGTGGAAAGCTTGCCCTTCTCCTCCAGATAAATCTTACCTTCATAATCGGTAGCTGCCGCCATCTCCTGCTTAAAGAAATGAATATGTTCAGCGCTGTAACCAAAATAGGCATGCTCTTTCAAAAATCCCACCGTTGCCTCGTGGTTCTTGTCACTGGTCATGACGAACAGAGGAACCCAGGCTCCTGCCTGCTTTACCACATCCATGAGATTATTAATCAGACATTCAAAAATATAAAGGTTTCTTGTAAGTCCTACATTGTACATTCCCTTGGGATCATCAGAGCCAAGACGGGTGCCCATGCCGCCTGCCAGCAATACCGCACCCACTTTTCCAGCGCGGATCGCTTCCAAGCCGGTAGCAGTGAAGCTCTCTTTGTTTGCTTCGATCTCGTCTAACTGCATCGCTGCCAAAGGTGAGATCACACCTTTCTGTGTCATTTCCTCCCTATGATGGCAAGCCTCCAAAATTGACATATCTGTCATTTCTATCTGCTCAAGCAACGCCTGCTTCTGCTCCTGCGACAGCTCTTCATAATATTTCAGCAAATGCTGCTGACCGTATTTTTCAAGCTTTTGCTTGGCCTGTTCCAATGTCATACTCATATTTATGTCTCCTATTCTAAAAATATATTGCTATCACTGCTTGTCTAGCATCCTCACGGTAACTTCATAAGTTTTGCTTTCTCCGGGTGCCAGGAATTTCAGCATTCCATTCTGCCTCATCACATCACGCCCATCCGGATAACAGTTGGCACACTCCAGACCCATCACATAATCTCTGACGCCCATCATCTTCCACTGGGTAAATCCATCCAGCTGGGTCGCGTCAAAAAGGATCTCCAGCCCTTGACCAAGCTTGGGCTGATAAATAGAAGCTTTGCCCTGTCCTTCAAACTTATGATAATAGCATCTCTCCACATAACCGGCCTGAGGCTTGATCACCTCAAGACAATTCTCTATGTCCTCCGCCGCATGCTCATTTCTGGGCACTACAGATACCGCAGGAATCTCTATGATACTATCCTCATCCAACAGCGGATAGCCCATGTTCATATGATACAGAATCTCAAAAGGCTGAGTCGCATCGCCGGTATTTTCTATGGTATCCCTGATCACAAACTGATTCTCGTTAAGACTCACGCGAAGTTCACGAAAGAAACGAAGCTTTCTGCCAAAGATCACTTCATCCCTCACTGTAGCTTTGATCACAAGGGCATCTTCCTCCTCATACCAATATACATGCTCTGCAGGTATATTGGCAATTGAGCCGTGAAGAGGCACTTCTTCTCCGCCATCTACGCAAGGGGAACCCACTCCCTCAAGACCACAAGTGGTCAGGAAACCGGCCGTAAAAGACTTCAGCCAATTTGAATCCTTGGCATCATAATACGCAGGCGCAACATACCCGCAGGGTGAAAAATATGACATATTTACACCCTTATACCGCAAACGCGAAATATCGCATGCACGATCCGCAGATACCGTAAGCTCCAACCCCTTACCATTGTTCACCATAAGAAGACGCATACCGTCTCCTTTGCCTCCTACCAATCTATGTTCTTCAATTCCATAAAGCTGTGATTCATGTCCTATGTATGGATTCATTTTGTCCTCCTATTTCTATTGCTTACTTCTATCTTTAAATCACAATCATAAGTTTACAGTTGCTTTTCCCTCTTCATAAGTGATCCTGTCCCCGCTGGCACCCATTTCATCCATATAAGCAAGATATTCTTCTTTGCTTGCAAACACAGGCTTAAAGTCAGCTACAATCTGTTTTGCTCTTGCCGCATCCTCTTTAAGAAGCATTGCAAGCATCACAAGCTGCCACTTTGCAGAGCCCACACAAGCCAGATCCGGATTCGCAATATAGTAATTGGATCCATGTGAGGTACCTGTTGCACCGGGCGCATAAGGATGCACAACCGGCATCAAAACAGAAAGATCTCCCATATCCGTACTGCCGCTTCCTATAGCGTCGCTCTGTACAAAAGGAGCCAGATTGATTGCTTCGCAGGCTTCCTTCGCCAATTTTCTCATATCATCACTGTTTGACAAGGGCGCATAACCGGGATTATCCTGAATATCAATATTGGCACCCAAGGACAGCGCCGCACCGCAAAGGGCACGATTTACTTTCTGATTTGCCTCCTTAATAGCATCAAAGCTGCTGCCGCGCACATAACTTTCCACGATTACCTCATCAGGGATCGCATTGACAGCTCCGCCACCTTTTGTAATAATCGGGTGCACACGAATAATATCTGATTCTTTAAAGGTCTCACGAATAGAATTGATTGCAGACAGCCCTAAAGTCGCTGCATATAAAGCATTGCAACCATTCCAGGGACTTCCGCCTGCATGAGCAGACACGCCTTTATATATGATGCGCTTTGCCATACAGCCAACAGCACCTTTGCTAGAGGAAAAATTCTCTCCGGAAGTAGTATGTACCATAAATGCAAGATCCACGCCATCGAAATAACCCCTGTGCAGGAATTCGGTCTTGCCGCCCATGTATTTGATGCGCCCTTCTGCCTTTAAGCCGGAGCGGAATTCCACCTCGATCAGTTCCTCTGCCGGAACAGCACACAGACGGATTTTTCCGGACAAATCATCCAAGATGCCGGGCTCCTTTAATGCTGCTGCAATTCCCAAAAGTGCTGCACTCTGAGCACTGTGACCGCAGCAATGTACCGCACCGGTCTCTGGGTTGGCATCCGGATGCTCTGAACAAATCAGGGAATCCATTTCACCAAGGATCAACACTTCCGGACCGGGACGACCGGTATCAATAACGGTATAAAAGCCCGGAATATCTCCTGCTTTTACCAATTCGTATCCCAGATTTTCAAATGCATTCTCCAGGTATTGGGAAGTCTGATACTCACGGTATCCGGTCTCCGCATGAGTCCATATGTAGTTTTGTGCGTCAAGGATCAATTCTCTGTATTTTTCTACAACCTTTGTGTATTTCGTAGTCATTTTGCAGCTCCTTTCCTATATTGCACCTTTCATACACCTCAGAAAAGTAATTTCTTTTTTAAGAAGTAAGCCCCTCAAGTTCACACTCAATGGGGCTGCTCTTCTTTGTCGTCTGTATTATTTGTCCTTAATCTGCGCATGCAGTTCCTGCAGAGACTGCACGTCACCATTGCCATGCTTCTGCACATACAGGATACCATCTGCGGTAGCCTTGGCAGCTGCAATCGTGGTCATATAAGGAATCTTGTACTTAATAGCCGCCTTACGCAGGTAGCTGTCATCATTGACGCTATCCTGACCGATAGGAGAGTTAACGATCAGATCGATCTTGCCGTTGGTCATCAGATCCAGAATGTTCGGACGACCTTCATAAAGCTTTTTCACCTTCTCGGCAGCAATGCCAGCTTCGGTGATCCTCTCGTAGGTATTGCCGGTAGCCAGGATGCGGAAGCCTGCTTCTGCAAAAGTCTTGGCCACTTCTACAGATTCTGCTCTGTCCTTGCGGTTTACGCTGATCAGTACTGTACCACTTAAAGGAAGTTTGGACTGTGTGGCCTCCTGTGCTTTATAGAAAGCTTCACCATCGGATACAGACAGACCTAACACTTCACCGGTAGAACGCATCTCAGGTCCCAGTACAGGGTCTACTTCCTGGAACATATTGAAGGGGAAGACCGCTTCCTTTACACCATAGTAAGGGATATCCTGCTCCTTCAGTGCCGGAACAGGAGAAGGACGTCCGGTAATGTCGGAAGTAATAATGTCGGTAGCCAAAGGCACCATGCGAATGTTGCAGACCTTGGATACCAAAGGTACGGTACGGGATGCTCTGGGATTGGCTTCCAGTACATATACTTTATCATTCTCGATGGCATACTGCATATTCATTAGACCTTTGACATGCATCTCTTCTGCGATCTTTCTGGTGTATTCTTTAATTGTTTTTACATTCTCTTCTGAAATGTGCTTGGAAGGAATGATACAAGCAGAGTCACCGGAGTGTACACCGGCAAGCTCAATGTGCTCCATAACAGCAGGAACAAATGCATGGGTACCGTCACTGATCGCATCTGCTTCACACTCTGTCGCATGATTCAGGAAACGGTCGATCAGGATGGGACGATCCGGCGTCACACCTACTGCTGCATTCATATAAGCAGTCAGGTTCTGATCATCATATACCACTTCCATGCCGCGTCCGCCCAAAACGTAAGAAGGACGAACCATTACAGGATAGCCGATCTTGTGGGCAATATCCAGTGCCTCTTCTACGTTGACCGCCATACCTGATTCAGGCATAGGAATCTCCAGCTTCTCCATCATGGCACGGAACAGGTCTCTGTCTTCTGCCAAATCGATCACGGAAGGAGCAGTTCCCAAAATGCGGACACCATTCTTCTCCAGGTCTGCTGCAAGATTCAGAGGAGTCTGCCCACCAAACAAGTCGGATCGGAGCCATGTCGTTCTGTGAGCCAAGGAGGTGTGGGGT
>JAZSFW010000264.1:0-9207 GCA_045532445.1 Acetatifactor sp. | reverse complement strand
GAAGGAGAAGGACATTGTTTTTATCAACAGTAAGGAGATCCATTTCTCTGAGCAGTGTCTGACGTCGCGGTTTTGGTGTATGCACATTACACCGGCATTTTTCAGTGATATCCAATTTGAGGGAGTGGTCATTTCCAATCTGATCAGAGGAGATGTGGAGCTGCAGGAGCAATTTGAAGCGATCATCCGGGAGCAGCAGGAACAAAAAGAAGGCTATGACCTGGCCGTCAAGGGACTGACCTATACGCTCATAGCCTACATAATGCGCCATTACCGGAATACGGAGAAAGCAGAGCATACGAATCACGCCAAAGCGCAGTTTGAACGGCTCAACGAGGTGTTTGCCTACATCTCCCAGAATTTTGCAGAACCGCTTTCCACAGCCTCTCTGGCAGAGCACTTTTATCTGAATGAACACTATTTCTGCCGGTTATTTAAAAATGCCACCGGGCAGTCTGTGGTCAGCTACATCAACAGACTGCGGATTGAAAAGGCGATCGTGATGCTGGAGAATACCTCTGAAAGTATTACAGATATTGCGCTGCGGGTGGGATTCAATGATCTGAATTATTTCTCCAGAATCTTCCGGCGGTTTATGGAGGTGTCTCCGGCGCAGTACCGCCGGCTGTATCATAAAGCGGAGCAGGATGTATTGTGAGATGCCTTAAGCCTCTCCCTGCTTATTGCTGATCGCATTCAGCTGCAGATAGACCGCATAAGTCATCATATAGAAGCTGTGATCATAATAGCGATCCAGCTCAATATCATAACGTCCAAAATCATCGCAGAAATTCTGCCATGAGATACAAGCCTCTTCATCCTTGCCGGCTGCTTTCAGCATCATGAAATCTGCCACCTTGTCACAATACTCAGCATGACGAAGCAACAGGCGCATGGATACAGTCTGTACACGGACAGGCAGACACATATGGTTCTCCGCCAATGCACGGCCTCTTGCAGCGATTTCTTTTACTTTCTTCAGCCTCTCTGCCTGTGCAGGATTGTAATACTTTCCTTTGGATATATCCGCAGAGCACTCTCCCTCCATGTAGGCAAAATCAAACACTTCACTGATGTCCTCCAGATAACGCAGGGCTTCCTCCCACTGATCACCGTAAATATGCCGGAAGTAATCTTCTCTCACCTTCTCGTAATCACAGTTGCGGTCGCGCAGCGCCTCTGCATAAATGTAGATGGCAAAACCATTGGGGAAGAAAGCTCTCTGGGAACCGTCTTCTACCAAGCCCTGGATCCCAATGCTCTTTAAGCTCATGATATCTTCATAAATCCGACGGCTGATGGCCATCATGCCGGGATCCAATACCACATGCTTCCAGAAATGGTACTCATAACAGAAGCAGGGACCAGCCCAATTCTTCTGCCAGTCCAGAAGGAAGGCTGCATTGGCTTCCGCGCTCACCGGCACCTCCCATTTATTGCGCACATATTCCGGTGTCTCACCAATCTTTGTACTGTCCACACTGCTTGTATAGGAACGCTGAATCGGCGCATATAACAGGGCAAAACGCTTCGGATTTTTAATCTTGATCTCCTGAGGTGCATACAGGGTATCCACATAGGCGATAAATACAATCCTGGAGTCCAGATTACGACGTGTCAGCTCCTCATCCAGCTCATTCATGATCATCATATAGAAATCAGAAGGGCGTTTTTTACGACACTCCTCACATTCACAGTGATTGTGCGCACCGTCGGCAAGCCATACATGGATATAGGTCGCATTTTGATGATTTTGGGCATAATCAGCCACCGCCTTCGCCATAATGGTGCGTACTTCCGGATTTGACATACACAGGTTGGTGTTCAGAGGGATACCACCGTACGGCTTTCTCTCTCCATCCAGCTGTGCCAGATATTTCCTGATTTCGGCAGGCACTTCTTCCTCGGTAGGTATCCAGCCATCCGTGGAGCTTAAGCCAAAAGGCTCTGCTGTCCAGCCATGTCCCATATCATGAAACTGCAGTCCGCGCTTGGCAATCTCCACCTCACACTGACGTTTCCACTGCAGAACCTGTTCAGGCGTAACCGGCTCCGGCGGACGATTCTTTTCATTATATTTATGATTATAATAGACATCATAATAGTAAAAGGGAATATCAAATTCCAGCATATAAATATTCATTTCCAGCTTAGCATAGAAATCAATGGTCTCAAGCATACACTGCTGGCTCTCAGCGCCTTCATTACACTGACCGCGGAAACGATGATCAGCCATATGGTGGTAGCTGACCGGTTCAATGTCCTTCATAGGGATCATCTCTCCATCCACACCCGGATAAAGAAAGCGGCAGCCATTCTCTTTCAGCAGACGATATACAGAAAACAGCACACTTCTCGGGTTGCTTCCTGCCAGAATACCTCCCTGCCTGTCGGTCTCAATATGTACCACATCATCCAGTTCAGGCTCTATAGCCTCCTCAAATTTCAGGCCAAAATCTTCTGCAAGTCCCAGACGGAAACCATCCGCAGCATCCGGCTCATAGCTAATAGGGATATCTCCGCACTGAGGCATCATCATCCTTAAATACTTCTTCAACTCTTCTGCTGCAAACATGATCACATTGTCTACACGAAGCATTTTGATCTTATACATACATTTTCCTCCATTCTGCAACAGGCCTTTGCCGCTGCGTAATACAGATAAAAATATTATCGTAAGTTTATCATATCACTTTGCAAAAATCAACAAGCTGCCCGGCATTTTCATCCTTCACATTACGTTGATTCCCTGACACAATATTTATATGCATTTCCCTGCTTCCCCACTCTGTCCACAGTCCCCATATAATACAAAATATTCAAAACAGTTCCGGCCAGATTTTGCGGAATATGAGCCTCCTTCGCAAAGTCCTTCACGGTAAACTCCCCATCAAGCTGCGCCGGTACAAACTGCATGTAATCCTCCGCCCGCTCCACGTCCACCTCTCCCACAAGCTCCATGGGAATCCGGTCGAATCTACTGGACCCTTTCTTTCGATCCCGGCTCCAGCCGTTTAGGAGCCGATATTCTTCCATATCTACCAACACAATCTTCAGTCTTAAATTGGGATCCTTTAAAAACATTTTGATCTTATACAGCTCAATAAATGCCTCGTAAATCTTGCCCTTCTTCGGCGATTTGCGCCGGCTGCTTAACTCCCCGCTGTCCTCATCAATCCAGATCAGCCATTTCTCCCGGGGGATGGGATAGACAATGGTCACCGGATATAAGGGGAGAAAAACCTCCAGCTTTTCCCTCATCCTGTTAAACTGCCTTGTCTGAATCTCTATGATCTTTTGACCGTCAAAAATATCTGCCACATACCGATTTATAGGAATCTCCTGCTTGTCCTCATCCGGTTCATAATAGTTCTTAAAGATCGCATGTACGGTCTTTTCACTGTAAGTACCGATCCCCAGGCGCTGCCTTTCTATTCCGATTATTTTCTTTTTTGCCTCCTCGAAACGTTCCTTTTCCTGCATCACCTTGTTACATCCTCCACATAAGCCTGCTGCCTCTACCATTATAGCGGCTTTTCATGAAAAAGTCCATGTTTCTCATTGTATTTCCCTCCTCCTTATGCTATCATGAAACCAGATTCTGTTACGGAGGACCCTTCATGGAATTACTACAGCTAAAATATTTCAAGGCCGTTGCTGAAATCGGCAAGATATCTACCGCCGCTGAGTCGTTATTTATCTCCGCACCCGCCCTGAGCACGTCCATCGCCCGCCTGGAGAAAGAGCTTGGCATGAAATTGTTTGACAGAACGAGCAATCACATTACCTTAAATAAGCAGGGACAAATCTTCCTGCGCTATGTAAATCAGGTTTTCACCACCTTAGACTGCGCCCGGATTGAGCTGCACCAGAGCATTATGCAGCAAAAACATCACCTGTCCATAGCCACTACCACCTCCAATATGTGGACAGACTTAATCTCTGCCTTTTCACTGGAATATCCGCAATTCACTTTATCTACCACCAATATGAAATATTTTCAGTTTGAAAATGACGGCCTATTGCCGCAGCATAACTTTTTATTTGCAGAGGAACAGGATGTGCCGGCCGCCTTTGCGTCTGAGCTTGACAGCATAAAGCTTTTTGATGACCAGCTGGTGGCGATCATGAATCCCTCCCATCCTCTGGCCCAGGAGAAATCCCTTGATATCCATAAACTGGAGCATGAAACCCTTCTTTATCCCTCTCCTGATGTTACAATGTACGAACGGTTGAGCCGCCTGTTCGAGGAAAACGACATGACCATGCCTTATGGAAATACTTTTCCATACCTGATCTACCGCCGGATGGCTCAGGACGGCCTGGGGATTGCCTTTACCAGCAGACACATCGGCAGTCTGGAGCCCCCCTCCAATCTTAGCTATGTGCCAATTTCCAATACCAGGACCTGGCAGCTGCGACTCTATTGGCGCAAAAACAGACCTCTTTCGGCAGACGAAAAAATCTTCCGGGATTTTGTGGAGGCATTTTACAAATAGCTTTTTGCTTGCCTCAAATCTCTCCTGCATAAAGTTTTAGTTATGGCAGCAAAAATAAAAGATAATATCTTTTCTCCCCCAAAAGTGGTATAACAAAAATGAAATTTACGGACTTGGGGAGGTTTTTCCATGAAAAACAAAAAAATGCAATTGGATTATAAGTGGGTGATTGTTGCACTTTGCTTTCTGATGGTGTTTACGTGTCTTGGCTTTTGCAGCTCTAATAAGAGTCTGTATCTGTCGGCGATTACGGAAGCACTGGGGATCAAGCGGAGTGCTTTTTCTATTGGAGACAGCTGCCGTTATGTGACCACAGCCATCGTCAATATTTTCTTTGGAACCTTGGTAAATAAATATGGCACAAAGAAATTGATCGCTGCAGGTTTTCTCTGCCTGATCGGTTCCTGTATCATGTATATTATCGGTACCAATATTATTTATTTTTATATCGGCGGCTGTCTGTTAGGAATGGGACTTTCCTGGACGACCACTACCATGGTGGGCGCTGTTGTGGGAAAATGGTGTAAAGAAAATAAAGGAACCATCATGGGAGCTATCCTGGCATCCAACGGACTGGGCGGCGCGCTTGCAGCACAGATCGTTTCCCCGATTATTTATCAGGAAGGAAATGCTTTCGGTTATCGGAACGCCTACGCTGTAGTGGCTTTGATCTTGTTGGCCGTAGGCATTCTGGTCGTAGTTTTCTTTCGGGAAGATCCGCCCGGACATGATGGCAGCCCTATTGTACAGAAAAAGAAATCCAGAGGTCAGAGCTGGGTAGGCATAGAGTATGATGCTGCAGTGAAAAAAACTTATTTTTACTTAGCTGCCGTGTGTATTTTCCTGACCGGTATGATCCTGCAGGGAATCAGCGGAGTGGCTGCTGCCCACATGAAAGACGTGGGACTGGATGCCAGTTATATTGCCACAGTATTGAGTATTCACTCCTTGGCTTTGGCAGGTTTCAAATTCCTGACCGGTTTTTTATATGACAGATTCGGTCTTCGCATCACCATGACCATCTGCGATATTACCTCTGTCGTTGTTATGCTGATACTGGCTGCCATTACCAGCTCCCACCTGGGCATGGTGCTGGCTATGGTGTACGCCATTTTCTCTTCTCTCGCACTGCCTTTGGAGACCATTATGCTCCCCATTTTTGCAGGAGATCTCTTTGGAGAAAAATCTTTTAACAAAATCATGGGGCTGTTTGTATCGATCAATACCGCCGGATACGCTGTAGGAACTCCCTTGACCAATTGGGTATTTGACCGTTTTGGCACCTATATCCCGATGTTTGTGGCAGGCGCAATCATCATGACCATCGTGACCATCGTATTCCAGTTTGTAATCTCCGCTTCTCAAAAGGACAAATCAGAAATCCTGGAAAAAGAAGCTGCTTAAGCAAGCTAAAAGTACATATTAATGAGCTTTTAAGACATTGATATTTTCTTTTTTTTTGTTATCATTTGACTATCAAACAAGAATAGTTTACTAGGCTTGTTACAAAATACCCCAGGAGGATATCAAATGAAAATTTCCTTTCTTACCAAAAGTATCTGCGACTGTTTAATCGTGATACCGGAAGATGCCGCAGTAGTAGAACAGACTGCCGCAGAAGAAGTTCAGTCCTACCTCGAAAAATCTCTGGATATAAAGCTTCCTATCGTTTCCGAAACAAATGCCGAAGGAAAGTGCATTTATATTGGAAAAACAACCTATGCCAAAAATGCAAATGCAGAAGGCAAGTCAAAAGAAAACTGGATCATTAAGATGCATAAGGGCAGCCTGATCCTTACAGGAGGAAAAGACAAGGGTGACCGTGGAATCATCTACTCCGCTTACCATTTTCTCGAAGAAAATGTGGGTGTCCGTTGGTGGAACCCCTTTGAGGAGGATGTCCTTAAGCTGGATACGTTAGAGATCGCAGAGGATTTCTATAAGGATGGAACACCTCACTTTCCCTACCGCAAACCGTATATGGACTCCCAGAGCGGCACAGAAAACTTCTCACATATGGCAAGAACGAGAACCAATGTGGTCTCTCCCCTTGATGACAATATTCCAGACGGTGTGTATGACCCGGGTGTTCGCAAGTACGGCGATGTGCTGACCATGGGAAGACCTCATCACGTACATACCATGGGAAAATACTTCCCGCCGGATCAATATTTTGACAAGCATCCCGAATGGTTTGCGTGGAATGAGAAAGAGAAAAAGCATCTGAAAGAAGGACACTTCTGTTTTTCAAACGAAGAGTTCTACCAGGAGCTTTTGGGAAAACTTCTCGGCTTTATGAAAGAAGATGAGCGCCTTGCGAAAGAAACGGGTGTTGAACTTCCAACCTATTATTCCTTCTCCCTGGACGATAAGGATGCAAGCTACTACTTCTGCCAGTGTCCAAAGTGCAAGGCGATCCTTGAAAAATCAGGATACAGCGGATATGTTCTGAACTTTGTCAACCGTGTTGCACGCGAAGTAAAGAAACAGCATCCTTGGGCAAGAATCGAGACGCTTGGATATGTTATCTTCTCCGAGCCCCCCAAGGACGATACCGTGCCTGAGGAAAACGTAGTCATCCGCCTTGCGGCAGACCGCTCTGATATTATTCACGGATTTGAAGAGCCGTGGAACAGAGTATATTTGCGCTGGCTCCGTGAATGGTCCGAAAAATGCAAAGTAAACGGAGCAAAGATGCACATTTATCAGTATATGTATAACATTCAGATACATGGTCCCTTCCCCATTTTCTGGAGACTTCAGAGCTTTGTCAAAAACTATGCAAAGTACGGAGTGGAGGGAATTTTCTCTGAAACACAGAATTCGACTGCAGATTGTTGGGATTTAAACAAATATATCTTCTCACACCTTCTGGAAGACCCGGATTGTGATGTGGACGCGCTTGTTACTGACTTTACCAACCGCTACTACGGCAAAGCAGGAAAATATGTAAAAGAATATCTGGAAGTGATCCGTGCAGCGCTTACGAGAAATATAACGCACAACTACTGTATGTGTGACGACACCGAGCTGAATTTTATGGATGCCCGTGCAGCCATTGACGGCAGCGCAGCTCTTGATAAGGCAACTGCCGCTATCGGTGATGAGATGCCTTACCGCGCACGTCTCAACTGGCTGAGAAAACATCTTGACGGTGTAATCTTAAACCGCTATTTTGACTTTAAACGTCAGGCCAAAAAAGCAGGGGAAAGCTTCCCGTACGATCGCGCACTTTTAAAGAAACGTGTTGTTGATGCAATCAATGAATATGCTGCAAATCCCAGAAGATCCGGTTATCAAACACGGGCTAAGGACGAGATAGACTATTATACAAACCTCTCTGACAAAGATGAAATTCTTGATATCCCTGCATTCTTCCGCAATGTTGATCCGGAGGACATCTGGCAGTACAGGCCCGCAGGCGCTACCAAAACGGGACTCAAGAACTTAAGAGAAGTCTTTGGCCTTTGGCCTGTAGAGGATCCGGACAGCACGGTTTCCAAAGTCCTTAAAGTCAGCTATGACAACTGTCGTGGTTCCCAGAAAGACCATATTATGGTTCCGCCATCAAAATCAGAGGATAAGAGACCGCTTAACTTCAGCCTTTATCAGGACAACCAAGTGGTTGGTGAGCTAAACTTATACCGGGAGGATCTGATTCAGGGCGGATATCATATTTACAAGGTCGGAAGTGTTGATCATATCAGCAACTTCCCTGATACTTCCCTTATCGCTTATGACTATGGCTTCCTTTCCATCAAGATAAACGGACTTCTGGCAGACTTCCCAATGGAGGCTTGCGATGTCTATCTCTCCATGAAGCCGTCGGGCGAACTGTATGGCGGAAAAGCGGGCGATGAAAACGCGCTCTTTATTGACCGCATGATCGTTGTAAGAACAAAATAACCAAAGAAAAGGCTATCCAATCTTTTGACTGGGTAGCCTTTAAAAATTCAAATGTTTAATTCTCCCACCTTGCCTTACATGCTTCCAGCAACTCTAAGACTGCAATGGTCTCTTCCATAGGAACCAGACTGCTCTGGGTCTTTCCCTGAGAAATGCACTCCATAGCTTCTATGGCTTCATATTCATAACCACTGACCCGGAAAGCTCTTTCAAAGCTTTCTTTCACCTGACCATTCCAGTCTTCCAGCACTGCGCGCTGCGCCTGGAAAAAGAATTCATCCTGGATAAGGATCCTGCCTTCAGTTCCCTGAATGTAAAGAGAAATCTGGCGCTCATGGGAAACACCACTGTTGATGGATGCATAGGCACCATTCTCATAGATTAGTTGGATGCTGTCCATGATGTCGATCCCTTTCCCATGTACAGCAAGGGCATTGATCTTCTTCGGCTTATAACCCAAAAGAGCACAGGAATACATTAGAGGATAGATCACCAGATCAAGTAACACACCGCCCTGATCGGGATTCTTGACAAGACGATGATTTCTGCCTCCCAGGGTATAAAATCTGGTATCGATGGCTTGGATCTGTCCCAATTTCCCTTCTTGATTCCACTCCATGATCTTGCGGAATACGGGCTGACACTTGGTCCAGAGAGCCTCCATCAGAAATACCTGCTTCTCCTTAGACAGGGCATACAGTTCCTTTGCCTGCTCAGAGCTTTGAACCAGCGCCTTCTCGCATAAAACATGCTTGCCGGCATTCAGGCAAAGCTTGACATTTTCGTAGTGACAAGCAATGGG
>JAZSFW010000018.1:0-6504 GCA_045532445.1 Acetatifactor sp. | reverse complement strand
AGCACTTCAGACATTACCAACGCGGCAGTGAAGGGACTGCGCTTTGTAGATAATGATACAGTGGAAGGTATCTGCGGCAATCAGGAATCCTATCGATTTGTCATAAAGGATGGAGAGCTTGCAGAAGTTGACAAGGCAAGTAAAGAGGACGAAAAGAGAATCCTGAAACCGGCTCCTGAACAAACCTGCGACATGCCTCATTACCCGGGCAGACAGTGGAGAAGAGATATCACCTGTGAATGTGCATGGACCAATGGAGCCAAGCTGGTGGGAACGGAAGATGGATTCTTAGCCAGGGTTTCAGCGGACGGCAAGGTATATTCCATTGGCCCGGCAATCTGCCAGGGACCTGTCAGGGATCTGTGCGCCGATCCGGAAAAAGGAATCGCCTACGGAGTGGGCGGTGACGTCGAGGATGTGGGAAATGTGTTCAAATATACAGACAGCGAAGGCTTACATTACCTTGGCTACATGTCTTGTGATGTGCCAAACGATAATATAGGTACCTGTGCGAACTTTGTGCTTTCAAGCTGTGCCATCTCCCCCGATGGGAAAAAGCTTGCTGTAGGTGCGAAAGACAGACTCAGTTGTGTATATGTATGTACAGTGGAATAAAATTCCAATGGAATAAATGAGAAAGAAAGGATGAGTAGTATTATGGAAAATTACAATTACCTGTTACCGGAAGAAGTGGGCAAAGGCTCCAGCATCAAACTGAATGTTTCAAGCACGGAGGTAGATATTTACTGGAAAGTGGCCATTGAAGTTCTTGAGACCATCGAAGAAAACAATAAGAAGGGTGAACCGACTGTTATGGTAGTGCCCTATGGTCCCTTGGGCCCTTATTTCAGACTGGCAGAGCTGGTAAATAAATATCGCATCTCCTTGAAAAATTGTGTGTTCATCAATATGGATGAGTATCTTGCAGATGAGAATACCTATATTGATATCAATGATCCTCTTTCTTTCCGCGGGGGAATGAACCGGATCTTTTACTCCGTTGTGGATGAAGAGCTGAATGTGCTGCCGGAAAACAGAATCTTCCCGGAGCCTGGCAATGAGAAAAAGGTTATGGAGATCATTGAAAAATACGGAAAGCTGGATATGGTATTCGGCGGAGTGGGAATCAATGGACACTATGCCTTCAATGAGCCCCCCGAGCCGGGTGAGGTGGTATCCAATGAAGAGTTTGCAAACCGTCCTACCAGAGTGCTGAAGATCAGCCGGGAAACCAGGACTATAAACGCTTATATGAACTGCGGCGCAGACTTAAATGCCATTCCGGATTATTGTATTACCGTTGGTATGAAAGAAATGTTTATGGCCCGTAAAGTCAGAATGATCATGCCCCGTGACTGGAATGCAGGTGCTCTTCGCAAGATCCTGCATGGAGAGATCACAGCAAAGGTGCCTTGTTCTCTGTTCCGTGAGCACAGCGATGCAATGATTTATACACTGACAGAGGCGTTGAAATGTCCCATTCCGGAAATCAGGGTATACAACAAATGATGGGTAAAGGAACGATTTTAATCAGGAATGCCAGGGCAGTTCTGCCTGACAGAGTTACAGAACCCCTGGACATTCTGGTGAAAAATGGTATGATTGAAGAGATCGGATCCGTACAGGATGCGATCTCTGAGCGCTGTTTCGATGCAGAAGGAAGGTATGTATTTCCGGGCTTTGTGGATATCCATGTCCATGGCGGCGGTGGTGCTGACTTTATGGACGCAACACCGCAAGCCTTTGAGGAAGCGGTGAAGGCTCATCTGGCATTTGGTACTACCGCCATCGTGCCCACTGCCATGACAGCCACCAGAGAAGAATTGATCGGGTTCATTGAAGCGTATAAGGCCTTCAAGGAAAAGAGCCCCTACGCTGATTTGGCTTGCGGCATTCATCTGGAGGGTCCCTATTTTTCCAAAGCCAATGGCAAAAGCAAGGGTGCCCAGAGTGGTGACCTGATCAGAGATATCGATATGGATGAGGTAAAGCAGATTCTTGCTCTGGCAGAGGGACATCTGATCCGGTGGGATGCAGCCCCTGAAGTGGAAGGCAGTGAAGATTTTGCAAGATTTTTGCGGGATCAGGGGATTTTGTGTGCTGTGGCCCATACCAATGCCACAGCAGAAGAGACGGAAAAAGGATTTGCGGCCGGCTTTTCTCACGTGACTCATTTTTATAATGCGGTTACGGCTTATATGAAAAGAGATCAGGTTGTTACTGCTGGTGTAGTAGAAGCCACTTATCTGAACGAAGATGTGACGGTGGAATTGATCTGTGATGGGAAGCATATTCCTCATAAATGTATGCAGCTGGCACTGAAGATCAAAGGTTCCGATAAGGTGATGGGCATCACGGATGCCACCAGGCTGGCCGGTACAGATTGGAAAAGCGGAAAGCTGGGCAGTCTTTTGCATGGTACTGAGGTGATCGTAGAAGACGGCGTTGCAAAACTGCCGGACAGATCCTCTTTTGCGGGAAGTATCTGCACCATGGAAAGAGCATTGGCCGTTTTGTGTGCAGAGTATGGAGTTGATGTGGTGACAGCTGCCAAAATGTTGTCAACCAATCCTGCCAAACATATAAACAAGTTGAAAGAGATCGGATCCATTGAGCCGGGAAAGAAGGCGGATCTGGTTGTGGTGAATGAGGATTTCTCGATCTGTAAGGTCATGAAAGACGGGGAATTTTGGAGGTGACTTCAAGATGAAGTATTTGCTGGGAATTGATTTTGGAGGAGGTTCCTCCAAAGCAACGCTGATTGATGAGAAGGGGAAGTTAATCGCAGAGAATACGGCGGAGTACCCTACCTACTATCCCAATCTGGGATGGTGTGAGCAGAATCCGGTGGATTGGGACAGAGCTCTGTGTGAGAATGTAAAGGGGCTTCTGGCAAAAAGCGGTATAAGGGCAGAGGAGATCATGGCCCTTTCTATTGACTCGGCTACCCATACCTGGGTGATGTGTGATGAGGCTTTTAACCCCATCCGACCTGCCATTCACTGGACGGACTCCCGTTCCAGGAAACAGGCCAAACGGTTGAAACAGGAACAGGGAAAGCTGATCTTCGAAAAGAGTTTTCATAAGCCGGATACCATCTGGACCCTGCCTCAGATTATCTGGGTACGGGAAGAGGAACCGTCGAATTTTGCAAAGCTTCGCTATCTTTTTTTTGAGAAAGATTATATCCGGTATTGCCTGACCGGTGTATACTGTACAGACTATATTGAGGCTCAGGGAAGTATGCTCTTTGACTGTGAACGTAATGTGTGGAGTGGGGAGTTATTGCATCTTGCGGGCATTAGGGAAGAGATGTTGCCTCCCATTGTAAAGCCCACCGACGTGATCGGCAGTGTGACCAAAGAGGCGGCGCTTCGAACCGGCCTGGCAGCAGGGACCCCTGTGATCTGCGGTACCACGGATACAGTCATGGAGGTGTTTGCCTCCGGAGCGGTGAATCCGGGAGACGTGACGGTAAAGCTTGCAACGGCGGGAAGAATCTGTGTCATTACCGATAAGCCTTATCCCAACCAGCATTTGGTGAATTATGCCCATGTGGTGGAAGGACTGTGGTATCCCGGTACAGCCACCAAGGCAGCCGCAGGTTCTTTCAGGTGGTTTCGGGATACCTTTGGAGGAGACTATCCCCAGCTGAATGAAGGCGCCCGGGAGATTGCGGTGGGCAGTGAAGGCTTGCGCTACCACCCTTATCTGAACGGAGAGCTGACGCCTTATGCAGACCCGACTTTGTGCGGCAGCTTTATCGGTATCCGCGCAACCCATACCAAGGCACACTTTACCAGAAGTGTGTTGGAGGGTGTTTCCCTGTCCCTGCTCCATTCCAAAAAGACATTGGAGCAGCTTGGGATCTCTCTTGGGGACAGAGCTACCATCATCGGCGGTGGTTCCAAGGGAGAACTGTGGAGGCAGATCACAGCAGACTGCCTGGGTATGGAGCTTGTGAAGACAGTTAGCAGTGACTCTTCCCTGGGCTCGGCCATGTTGGCCGGCGTGGCCATGGGCGTATTTGCTTCCTGTGAGGAGGCGGTGAAGGCGTGTATTCAAAGGGAAAGCGTCACGGTGCCTGATGCAGCAAATACACAGGCTTATGAAAAGATATTTGAGGAATATGTGGCAGTGCATGATGCACTGGCGGTGATTTATCAGGCAAGATAAGAGGCATTTACTTGGGGAAGGAGGTGTCAGAATTGAGGATCGTGGTATGTATCAAGCAGACGGCAGCAGGGGAGATAAACCCCTTTGATGCATGCGCCTATGAGGCAGCCCTGCAGATTTCGGGAGCAGAGGTGATCCTGCTTTCCATGGGACCGGAAAAATCCAAAGATTTTCTGCTGAAGTTAACAAGATTGGGAGCCAAAAGAGCGTATCTTTTATGCGACAAGGTTTTTGCAGGGGCCGATACCCTGGCTACTTCCTATGCCCTTTCGTTGGCGGTAAAAAAGCTGGCACCGGATCTGGTCATTTGTGGCAGGCAGACCATTGACGGAGACACCGGACAGACCGGACCGGCTCTTGCGGTCCAGGCCGGTTTGGCATTGATCACAAATGTCATGGAGATTCGATCTGTGGAAGGCGGAGTCACCTGCCTGACAAGAGAAGGAAGAGAGCAGACAGTAGGTTTTCCTGCCCTGATCACAGTAGAGCGGATCCATCAGCTCAGATTCCCCAGTATCCGGTCCAAATGCGGAGAAGTGACCGTCTGGAAAGCAGAAGATATGGGCGCGGACGTGAAGCGCTGTGGACTGACGGGCTCTCCTACCAGGGTGCTGGCAACCTTCCAAAATGAAGAAGGAATGCGCAAGTGCAAATTTGTGGAAGCGACCATGTTGGAGGCTTTGATCGAAGCGGGCTTACAGAAGAAAAAGCAACATTTGGACCCAGTGGAAGGATGCAGTCACAGCAAGGAAGCAAAACCCGCCGCAAAGCTGAAAAATGTGTGGATCGTGGGAGAAAAATGCAGAGTCATGGCAGAATCCATCAGTGATGACATTGTGGTTGTGGACAAAGAGAAAGCAAAATCCTGCGGCGAGGATTTCCCCCGGGAGTTTGCAAAAAGGATTCAAAAGGAACAACCCTCTGTAGTTCTCTGGGACAGTGATGGCTGGAGTAAAAGAACAGCTCCGCAGGTGGCAGCCATTTTGCAGACTGGGCTGTGTGCGGATTGTACCGCCCTGGAGACAGACGGTCAGAAGCTCTATATGTACCGCCCGGCGTTTTCCGGGAATATTCTTGCAAAAATAGGATGTACGACCAGCCCCTCGATGGCGACAGTCAGGACAGCTGCAGAGGGCGTGTCGGATGTCATCCTGGCTTTGGGGAAGGGAGCAAGGACAGCCAAACAGACAATAGAGACCTACGTGAACTGTAAAAATGATGAGGCCAGGATGGATGTGCAAAAGCCGCGTTTCGAAACCGCAGCCTCCAGAGGGGCAGTGGACAGTGAGATGCTGCCCTATGAAAAACAGGTGGGGCTTACCGGGAAAAGTGTCAGCCCGGCAGTTTATGTGGCGATAGGAATATCCGGTGCAGTGCACCATATTGCGGGAATGAAACAGTCCGGTATGGTGATTGCAATCAACCCGGACCCTCAGGCTCCCATATTTGATTATGCGGACTATGGAATTGTGGCAACGGCAGAGGAAGTTTTTGGGGCGTAAAAGGCCCGGAAAGGACAATTATGAATTTGAAAAAAAGTTACAAAAAAGCATCCGGTTATACTCCCATGAGTAAAATCGGAGAAAGCTCCTTAAAAAAACTGGAATTTGGTATCATTGAGCTGGAAGCGGGAGAAAGTCTTGTGTATGATACCCAGGATAAAGAAACGGCTTTCATTATCCTGGAGGGCTATTGCACCGTAAGATTTGACAATCAGGTGTGGGAGCATATCGGCAATCGCGACACCGTGTTTGCAAACAAAAAGGCAGTCAGCTTCTATATGCCTATTGATCAACAGCTTACCATCGAGAGTAATGGTCATGTGAAGATTGCAGTCTGCGGTGCCATTGTAAAGGAGAAAACAGCCCCTCAATTATTGCCGGAAGAGCGCGTGGTACTCAAAACCTTAGGCGTCGTTCCCTATGAGAGAGAAACCAGCTTCCTTGTGGATGGAACCACAAATGCATTGGCATTGACCATCGGTGAGTGCTATGTGACCCCGGGCAACTGGGCAGGATTTCCCCCTCACAAGCATGACGAGGACAACATGCCCGCGGGGTGTATCGCAGAAGAGATTTACTACTTCCTCTTTGTTCCGGTGCAGGGCTTTGGCGTGCAGTGCGTTTATACGGCAGATGGTTCCCTGGATGAGGCTTACAGAGTGCAAAATGATGAGCTGGTAGAATTCCCTTACGGCTACCATACCACCGTCAGCACACCGGGGTATGGTACCTATTTCCTTTGGTTAATGGCAGGAGATCATCAGGGATTCAATCGTTCTTCGGATCCGGCTCATGCATGGGTGGAATAATATGAAGATAGATTTTC
>JAZSFW010000051.1:0-18505 GCA_045532445.1 Acetatifactor sp. | reverse complement strand
TTCTGCCACACAAGACACTGTGGCTAAAATAATAAACTTCTATACTATGACAAATCATACCATATTCGACAAAAAATAAAAAGACCTTTTTTCAAATTAACCCAATTTTTTGTGCTTACAAGGAAAGCGGCGTTCCTGACCGTCTCTCCGGTTTTTTAGTTTCTGCGCAGTTTGTAGCTGCCGAACAGACATACAGCGGCCATTCCTGCAAGAAGGATTGCCATGCTGGATTCACCGGTCTTGGGAACTGCGTCATAATCGTTGGCGTTGCCTGCAGCGGGAGGAGTGGTTACAGCGGGAGCGCTGGGAGCTGTGGTGCTGTAATGCTTGGCTTCGGTTCTTAAGGAGCCGTCTTCAATACGCAGGGTATCTTTTACAAAGCTGTAGGCTTCATAATAAACTTTGTGGTTATCTTTTCCAATTACATGTCCTACGGTGCCTATGGCGCCAATGTAAGCATTGATGTCGTTTTCACCAAGAATGCTCAGATCGGTTACGTTCTTGTTGAAGTTACATACGCTGTTTCCGTGAACATAAGCTGTTTTTACTTCGGAGTTCAGTACGCACACACCGTCATGCTGATAATATTCGTCAATGCCGTTGGCGGAAACGATGACTGTGTCGGCATTTAAAATTGTGAGGTTTTTAAGTCTCACGCTCAGCTCCAGAGTAAGTGGAACATCGCCGTTGATTACGATGGTATCGCCATCTTTGATATGACCGAGTACGTGGTTGAGTTGACCATGGTGATTATTCTCATCCCATGCGGTCAGCTGCTGATATCTCCACTCCTGCATGTCTTCCAGATATTTCAGATAGTAAGTAATGGGTTCCTCAGCCTGTGCTGTAATCGGCTGATCAAGGATTGGCAGGATGCACAACAGTGCTGCTGCAAATAAAGCCAGAGTTTTTTTGAAGCGTTTCATAGTGGGTTCCTCCTGATTATATTTTAAATTTGTGATCTATTCTAAGGGAAGATAAGAATCTCCGCCTTCGATTTCCTTTGCAACTACCACAAGCCTTCCGTTTTCCACGTGGTAAACACAGGTAGAAAGGGTGATAAAATGGTCTCCAAAATTGGCTGTGACACCGGTGTCATATTGAGAGAGGGCCTTGATATTGTTGTAAAAATCAAGAAACTCTTCCTCGGTGTCTGCCTGGAAAAATTGGTAAAACTTAAATACCTGATCACTTTTCCGATAAACCTGTGAGCGAAATACAGCGATCACTTCATAAATGTGTTGCTGCTGGGGTGTATGTAAAATGATCTGCTTGTGCTTTTCATAGTAATCCTTTTTCTCGTATTGCAGCAGACTACCAAACATTGCACCGGATTTCATATTATGTCCGTGGATGATCAGATTGGTGGTCATTGGAGCTACGCAGCTGTCCGTGTCAAGGATCAGGCATCCATTCTGATTCTGCGCTTTGTTAAAATCACGGTACAAATAATAATTCTCATCCCAAGGTGTCCACATGACCGGATAATCGATGACTGTGTCGGGAATCTGCAGCCAAGCAGCCATGTCGGCATTGGCCTGATAACTGTCTGCGTAAGGATTGGCTATTGGAACAGGAGCTTCGGGTGCTGTATCAGATTGTGTCGGCTTCTCCTGGGACTCTTTAGGTGATTCTTCGGCTTGTTCGCTGGAGGGTTGTTCGGTTGATTGTTCTGTCTGCTTGTCCGCAGCTTCCTGGGTTGGCTGTTGACTGTCTGCTTCTTGACTGCTTGGTTCCAGGGGACGAGGTTTTAAAGCCTCAAAAATCTCCTCCGACCTTGCATCTTCCTCCCGACCGTTCAGATAAATGACCCCGGCTGCGATCAGACATCCCAACGCAATACCCGCTAAAACAATAGACATTATTTTCCTTAGCTTTTTCATCATTTCCTCTTTTTGCAAGTTTTAATCTTATTATACCTATTATTTTTGGACAAAGCAACAATTTTTGCTAAAATTATCAGACTTAAGAATTTATTAAGTTTTTAACTGGCTTGCAATCTGTTTTCAAATATGTAATAATATCACAGGGATGTTAAAAAATAGAGGTGAAAAAAGTTATGTATTATACATTTGACAGCAGGATACGATACAGTGAGACAGACAGTGAAGGGAAGCTGACATTGTCTGGGCTGTTGAATTATTTTCAGGACTGTTCCACGTTCCAGTCGGAGATGTTGGGAGTGGGGTGGAAATATATGAAAGAGAAGCATTTGGTCTGGGTATTGTCTTCCTGGCAGATCGTGGTGGAGCGTTATCCTACGCTTTGCGAGAAAGTGCAGATTGGTACAATGCCTACTGAGTTTAAAATCTTTTTAGGTAGCAGAAACTTTTTTATGAAGGATGCTGACGGTAATTACCTTGCCAAAGCCAACAGCCTATGGAGTCTTTTGAGTACAGATACCATGAAACCGATAGTAGTTCCGGATGATATCGTGGAAAAGTATGGATTGGAGCCCCCGCTTAAGATGGAGTATGCTTCCCGAAAAATTGCGGTGCCAGAGGGTGGTAAGCAGGGTGAGCCCATTATTGTAAAAGAGCATCATCTGGATACCAATCACCATGTAAACAATGGCCAGTATGTGAGTATGGCTCTGGACTGCCTTTCGCAAAGAGGTGCGGCGGGACCTGCAGAAGAGCGCAAGGTCCGTCAGCTCAGGGCGGAGTATAAGATGCAGGCGTTTTTGGATGATATTTTGTATCCTTATGTTGTGGAGGATGGGGAGAAGAGAATTGTTTCCCTGCGAAATGAAAACGGTAAGCCATATGTGAACGTGGAAGTTCAATAAAGAAGGAATCAAACTGAAACAAAGCAGTAGCAGAATGAGACGTATAGAGGAGTAGTCATGATCAGATTAGGAGAAAAGCAAAAACTGGAAGTGGTAAAGGTTGTGGAGTTTGGAGTTTATCTTGCTCCGTCAAAGGAGTTGCAGGAGGAGAAGATTCTGCTCCCTGTCAAGCAGGTGCCGGAAGGAGCGAAAATGGGAGATCAGATAGAAGTTTTTGTCTACCGCGACTCTAAGGATCGTATGATCGCTACGACCAATGAACCTGCGCTTAAGATGGGGCAAGTAGCGCTGCTTCGGGTGGCTCAAACCGGCAAGTTTGGTGCATTTCTCGATTGGGGTCTGGAGAAGGACCTGATGCTCCCTTTTAAACAGCAGACCAAAAGAGTGGAAGAGGGAGAAGAAGTTCTGGTATCCATGTATATGGACAAGAGTGGAAGATTATGTGCTACAATGAATGTCTACCCTGACCTGAAAAACAATAGTCCTTACCAGAAAGAGGACATGGTGACCGGGCGAGTATATCTGATCAGTCAGGATTTCGGGGCTTTTGTGGCAGTAGACAATCAGTATTCGGCTTTGATCCCAAAGCGCGAGTTGTATGGTGCGGTAGAGGTTGGTCAGGATATTCGTGCCAGGGTCGTAAACGTGCTGGAGGATGGGCGTCTGACCCTTGGCATTCGCGAGAAAGCCTACGTGCAGATCGAGAAAGATGCCCAGGAAGTGCTGCGCCTGATTGAAAGCTATGACGGGGTCCTTCCGTTCAATGACAAAGTATCTCCTGAGATCATTAAGAGGGAGACTGGCATGAGCAAAAATGAGTTCAAGAGGGCGGTTGGGAACCTTTTGAAGGCAGGAAAAGTTGAAATAACGGAGAAAGTAATACGCAGAAAGTAATTTTGTAATAAAAAAGTAAAAAATGCATAAAAAACACTTGCTTTTTTGTTGGATTTTTTGTAAATTTGTATTAAAGAAATTATTGGACAAAAATCTAATGTTTTCGACAAGCTAAGTCGATTAAAGGAGCGTTTTTTATGATTTCAAATCAGATTTTACAGAACACGATCGATGGATTGAAAGGGATCGCCAGAGTAGAGCTCAGCGTTATGGACGTGGATGGCAAGGAAGTGGCAGCGACTATGGATATGAGTCAGTGTTCCGCAGCTGCGGTGGATTTTGCCAATTCTCCGGCAGATTCTCAGGAGATCCAGGGATATCAGTATTTTAAGATCTTTGATGAGCAGCAGCTGGAGTACATACTTGTAGTTGGCGGAAGTGGTGAAGATGTCTACATGGTAGGCAAGATGGCGGCATTTCAGATCCAGAATCTCCTGGTGGCATATAAAGAGCGTTTTGATAAAGATAATTTTATCAAGAATCTTTTGTTGGACAATCTGCTCCTGGTCGATATATACAGTCGTGCAAAAAAGCTGCACATTCAGACGGATATTCCCCGTGTTGCGATGATCATAGAATGCGAAAACAGCAAAGAGAATAATGTTCTGGAGCTGACCAGAGCGCTTTTTGGTGCCGGCAGCAAAGATTTTGTGACAGCAGTAGATGAGAACAATGTGATCGTGGTGAAGGATCTGATGGAAAGTGACGGCAACAGAGAGATCGAGAAGGCTGCAAGATTGCTGGAAAGCAATCTGAAAAAGGAAGGGCTTAAGGACGTCCGGATTGCCTATGGCACCATGGTCCGCGAGATCAAAGAAGTCAGCCGCTCCTACAAAGAAGCAAAGATGGCACTGGATGTAGGAAAGATCTTCTTTGATGACAGAAATATTATCGCTTACAATGAATTGGGGATCGGCAGATTGATCTATCAGCTGCCTATTCCTCTTTGCAAAATGTTCATCAGGGAGATTTTTGGTGGAAAGAGCCCTGACGATTTTGACGAAGAGACCTTGTCTACGATCAATAAGTTTTTTGAGAATAGCCTGAACGTGTCGGAGACCTCAAGACAGCTGTTTATCCATAGAAACACTTTGGTGTATCGTCTGGATAAACTGCAGAAGAGTACGGATCTGGATCTTCGTGTATTTGAAGATGCGATCACATTTAAAATTGCCTTGATGGTAGTAAAGTACATGAAATACATGGAGAATTCTCAGTATTAATTAGGAGATACTATGGCAAATAAAGAAATAAAAAGACGAAAGCAGCAAAAGATCATTGAAGAAAATGGCATCATATATCTGGAAAATGTAAGTAAATCTTACTCTACCGGTGCGCCAGCCCTCAACGGGATTACCCTGGAGATCAAGCAGGGAGAGTTTGTTTTTATTGTCGGGGACAGTGGTTCCGGTAAATCTACTTTTATCAAGCTTTTACTGCGTGAGCTTACGGCCACCAGTGGTACCGTATATGTTATGGGTCAGGATCTGGCCGCATTAAAGCACAGGCAGATTCCCAAATTCAGGCGTAATCTTGGTGTCGTATTTCAGGACTTCCGTCTGCTCAATGACAGAAATGTTTATGAAAATGTGGCTTTTGCACAGCGCATCATAGAGACACCGATTAAGGAGATCCGCAGAAATGTACCTACAGTTCTGGCCACAGTGGGTCTTGCCGGAAAATACAAAGCAAAGACCAGACAGCTCTCCGGTGGAGAACAGCAGAGGGTGGCACTGGCAAGGGCATTGGTCAATCAGCCTTCTATCCTATTGGCGGATGAGCCCACAGGAAACCTGGATCCCAAGAATTCATGGGAGATCATGAGGCTGTTGGAGGAGATCAACGAGAAAGGAACTACAGTGGTAGTGGTTACCCACAACAGAGAGATCGTTAATGCCATGCAGAAGCGTGTCATAGCCATGAAGAAAGGCATTATTGTCAGTGATCAGGAGGAAGGGGAATACGTTGATGAAGTTTAGTACGTTACTTTATACAATTAAACAAGGCTTTGTGAATATTTTCCGCAACAAATGGTATTCCCTGGCATCTGTAGCAACCATTTCCGCCTGTCTTTTTTTACTTGGCTTGTTTTATGCCATTATGAGCAATTTTCAGCATATGGTAAAGACGGCTGAGGAGGAAGTGTGTGTGTCGGTATTCTTTGTGGAGGGAACTACGCAGGAGCGCATGAAGCAGATTGAGCAGATGATCCGTGAGCGCAGCGAAGTCGTGGAAACGGATTTTATTTCCTCCGACGAGGCCTGGGCAGAATTTAGTAAGGACTACTTAAGGGGATATGAGGATGGATTCACAGAGAATCCTTTAGATGGCTTGGACAGAGTAGATGCTTATCTGACTGATGTGGAAAGGCAGGAGGATCTGGTGATCTATATTGAATCGATCTCCGGTGTAGATCATGTAAACAGGTCTATTGTTTTGGCCAATACGTTAAGCGGAGCCAATATGCTGATCGCTTATGTATCCATAGCTATCATCGGTATATTGCTGGCAGTCAGCATTTTCTTGATCAGTAATACGGTAGCGATCGGTATCTCCGTTAGAAGCGAAGAGATCAACATCATGAAATATATCGGCGCAACAGACTTTTTTGTAAGGGCGCCTTTTGTGCTGGAGGGAATGCTCATCGGTCTGGTGGGAGCAGCAGTTCCTTTGTTTTTGATCTACAGCCTTTATAACAGGGTTCTCACCTATGTAACAGAGCGTTTTACGATGCTTACCAGTATTCTGCAATTCCTTTCGGTGGAAGAGATCTTTCAGCTGCTGATACCGGTATCTTTGATCATTGGTGTGGGAATCGGTTTCCTGGGCAGTGTCACAACGGTCAGAAAGCATCTGCATGTATAAAACCATAAGTTTTTGGGGGCTTTTTGCAGGAAGAGAGCGAGTATGAAAAAAAGAACAGTATTTTTTGCTGCATTTTTTCTGATGTGCACCATAGTGTTGAATGCAGCATTTTCCGCAAGTGCGAGCGGCATATCCAATGTGACCTCCGAAAGTATCAAGCAGATGGAGGCGCAGATCAAAGATGCCCAAAAGGAAAAAGACAGTCTGAAGAACAATATCAGCAACCTGGAGAAGATCAAAAAGGAGCTGGAAAAAGAAAAGGGAAGTCTGAAAAATTATGTGGCCAAGCTGGATCAGAGCGTGGCTGAAATGGAGAATAATATTGGTAATCTGCAGAATCAGATTGTAAATAAAGAAGCGGAGATCACTCAGAGTCAGGTACAACTGGAAGCGGCACAGGAAACCCTTGCAAAGCAGTATGTATCCATGCGAACCCGCATAAGATTTATGTATGAGACCGGTGCTTCCGCATCTATATGGGAAATGCTTTTTACATCAAGCAGTATTGGAGAATTTTTGAACAAAGCAGATTATATCAACAGCATCTATGCTTATGACCAGAAAATGTGGGAAGAATATCAGATGAACTGTGAGTATATTCAGCTGTGCAAGGAAGGTTTAGAGCTGGAGAAAGAGATTCTGGACGGTCAGAAGAAGAGTGTTGAAGAGGAGCAGGCTCGTGTAGAGAATCTGATTCAAGAGAAAAGCCAAGAGATCCTCAGCTACGAAAAAGATATCAGTAAGAAAGAACAAGCCATTAGAGAGTATGAGCAGGATATTGCTGAGCAGAATGAGATCATTGCCCAGATGGAAAAGGCGGTGATCGAGGCCAAGAAGAAACTGCAAAGCCAAAATGCACCGAAATATGACGGTGGTATGTTCCATTTTCCGCTGGAGCATTATACCAGAATATCAGATGATTACGGTAACAGAATCCATCCTATCTTGAATGTTCCCCAGTTCCACAACGGCGTGGATTTTGCATCCCCCAAGGGAACGGCTATCTATGCTGCCTATGATGGGCAGGTGGTTGCGGCAACCTACAGTTCTTCCATGGGCAACTATGTTATGATCGACCATGGAGATGGTCTTTATACCATATACATGCATGCCTCCAAGCTTCATGTTTCCAAAGACGAGATTGTAGTGGGCGGAGAAAAAATTGCAGAAGTAGGATCCACCGGCAGATCTACCGGTAATCACCTGCATTTCAGTGTGCGTTTGAATGGAAACTACGTGTCGCCGTGGAATTACTTATCGAAGTAGGAATAAAGAGTGAATGGAAGGAGAGCAATATCTATGGAGCCTGTTCAGGATACTTACCGGGTGAAGAGAGAAAAACGCCAGTCTTTTATAAGTGGCCTGACAGCAGGGCTTTTTCTGATGTTTGTGTGCATGTGTCTTTTGTATGTGGGATTTGGTGTACACAGATCAGTAACGGAAAAGAATCATTCCATGCAGAGTCAGGTGGAAGTTTCCCAGGGGACAGACCAAGACACTTTTGTGACGATGGAGAGCCTGAAAAAGATACAGACAATTGAAAAGATCATCAGGCAGAATTTTTATAAAGATGAGCAGATCAGCGCAGATTCGCTGGAAGAGGGTGTCTATCGCGGTATGGTGGATTCCTTGGGAGACATTTATTCGGCATATTATACGGCAGAAGAGCTGGAAGAATTGATGCAGAAGACCCAGGGGATTTATTATGGCATTGGCGCAGGTGTGAATCTGGATACCGTTACCTCTTATCCGAAGATCATCAAGGTCTACGATGGAACACCGGCTCAGGAAGCCGGGCTTCGCGCAGAAGATATCATCTATGAGGTGGAGGGCGAAGATACCTATGGAATGGAGCTGACAGAGGTGGTTTCCAGGATCAAAGGAGACGAGGGTACCTGGGTGAATCTGACCATTGTAAGAGATGGAGAGACCGACTACCTGAGCATTGATGTGCAGCGCAGGAAGGTGAATATTCCCACAATTGAATTGAAAATGTTGGATGACGGAATGGCCTATATTCTCATTACGGAGTTTGATGATATCACAGTGGATCAGTTTACGGAAGCGTTGGCAGTAGCCAGGGGTAATGGCATGAAAGGTCTGATCCTGGATCTTCGAGGCAACCCCGGAGGCAGTCTGAATGCGGTTGTGGAAATTTCCCGGAGGATATTGCCCAAAGGAATGATTGTTTATACCGAAGATAAATACGGTCATCGCAATGAGTATACCTGTGACGGTACCAGACAGCTGGAAGTTCCCCTGGTGGTTCTGATCGACAGAAATTCGGCTTCGGCTTCTGAAATCCTGGCGGGCGCAGTCAAAGATTACGGAATCGGCACCTTAGTAGGAACCACCACTTATGGGAAAGGTATCGTACAATCTGTGGCTCCTCTGACGGATGGATCGGCTGTGAAATTGACGATCAGCAGTTATTTTACGCCAAAGGGAAATAATATTCATGAAATTGGTGTGGAGCCGGATGTGGAATGTATTTTTGACGGAGAGGCTTATTATAATGATCCGGCAAGACCTGACAATCAGCTGGAGAAGGCAAAAGAGGTTTTGCAGGATTTGATGAAATAAAAAGAATAGGGAAGTCGGCGGAGCTTTATCAGAAAAGGAGATTGTTACAGAAATTGTGACAGTCTCGTTTTTTTTGCAGAAAGGTTGTTAATACTATGGGAAGAACGTTTTGATTGTAAGGGGCAAAATGATTTGGAAAGGAACAGGAAATGAACGAGGAAAAAGAATATAAACCATATATACCGGCTGATAAGGTTGTTCCGGAGTTGACGGCAACCTCCGTTGTGCTTGGTGTAATCCTGGCAGTTATCTTTGGGGGCGCCAATGCCTATCTGGGTCTTCGCGTAGGAATGACAGTGTCAGCATCTATTCCAGCTGCGGTTATCTCTATGGGGATCATCCGTTTTGCATTGAGACGTGACTCTATCTTGGAAAATAATATTGTTCAGACCATTGGATCGGCAGGAGAATCCCTGGCAGCAGGAGCGATTTTTACGATGCCTGCACTTTTTATGTGGGCAAACGAAGGGCTGGCTGATAAGCCGGGACTTGTTGAAATTGCGTTGATCGCATTGTGCGGCGGTGTTTTGGGTGTACTTTTCATGGTGCCCCTTCGCAATGCGTTGATCGTCCAGGAGCATGGTACTTTACCATATCCGGAAGGAGTAGCATGCGCAGAAGTTCTTCTTGCAGGAGAGAAAGGCGGATCCAGTGCCAAAACAGTATTCTCCGGTTTGGGAATCTCTGCGGCATATAAGTTTATTGCTGATGGACTGAAGCTGTTTCCCAGTGAAGTGCATTATGCTATCAGAGCTTATAAAGGTTCCGGAATCGGTGCAGATGTTCTGCCGGCTCTTTTGGGGGTGGGATACATCTGTGGAATAAAGGTGGCCTCCTACCTTTTTGCAGGTGGTACGGTTGCCTGGTTTGTACTCATGCCGCTGTTGTCTTCCTTTGGCGATCCAAAGATTGCAGGCCTGGGAGAATGGGATCTGTGGAGCAGCTATATCCGATACATTGGTGCAGGTGCAGTTGCGGCGGGCGGCATCATTAGCTTGGTGAAATCTTTACCCATAATCGCAAGTACTTTTACCAAAGCAATCAAGGGAATTGGAAGCAAAGCGGCAGAGTCAAACCGTTTAAATACCAATCTCCCCATGTGGTTTGTCTTGGTGGGAATCAGTGGTTCTGCCATTGCCATGTGGCTGATTCCGTCCATTCCGGTAAACCTGTTTGGTGCGCTCCTCATCATTGTTTTTGGTTTTTTCTTTGCCACGGTATCTTCCAGAATGGTAGGACTTGTGGGAAGCAGCAATAACCCAGTCTCCGGCATGTCCATTGCGACCTTGTTGATTGCTTCGGTCCTGTTAAAAGCCATTGGAACGACCGGTGTGGCGGGCATGACAGCTGCCATTGCGATCGGTTCTGTCATTTGTATCATTGCTGCTATGGCCGGAGATACGTCCCAAGATCTTAAGACTGGTTTTCTCATAGGCTCCACTCCCGTAAAACAGCAGATCGGGGAACTGATCGGTGCATTGGTATCCGCCGTTGCCATTGGAGCGATTCTTTATCTGTTTAACGAGGCATGGGGATTTGGCAGTGCCGCAATCTCTGCCCCCCAGGCTTCGCTGATGAAATTGGTGGTGGAAGGAGTCTTTGGTGGTAATCTTCCCTGGAACCTGGTGTTTGCCGGCGCCGGTCTTGCCGTAGTCATAGAAATCCTGGGTATTCCGGTACTGCCCTTTGCGGTGGGACTCTATCTGCCCATTCACTTGAGTACGCCTATGCTGGCAGGCGGGCTGATCCGTTATTATTTTGAAAACAGAAAAGAGAAAACACTTTCTGAGGAAGAAAGAAAGCATAGGGTCGACAAAGGCATCCTTTATTCCTCCGGACTCATAGCCGGCGAAGGTCTGGTGGGCATACTGCTTGCGGTTTTAGCAATTCTAAAAGTAAAAGGAAAGTCTTTGGGCGATATCATGAATCTCTCCGAAACAGTAAACCTGGGAAACGTGGGTGGGCTGGTATTCTTTGCATTGCTCTGTGCCACATTGTGCCTTGCAATTGCCGGAAGAGAAAAAAAGAAAGATTAGGGAGCGTATATGGCGAAGAAAAAAGAAAATTTTCTGGATTATATCCCCAGGCATAACAAGCGTTTTTCCTGGGAGATCAAAGAGAATGGCGTAGTGATCAGGGTGGCTAACATTGGCTTGTGCCATCGGCTCGCCCAACTGCTTTTTGGTAAGCCCCCAATCTCCTATATCCATCTGGATGAGTTTGGTTCCTTTGTCTGGGAACAGATCAATGGAGAGAAAACGGTGTATGAGATCGGGCTGGCTGTGCAGGAGCGATTTGGTGAAAAGGCTGAGCCGTTGTATGAGCGCCTTGTAAAGTTTATCACAATCCTGCGAAATAACACTTATGTGGTTTATGCAACAAAGATAAAATAGGAAGGAAAGGGAAAGCTTTCTATTTTATCAAGTTGCCCTTTTCAATATTTTCCCGTAGGATACAATCTGTCACCTCAAACAACTTTTCCGAACCAAGTCTGGTTTTATTATGCCTCTGATACACTTGTTCGGCGGAAACCTGGTGTTCTTTCCAGTCATTGCCATTATTGCTATGATTCAATATAAGCGGTTGCAAATTATCCATTGCATGGGCATATTGGGATTCTGCTGTGTTGCATGCATTAAACTCGTCAAACAGGGCAATAAACTCTGTAGCCTGTTCTTCCGGCAGCATTGAAAAAATTCGCTGTTTTGCCGTTTCTTCCCTCGCTTTTTGTGTCTGCAAGCCTTTTGAGTCATAAGCATAGGTATCACCTGCATCAATTTCAACAATATCATGGATAAGGCACATCATTATTACTTTGGTAATGTCCACATCTTCGTTAGCATACTCTCTCAGAAGGTATGCCATAATTGCCATATGCCATGAATGCTCAGCATCGTTTTCGTTCCTACCGTGATTGGTTAAATGCGTTTGCCTGTATACATTTTTTACCTTGTCTATTTCCAAGGCAAAATCTAATTGCTTTTCAATGCGTTTGCTCATGAAAATCCCTCGCTACATGATTCTAAATACAATAGAATCGATTATATTTTATTTGTCTTTCCAAAAATCAACCGGCTCGTAATCCTGCAGTTTTGCCAAAAATCCTTTCTTTTGCAGCTCTTCCTGAATGAGGTCCAGTGTCTGTTCGTCCTCTGCTACAATCGTATGGTAATGATAATTGGATGTAAGATTCATCAAGTTGGTAGATTTCCCACTGGCAATACTTTCTATATATTTGCGCACGTCACGGCGCGATTTAATGTTCATATCTGCCTTAATCACACCGTAAACCTTATGGTACACAAACACGTTTTCCACTTTGGCACCGAAATCCACAAATAAATTCAGTTCGTCCTCTACCTGTTCGTTCGTGTGGATTATCTTGAACACGCGACTCGCCTGTTCTGATTTCTGAATCACATAACCACGATTAGTGGACAGCACATCGATTCCGTTTGCGCGAATCAGTGCCATGTCCTGCACGATAATCTGTCTGCTGACCTGAAGCTGCCTTGCCAAGTCCGTTCCTGAAACAGGCTGTTCAGTGCTTTTTAATATATTTATAAGCTGTTCTCTTCTTTTCTGCCCAATAAGTGCCATTATTACTACATTACCTTTCTTATACTGCGTGAAGATTCTTTAGAGAAATGTCCATGATTGGTGCGGAATGTGTTAATGCTCCACTTGAAATATAATCTACGCCAAGGTCGGTCAGTTTGGCAATATTTTCCTTGGTAACATTTCCCGAAACCTCTACCTTGGCTCGTCCGTCAATAAAAGTAATCGCTTCCTTAAGCTGTTCATGGTTCATGTTATCAAGCATAATGATATCGGCACCCGCTTCGACTGCTTCTCTTACCATATCGAAATTTTCTACTTCCACCTCAATTTTTCTCACAAATGGGGCATATTCTTTTGCCATTTCCACTGCGGCCTTGACACTGCCAGCGGCTCCTATGTGGTTGTCTTTGAGGAGTACACCATCTGAAAGATTGTATCGGTGATTATTACCTCCACCAGTTCTTACAGCGTATTTTTCGAAGATACGGTTGTTCGGCGTAGTCTTTCTTGTATCCAAAAGTTTCGTTTTCGTTCCTTTCAGTAAAGAAGCAACTTCGTGTGTATAGGTTGCAATTCCGCTCATTCTCTGTAAATAGTTGAGCGCCGTTCTCTCTCCGCAAAGCAACACGCGGATATCTCCATGCAGTTTTCCCATAAGCTGTCCTGCTTTCACTGCATCACCGTCTTCTACATAAAACTCTGCTTTTGTAGTTTCATCCAATAAAGTAAAAACCCGCTCAAATACTTGAAGCCCGCAGATGATTCCATCTTGTTTGCAAATCAGGTCCACTTCTCCCACCTGTGCTTTCTTCATGACACAGTTGGAAGACACATCCTCGCTGGAAATATCCTCTTTTAAAGCACTTATGATTAACGGATCCACATTTAGTTTTAAAGTTACCTGGTCATACATGATTTTATCCTCTTTTCTTTGATTTTTCTATTTCTGCTCTCACGAGTTCTTTATAATCTTCCTGCAATTTTTTTACATCACTATACTGCTGAAAATCCAGCTGTGTCATGGCTTCTTCATCATAAACCACTACATCCGGACTGCTGATGATATCCTGTGCTGCGCGTTTTGCGAACACCAGACTTTCTAACAGAGAGTTACTTGCCAGACGGTTCTTTCCATGCACGCCGTTACATGCCGTCTCTCCGATTGCATATAACCGCTTCATAGTGGTTTTGCTGGAATAATCCACTTGAATCCCACCCATGAAATAATGCTGCGCTGGAACTACCGGAATACATTCTTTGAATACATCATAGCCCATTTCGCGACAATGCTTGATAATATTGGGAAAATGCTGTCTCAGCTCCTGCTCTGGAATGGTACGCAAATCTTCCCATACGAAGTCAGTCCCGTCTTTTTCCATCTGCTTCCAGATTTCTTGCGTAAGTAGATCTCTCGGAAGCAGTTCGTTTACGAATCGATCCCCGTTTTTATCACGAAGAACTGCCCCTTCCCCTCGTACCGACTCGGAAATCAGGAAGCTTCGTCCTTCTTGTGCATAAAGGGTTGTCGGATGAATCTGCACATAGTGAAGATCCTTCAGTGCAATACCGTGTTTTATCGCTATCGCCTGGGCATCACCTGTCAAATGGCTGAAGTTTGTGGAATGCTTATACAGTCCGCCGATTCCTCCCGTTGCCAAAACTGTGTAATCTGCCGTAATAACCTCAATGCTCTTGTCAGCATTTTCAATGACCGCACCATGGCATACATTATCCTTCTCTATGATATCAAGCATAGTCGTGTATTCCAGAATGGTAATATGACTCTGCTCACGAACTTTTCTGAGCAGTGTACTGGTAATTTCCTTTCCCGTCACATCTTCATGGTAAATGATCCGTTTATGCGAGTGAGCCCCCTCTTTCGTAAACGCTAAATCACCATTTTCATCTTTCTGGAATTCTGCACCGAAGGCAATCAGATCCTTTACCACATCCTGCGAAGAACGGATCATAATATCCACAGAACCTTTGTCATTCTCATAATGTCCGGCTTTCAAGGTATCTTCAAAGAAACTGTCGTAATCACTTTCATCTTTTAACATGCACATACCGCCTTGTGCCAGATAAGAATCATTGCTTTCAGCATCCGCTTTCGTTATAATCATTATTTTCTTGTCTTTTGGAAGATTAAGTGCGCAATAAAGCCCCGCGCATCCACTTCCAACAATTAAAATATCTGTTTTCATACACTTGTCCTTATTTTGCCAGTTCTAGCATTCTCTCAAGCGGAAGCAATGCTTTTTCGCGCAGGTCATTCGACACTGTTACCACATTTGACTCATGCTCCAATACATCAAGCACTTTTTCCAGTGTTACTAATTTCATATCTGCACAAATCGGTTGCTTTTGCAATGAGTAGAATTTCTTGCCCGGATTTTGTTTTTTCAGTTCATAGAATACACCGATTTCTGTTCCGATAATATATTCCTCTCCATCATCCTTCGCAACGAAATCAATGATTCCGGAGGTACTGCCTATGTAATCGGCTTCGTCTAATAACTCTTTCGTACATTCCGGATGTACCAGAAATTTTGCGTCAGGGTGCTTTTCTTTTTCCTTCAGAACATCTTCTCTTGTCATTGCTGCATGAATCGGACAATAGCCATCGTTTAATATCACATTTTTTTGTGGAAGCTGTTCTTTTACATAACGCCCCAGATTTCCGTCCGGAATAAAGAAGATATTCTTATTTGGAAGATTCTTTACAACCTTTATGGCATTTGCTGATGTCACACAGACGTCGGAATAAGACTTGATTTCTGCCGTAGAGTTGATGTAACAAACGACTGCCAAATTTTCATATTTTTTGCGGAGTTCTTCGACTTTCTTCAAATCAACCATGTGTGCCATTGCACAGTCGGCGCATAGATCCGGCATCAAAACTTTTTTCTCCGGATTTAGGATTGCTGCACTTTCACCCATAAAGGATACACCGCAAAATACAATTATGTCTGCATTTGTCTCTTTGGCAGCCTTACTTAGATAAAAGGAATCGCCTATGTAATCCGCAATCGCCTGTACTTCCTCCGACACATAGTAGTGTGCTAATATCACTGCATTTTTTTCTTTCTTGATTTGCCTGATTTTTTCTATGATCAATGTGTTTTTCCTCCACGCACTTTTATCAACATGCTGCATTATAGCACTGTTCTTGTCAGTTGACAAGACAGTTGTTAATTTTTGTTGTGAAAATTATGTGTTTATTTTTCTTAAAAGACTTGAACTGTCAGGTGGGAATGGAGTATAATACAGAAAACTCTGTCTAAGTCTGCAAAGAGGTGATTGAGATGAAAAAAAGAGATGTGAATATGTTGTCTGGTCCTATTGTGAAAGGCTTGCTTGCCATTGCAATTCCGATTATGATCATGAATGTTACCCAGTCATTGTTTAACATTGTTGATATGACGATACTAAAAAATTATGACTCGGGTGGCGGCATTGCAGTTGGTGCAGTAGGAGCCTGCGGAACGTTGATCTCTCTTATTACGGGGCTTCTCATTGGTGTTTCGTCCGGTGCGAATGTAATGGTAGCCAAATTTATCGGTCAGGGCAACCAGGAACGTGTCGAGAAGGCTGTGGGGACCGCGATCTTTCTTTCCATTTTGGGTGGACTTGCCCTGCTGGTGATCGGAGTATCCTTTGCCGAGTTCTTTTTGAACCTGGTCAATTGCCCAGAAGAGTTGATGAAGGAGTCAGTATTATACTTCCGATTGTATTTTACCGGTGTGCCGATCTTGATGCTTTACAATTTCTGTGCCTCTATTTTGAGATCCTCCGGAGATGCAAGACGTCCGATGATATATTTGACTCTGGGCGGCGTTGTTAAGATTGTTTTTTCCTATACATTTGTTGCAATTTTGGGTATGTCAGTTAAGGGAGTTGCCCTGGCGACCATTCTTTCCTGGACATTTTCCGCAGTACTTGGTTTTACTGCATTGTTAAAAAATAACGGTATCGTTAAGTTGAGATTAAGCAGGATCAGAATCTACAAGCAGGAAATGAGAGGAATTCTGCATGTGGGTGTTCCTGCGGGCTTGCAGCAAGCCCTTTATTCTGTGGCAAACGTGATCATTGCCGCTACAGTCAACTCCTTTGGTCCGCAAGCAACAACAGGTATCTCCATTGCGAATAATTTTGACGGTATTTTGTATCAGATTTCCATGGCTCCTGCTCTCGCTGTTATGCCTTATGTAAGCCAGAATGTGGGAAATGGCAATATAAAGCGTGTGAAGCAGGCGATTGTGAGAGGCATTCTGATAACGGTATGTTTTGGTGTGACATTTGGTTCCCTTTCCGCAATATTCTCCGGTGAGCTTTCCTCTATTATGTCCAGTGATCCGGTGGTAATTGCTTATTCCCAGCAAAAGATGAGGCTGATTTCCAGTACATATTTTATTTGCGGCATCAACGAGATCATGGGTGCATCCCTGCGAGGCATGGGGAAACCGACCATTCCTACTATCAGTACTTTGATCTTTATGTGTGCGATCCGCTTTGTGTGGGTATATCTGGTGTTCCCTTATTTCAGGCACCTCACATTCTTGTATTTGATATGGCCGATCGGTTGGGTGTTGTCCCTAATCATGCTGTTATGTTTCTTTTTCCCGACAGTCAAAAAGTTATCAGCTGCAAATGCAAAATAAAATATAAAAGAAAATATAAAAGAAGCTGTGGTGTCCACGGCTTCTTTTTTGATGAAATATGGCTTTTGAATAAAGCAAGAAAAATGAAGCATTATGCAGAATGAAGCGGTTTTAAGCAGTGATAAGATGTTCACTTCTTTCAAGTTTAATGGACATAATATTCGTTTCAAGACATCTCCACGTTTGGAACGATACACTGGGAATTGTGAACACGATTCGTCGTGAGAGTGAATTAGCAGGACCTTTGACCAAGAGATAATCAGAAGAGACTGCAAATATGTTTACAAAACCTCAGAAATCGCGTATTTCTGGGGTTTTTCTTTATTTATATACATGTTTATGGTAATATGATATCAGTTAGACAAACTGGAATAGGTCGAATAGTTAGAAATACTGGAATTTCATTGAAAAAATAATGGAGGAGATAGGACCATGAAATTGATTGACTTACGTAAACCTTTATGTATTGAAATACTAATAAACGGTTCTTGGAGTAAAGAAATCCCTGATGATGTGAAGATTAGCATTGCCGGAGACGGTGCGGCATCTGCAACTGCTATGGAGACAGGGCTTACAAAAATCCGGTTTTCCTATACAGTAGATTCCAAGATGCAGGATGCTTATGTGTATGGTGATCACTGGGAGCGCGGCTACGGTGATCTGGTCTGGAGCAAGGAGACCAGAGTTTTGCCCTGGTACTGCCTGTATACCGATCAGGAGACCACTTGTGGCTATGGTGTGAAAGTGCAGCCCAACGCACTCTCTTATTGGAAGAATGAGAAAGATGTGCTGACTCTGACACTGGATATCAGAAACGGTACCCAGCCTTTATACTTAAACGGCAGAGAATTGGTTATGGCGCAGCTGGTAGCAGCAAGCTACTGCGGTGATTTGCATGAGGCAGCACATGATTTTTGTAAGAAAATGTGTGATGAACCCAGACTCCCTAAGAAGCCTGTTTACGGCGGTAATGACTGGTATTGCAACTACGGTCACAATTCTTATGATATGATCATGCTTCATGCCAGAAGAATTGCAGAATGTGCTCCTGATACAGAGAATAGACCATATATGGTCATTGACGATGGCTGGCAGCTCTGTGTAAACCAGAGTCACGGTTCCAGTGAATATTATTATAACGGCGGTCCTTGGG
>JAZSFW010000060.1:0-2729 GCA_045532445.1 Acetatifactor sp. | reverse complement strand
CGTAACCAAAGCGATTGCAAACCATAATCTCTTTGAAATGACTTCTTTAAAAACAACTAACGCAATCATAGATGTTGCTACAATTTCAAAGTTATTCAGCAAAGATACATTTGCAGAATTGGTCATGGTAATACCCAACATCAATAAAATGGGAGCTGCTATATCCAGTACAACCATTGCTACAGTATAAGGCAATTCCTTTTTTGTTAAGGTGTCTTTTTTTTCACTTTTTCCTATTCTTTTTTCAACCAGACCATATATAAATAATCCCAATCCTGCTCCAAGATATAAGAAAGAAGCCATCATTGTAGGTTCTACATAATTCAATAATAACTTTGATAGCGGAACATTGATCGCGTATAATGCAGCAGCCAATATCGCATATATGGTTGCTATATTTTTTGTTTTCAATTTCTTTTCCTCCGTAAACTTTAAATTTTATTGATCTCTACAGATTGGGATTTTGGAATTCGTAATTTTTACAAAACTTTTTCATAACAAACTTCTACAGATCCTATATCTGTCTTTACCTTTCCGTTCTCAGTAAAGCCCAGTGTTTCATAGAAGCGTCTGGCTCTGACATTATCCTGAAAAACCCAAAGCATAACCTTTGAATATCCTGCCTTTGCGATATCATGCAGTACAACATCCATCATCCGACTGCCATAACCTTTTCTCCAATGATTCTGCAAGCTATGTATACAAATGAGTTCTGCATAATCCGGCATATCATTTTCACGAGTTGCATCCCACCAGGCAATACAATGCGGATTGCCCTCTACTTTCAACAAATATCCATTTCCAATATTCTGCTCCAACAAACGTCGATACATTGCTGTTGCCTTATTTATCTGTGTATATCTTTTTATCATTTCAGCACTCAAAATATCCTTGAATCCCGCTTTCCAACTTTCTGTCATTATAAATGCCAGTACTTCTTCGTCGCCTGACTTGACACGTTCAATCGTGTATTCCATCAATTCTCTCTCTGCAAATTCTCCATCAACTTCCATTTTCTGCTCCCTGCAATCTGCCAATTTACCTATATTATATATCATTCCCAGTAAAAACACAATTATCTTTCTGCCTTGCCGGAAACAGCCGATAGACCGGGCGGCAGATGTTTGTACAACTGCCGCCCGGCCCATCGGCGTCCCCTTGCAACACAGAAAAAGATTGTATTTCTCTTCATTTTGAGCTATACTGATCGTATGAAACGGAGGATGGTAAGTATGATTAAACAGGAAATTGCGGAATTAAAGAAGCTTTTGACGCAGAACAATTGTTCCGTCACAAGGATCTGCGGGTGTTATGTGGATGGAGAAAAGAATAAAAAGGCTGAGTTTCGGCAGGCTTTTCTGGCATTGCCACAGGAGGAGATGTTTAAATATTTTGAGATCCTTAGAAAGTGTTATTCCGGATCTCTTGGGAAGAATATCTTAAATCTGGAGTTTCCTTTAGAGGCAGAAGAACATGGAGGACCTCATGATCTGCTGCTGAGACTGAGAGACAGTAAATTGAAGGATGATATCCTTTTGGATGCCTTTTATGACAAGGTGATCGAGACTTATGAATATGTGGGGAATTATTTGATCCTGGTGATCCATGATGTATATGATGTGCCAGGAAGGACAAGTGACAGGATAGAGATGGAGGATGCTTCAGACGAGATCTATGAGTACATACTGGCTTGTATCTGCCCCGTTAATTTATCGAAACCTGGGCTTAGTTATGATGCAGATGAGAATATGTTCCGCAACAGGATCAGAGACTGGGTAGTAGATCTTCCGGAAACGGCTTTCCTGTTCCCTGCATTTAATGACCGCTGCAGTGATCTGCACAGTCTGCTTTATTATACCAGCAATTCCGAAGAGTTAAAAGAAGGGTTTGTGGAGCAGATGTTTGGCTGCCCGCTTCCCATGTCTGCAGGAGGGCAGAAAGAAACCTTCCAGACACTGGTGGAGGAAACATTGGGAGAGACTTGTGATGTGGAAATGGTGAAGGCCATTCATGAGAAGCTGACTGAAATGGTGGCGGAACACAAGGAAGAACCGGAGCCTCTGGTGCTGGATAAAAACGAAGTCAAGACGCTCTTTGCCAACAGTGGTGTGGCCAATGAGAAGCTGGAGGAATTTGACAAGCATTTTGATAAGACCGCCGGAGAAAAGGCTACGCTGCAGGTTGACAACGTGATCAACGCCAAAACCTTTGAGGTGAAAACGCCGGATGTGGTAGTCAAAGTCAAGCCAGAGCGCACAGATCTGTTGGAGACCCAAATCATTAACGGTCGAAAATGCCTGGTGATTGCGCTGGATGGAAGCGTGGAAGTAAATGGGATCTTGGTTAGACAGAGTAAGATAGCAGAGGAGGAAGCGTAAGCTTCCTCCTCGTTATTCCATCTCTAATACGACCTGACCAGACTGTAAAGACTTGTGCACATTTATGACACGCTGATTATCAGATCCTCTGAATTTCAGCCTTAGATTTTTGCGTGCCAAAATAAATTCTCCATCTACCAGCACATCGATCTGCTTAAGCATTCGTTCTGCAAAGGGACGCCCCTCTTCTATCCACGCAAGCAGATCCTTCTCAAAAGTATATCCCGTATAACACCAGACACTTTTTTCAGGAAATCGAGCATGCACTCTTTCAAGCAATGCCACCAATGCCGGTCGGTTGGCATCTTCAAAGGGTTCGCCGCCCAAAAGGCTGAGGCCCCGGATATAATC
>JAZSFW010000168.1:0-12753 GCA_045532445.1 Acetatifactor sp. | reverse complement strand
TTCCGTAAAGACTTTAATGGCATTGGGCACGCCGGATTTTAAGGTGTCATAGGTATCAACCAGCAGGATACAAGCCTTGGGATACATATCCGCGTAGGTCTTAAAGGCGGTATATTCATCCGGGAAACTCATGATCCAGCTATGGGCATGGGTTCCTTTCACCGGCACATCAAAAAGCTGTCCGGCCAGCACATTGCTGGTTCCCACACAACCGCCGATCATGGCTGCTCTGGCGCCGTAAATACCGGCATCAGGCCCCTGGGCGCGGCGAAGACCAAATTCCATGATTCCGTCCCCCCTGGCCGCATGGCAGACCCTGGCAGCCTTGGTGGCGATCAGGCTCTGGTGGTTGATAATATTTAAAATGGCAGTTTCTACAAGCTGCGCTTCCATGATCGGTGCGATCACCTTGATCATGGGCTCTCTGGGGAACATCACGGTTCCTTCGGGAATCGCATAAATATCTCCGGAGAATTTAAAATCCCGCAGGTAATCCAGAAAATCCTGCTCAAAAATTCCAAGTGATGAAAGATAATCAATGTCTTCCTTGTCGAAATGCAGTTCCTTAATATACTGAATCACTTGCTCTAAGCCTGCGCAGATGGCATAGCCGCCTCCACAGGGATTGGAGCGATAAAAAGCATCAAAAATAACTGTTTCGTTACGATCCTTATTCTTAAAATAACCCTGCATCATGGTCAATTCATAAAGATCTGTAAGTAAGGTAAGATTCTGTCGATCCATTTTTCCTCCCATTCTGCCGCTTGGGCGGCATAGTGAACTAAACAGCCGGACTGACAAGACAGCTATAATTACCTGTATCATAAGCCAAATTGGGGATTAAGTCAAGTGAATTTAAAAGGAAATGCCATTGGATCTGGCTTCGGATTTATGGATGGAAGTTGGACAATTTGGTAGGAGGCTGTTAAGTTGCAGTCCCTTGACAGATCTTTGGGCTATGCTATAATGCAGATAGTATCAAATGATCTGACTGCAATAGGAGTTATTGAGCATGGCATTAGAGAACGTTTCCGACAGCTTCTGTGAGTACACTTTTACCGCAGAAAACGTAAAGTTGTACATTATGGAAGGGTATAATTATGCGTTTTTTCCAACGGAGCAAAAAGGCGATAGCAGCATCCTTCATTCTCATCAATGGTATGAGCTTTTCTTTTTGGAAGAGGGTTCCATGCACTGCTATTTTCAAGAAGAAGTCTGTGCCCTTCAGGCGGGAGATTTATTTATCATAAAACCGGGTACACTTCATTGTACGGATATTGGACAAACCCAAGGAAAAATTGGGGGAGCGAATTTTTTCTTTGAAATTATCAATCATATGGAACCAGTTCCTTGGTTGCCGTTATTTTCCTTTGAAAAGTATGCCATTCTCCCTTTTGATCAAGAGTGTCGTATGTTGGCATCTTTCTTTTCTGGCGCTTTAAAAAAGAAACAAGGAATGCTTGCGGGAAGCTATTTGTTTTCTTTTTTAACAAGAATTGCCTGTCTGCAGCTTCCTGATAAAAAAGTTTATTCCGATACGGACAGTGATATGGGAAGGCTTTATAAAATTGATCAGATTTTGCAACAATGTTATAAGAAGCCACCTTACCTTTCTGAGATTGCTGAGGAATTGCATTTGTCAGAACGTCAGCTGGCTCGTATTATTGAAAAGCACTATGGTTGCAGTTACCGGGAACAAATTGTCAGACTACGCATGCAGGAAGCTGTTGGGTTGTTAAACCAGGGATTGAGTGTTAAGGATGTGGCATATACAGTTGGCTATGAATCAGTACGGGCATTTCAAAGTGCTTTTGTAAAGCAGTATGGTACATCCCCCGGAACTTTTACAAATAATTTCAGGTTGTAATCAGCCATTTTTGTGTTTTTGTGTCTTGTGAGAACATTTGATGTTGGCGCCTCTTTTGCTATAATTGATTGTGCAGAGGAGGTGCTTTTTCATGGAAAAAACGATCCGTACCAATAAAAAGATTTTTCTTATTCAAAATACATTAAGTTCTATTTGCATTTTGGTGTCCACAGGAACTTTGTTTCAAACCCTGTTAGTCACACTGGGCTTTTCTACCAGGCTGATTTATGTTCATAGTACAGTGATACAGGCAGTCAATGTGGTTGCTCTTTTGTTATTTGCCAGAACAGACGGAGAACGCAATATCATCAAACGATATGCATTTACCGGTCTTCCAAGTGGAATCATATTATTATGCTATCTTCCTTTTTGTTTTCAGTCCGGTGCCTCTTTGAAAGCGTTTGCACTCATTTTGATTATTGGAATATTCCAGACTGTTGTGAGCGCGCTGCGTACCGGTTATTGTTACACACTTCCTTATTTGTTGTATCCGGCAGAAGATTATGGTACGATAAATGCAATAGCCGGAGTTTTGTCAGGTGCAATCTCCTTTTTTGTGGGATATATTATATCGACGCTGACCGGTTCTGTACCATATATTGTTTTAATGGCAGGGGCATTTTGTTTTTGTGCTTTGTTGGAATTTATAAGTATCCGGCTGATCCTTATTCAAAAGTCAATTCTCAATAATGGTATTTATAGGGGAGAACCCGCAAAGGATAATCCTTTATCCATATCTCAAACATTGAAGCATCCTAGCTTTCTGCGATTGATTCTGCCTAATATACTGCGTGGATTCGCTGCCGGCGTCACTGGTATACTGGCAACTGTGGCATTTGACCTGGGATTTGATGAGACTGTTACAACAGCAATGGCGACGATCTATTCTGTCGCATCTCTTGTAGGATGCATGGTTTTTGGAATCCTGCAGAAAAGGATTTCTTCCAGGATTATTTTATTTCTGGGAAGCCTTTCTTTTGTATTTCTGCCTGTTCTGTTTACGCAGAACAAGGTTATATTTTTGCTGACTTATGCGCTGATCTTATTTGGAAGGTCATGGATAGATAATGGTGTTCCTACTTTGCTTCGTTATGTTGTTCCCATTGAGATTGCAGGTCCTTATAATATTCTGCGCATGCTCTTACACAGTGGAGGAACCCTGTTAGCTACCTCTGTGGCAACCATAGTATCTTCAAAGGCCTTAATGCTGCTTGCTTTGGCGGCATCTGTCATATCCGGAATAGAGTATTTGCGTAATACTTGAAGTTTCCTTTTCTGGGATCTACCAATGCAAAAAAAAGTCTTGCCAATACAAACGTTTGTATGATATTATAATTGTATCATTTAAAAACTCTCTTGAGTCAAAAAGGAGAAAGATATGAAACAATTATCATTGATTTTAATAGGTGGTGGGGACAGAGGCAGCAGTTATTTGAAGACGCTGGATGTATGCCCCGAAAAATTCAAACTGGTTGGATTGGCAGAGCCGGTCAAGGAAAAAAGAGAATATTTAAGAGACAGATATAACGTGCCGGAGGAGATGTGCTTTGATACCTGGGAAAAGCTTTTGGCATTTCCGAAGCTTGCTGATGTGGCAATGATCTGTACCCAGGACAAGATGCACTATGCCCCTGCCATGAAAGCAATTGAGCAGAAGTATGATGTCCTTTTGGAGAAGCCTGTGGCTCCCACACCCAAGGAGTGCTATGATATTGCACGGGCTTCCAAAGAAAATGGCGTGAAGGTATTGGTATGCCACGTTCTTCGCTATACACCCTTCTACAAGGCAGTAAAGAAGTTTATCAGTGAAGGAAATGTGGGAGAGATTATCAATGTTGTTCATGCGGAAGGTGTGGGCAATGTACATATCAGTCACAGCTATGTAAGAGGTAACTGGAGAAAAGAAGAGGAATCTGCGCCCATGCTTTTGGCAAAGTGCTGCCATGATACAGACCTTTTCCAGTGGCTGATCGGAGAGCCTTGTACGAAAGTACAGTCCTTCGGTATGCGGTCTTATTTTACCGAGAAAAACAAGCCGGAAGGTGCACCCAAGCGCTGTCTGGATGGATGCCCTCATAAAGACACCTGCTACTATTATGCACCGGATCTTTACAAGATAGGTACCGCTGAGGTTCAGCACTTCAGAGCCATTGTGGCAAAGAAATTTAATCCTACTGACGAAGAAGTAGATGAGATCTTAAAGACCTCTCCTTATGGAAGATGTGTATATCAGTGCGATAATGATGTGGTTGACCACCAGATCGTAAATGTACAGTTTGGTGAGGATAAACTTTTGACCCTTACTATGTCAGGATTTAACAAGGGCGGAAGAATTTCCACGATCATGGGTACTAAGGGTGAGCTTCGTCTGGATATGGAAGATCAGTCTATGAAATTTTATGATTTCGCAACGCAGCAGTGGTCAGATGTTTACACACCGGATGTTGTGATCGACCAGACCATTGCCGGAGGACATGGCGGCGGTGATATCGGCATCATGCAGGACTTATACGAGTATATTGCCAACAACAATCCTTCCGATTCCATTTCCGACATCACAGTTTCCTGCGTAAGCCACTTAATCTGCTTCGCTGCAGAAGAAGCCAGAAAGAATAACACAGTTGTGGACATGGAAGAATATATCAAGAGTCTGCAGTAGAAAATTGATAACAGTTTGGGCAGTATGGCTGTGCCGACGGCGTGCAGTACCCCGAGGGTTGGCAGTTGCACCCGGCAGGAGGCAGGCGGCAGTGGTTTGTTTTGACATCTGCAAGGCTGTTAGAATTACTTAGACTTGTAAGAAGGCAGAAATAAAAGCGTTAGAGACCTATAAGGCAACATGTTTGAGGCGCAGCGCGCCGAGTTTTGCCTTATAGGTCTCTGCCTTTAGTTTCTATTTCTGCCTTTTTACAAGTCTTAGTAATTCTTACACCTTGCAACTGCAAAACAAACCACTGCCGCCTGCCTCCTGCCGGGTGCAACTGCCAACCCTCGGGGTACTGCGCGCCGTCGGCACAGCCATACTGCCCAAACTGTTTGGAAATTTGCTTTGTTTTCAGGGAAAAACAGGAATACCCCTTGACAATTATGCAAAAAACGCGTAGAATTGCTTTGATAAAAACAAAGCAAAAAGCCATGACGAAGACAGTATCCGCATTTCGAAGATTCAGCGAGCCGGTGTTGGTGTGAGACCGGTATTAGTAGGTTTGCAGGAGAAGATCACTTCCGAGCTGCACGGACCAAAGCAAAGATGCGCAAGCAGAGTGCGTAAGTAGTCCCTGCCGGCCTTCCACCGTTAAAGGAAACCATATCGTTCCTAAGGGAGCCGTATGTTGTAACAGGTGGTATAACGAGCTTAAGCCTCGTCCTTTTACAGGACGGGGCATTTCTTTTTTTCTAGAAAGGAGTAAAGAGATGTATCAAAAAGTATCGACAAACCTCAACTTTGTTGAGAGAGAAAAAAATGTTGAAAAATTCTGGAGAGACAATGACATTTTCCGTAAGAGTATGGAATGCCGCAAGGAAGGCGAGACATATACTTTTTACGATGGACCGCCTACCGCTAACGGTAAGCCCCATATCGGTCATGTAGAGTCCCGTACCATTTAGGATATGATCCCCAGATACCGCACCATGAAGGGTTATATGGTACCCAGAAAGGCCGGTTGGGATACCCACGGTCTGCCGGTAGAGCTGGAAGTAGAGAAGCTTCTGGGCTTGGACGGCAAAGAGCAGATCGAAGAGTATGGTCTGGATCCTTTTATTGACAAGTGTAAGGAAAGTGTGTGGAAGTATAAGGGAATGTGGGAGGATTTCTCCAATACCGTAGGCTTCTGGGCTGATATGGATGATCCCTACGTAACCTATCATGATGATTTTATCGAGTCTGAGTGGTGGGCTTTAAAGACCATCTGGGATAAGGGACTTTTGTATAAGGGCTTTAAGATCGTGCCTTACTGCCCTCGCTGCGGTACCCCTCTGTCCAGCCATGAGGTGGCTCAGGGTTATAAGGATGTCAAAGAACGCTCTGCAGTGGCACGTTTTAAAGTGGCTGGTGAGGATGCCTACATTCTGGCATGGACTACTACCCCTTGGACCCTGCCTTCTAACGTGGCACTTTGCGTAAATCCCAATGAGACCTACGCAAAGGTAAAAGCGGCAGATGGTTATACTTATTATATGGCAGAGGCACTTCTTGAGACAGTGCTTGGCAAGCTGGCTGACAAGGAAAACAATGTACCTGCTTATGAGGTGCTTGAGACTTGTACCGGTAAGGATCTGGAGTACAAGGAATATGAGCCTTTGTTCCCCTGGGCTATTGAGACCTGCGAAAAGCAGCATAAGAAGGCTTTCTACGTGACCTGCGATACTTATGTTACACTGACAGACGGTACTGGCGTGGTACACATTGCCCCTGCTTTCGGTGAAGACGATGCCAATGTGGGACGTAAATACGATCTGCCCTTTGTTCAGTTTGTGGACGGTAAGGGTGAGATGACCAAAGAGACAGCGTATGAAGGTGTCTTCTGTAAGAAGGCAGATCCTATGGTGCTTACCGATCTGGAGAAGAATGGTCTGTTATATGATGCACCCAAATTTGAGCACAGCTACCCTCACTGCTGGAGATGTGACACCCCGCTGATCTACTATGCCCGTGAGAGCTGGTTTATCAAGATGACGGCTGTTAAGGAAGACCTGATCCGCAACAACAATACCATCAACTGGATTCCGGAATCTATCGGTAAGGGACGTTTCGGTGACTGGCTTGAGAACATCCAGGATTGGGGTGTATCCCGTAACCGTTACTGGGGTACTCCGTTAAATATCTGGGAGTGTGAATGTGGTCATATGCACTCTATCGGAAGCCGTGAAGAGCTGTATCAGATGAGCGGCAATGAGGAGGCCAAGACAGTAGAGTTCCATCGGCCTTACATTGATGAGATTACTCTGAATTGTCCCAAGTGTGGCGGTCAGATGAAGCGTGTGCCTGAAGTAATTGACTGTTGGTTTGACTCCGGTGCCATGCCTTTCGCACAGCATCATTATCCTTTTGAAAACAAAGAGCTGTTTGAGGCACAGTTCCCTGCACAGTTTATCTCTGAGGCAGTAGACCAGACCCGTGGATGGTTCTACTCTCTGCTGGCAGAGTGTACTTTGCTCTTTAACAAGGCTCCTTATGAGAACGTTATCGTTCTGGGACATGTACAGGATGAAAACGGGCAGAAGATGAGTAAGAGTAAAGGCAATGCCGTGGATCCGTTTGATGCACTGGAGACCTATGGTGCCGATGCCATCAGATGGTATTTCTACACCAGCTCTGCTCCCTGGCTTCCCAAGCGTTTCTCCGGAAAGGCTGTAACCGAGGGACAGCGTAAGTTCATGGGTACTTTGTGGAATACTTATGCATTCTTTGTACTGTACGCTAATATTGATGATTTTGATGCAACCAAATATACTTTGGAATATGACAAACTTCCCGTAATGGATAAGTGGCTGCTTTCCAAGCTCAATACCGTTGTGGGAGAGGTAGATACCAACCTGGAGAAATATCGTATTCCCGAAGCTGCCAAGGCACTTCAGGATTTCGTGGATGAAATGAGTAACTGGTATGTAAGACGCAGCCGTGAGCGTTTCTGGGCAAAGGGCATGGAGCAGGATAAGATCAATGCTTACATGACACTTTACACTGCGCTGGTGACCATCAGCAAGGCGGCGGCTCCTATGATTCCTTTCATGACGGAGGATATCTACCAGAATCTGGTAAGAAGCATTGATGCCTCTGCTCCGGAGAGTATCCATCTGTGTGATTTTCCTGCAGTGGATGAGAAGATGATCGATCCTGCACTGGAAGAGGCTATGGAGGATGTACTGGAGGCGGTTGTGATGGGTCGTGCTTGTCGTAACAATGCTGCCATCAAGAATCGTCAGCCCATCAGCAGAATGTATATCAAGGCAGACTTTACCCTGGATACCTTCTATCAGGATATTATCAAGGATGAGCTGAATGTGAAGGAAGTCCTGTTTACGGATGATGTAAGAGATTTCACCTCTTATACCTTCAAACCTCAGCTTCGTACCGTAGGTCCTAAGTATGGTAAGCAGTTGGGCGGCATCCAGAAGATGCTTGCGTCCCTGGATGGCAACGCAGCAATGGATGACCTGAACCAGAATGGCAAGCTGGTGTTTGATGTAAATGGTGTGACTGTTGAACTTACCAAGGATGATCTGCTCATCGATATGGCGCAGAAAGAGGGTTATGTGTCTGAGGAAAACAATAAGATGACCGTTGTGCTGGATACCAACCTTACCGAAGAACTGATCGAGGAAGGCTTTGTATACGAGATCATCAGTAAGATCCAGACTATGCGTAAGGATGCTGATTTTGAAGTAATGGATCATATCAAAGTATCCATTAACGGAAATGAGAAGCTGGCTGCGATTGCAACTCGCAATCAGGAAGCTATCGCCGGCAAGGTACTTGCTGATATCATGGTGACTGACACAGACTTTGCAGTATCCAAAGCATGGAATGTGAATGGCGAGGAGGTAACCATCGCCATCGAAAAGATGAAATAGGGAGGATTTAATTTGAAGACATCTGCTACAAAACCAACAAAAGTGACACCAACGGTGAAAGCAGCAGCTGCAAAAATAAAATTTGATAAAGAATTATTTAAACGCAGTGTGATTTATAATGTAAAGACTTTGTATCGTAAGACCCTGGAGGAGGCTTCTGCCCAGCAGATCTTCCAGGCGGTTTCTTATGCAATTAAGGATCAGATCGTGGAGAACTGGATGGAGACCCAGAAGGCATACGAGAAGGAAGATCCTAAGATGGTTTACTATATGTCCATGGAGTTCCTTATGGGGCGCGCCATGGGCAACAACATGATCAACATGCAGGCATATGAGGAAGTGAAAGAGGCTTTGAATGAGCTGGGGCTTGATCTGAACTTTTTGGAGGATCAGGAGCCCGATGCAGCTTTGGGCAATGGTGGCTTGGGACGTCTGGCAGCATGCTTTTTGGATTCCTTGGCTACTTTGGGCTATCCTGCTTATGGCTGCGGCATCCGTTACCGTTATGGTATGTTTAAGCAAGAAATCCGCGATGGGTATCAGGTGGAGGTGCCGGACAACTGGCTGGTGGACGGCAACCCTTTTGAACTGCGCAGACCTGAGTATGCAAAGATTGTAAAATTTGGCGGTTATGTAACTGTCCGCCATGAAAATGGGCGTAATTACTTTGGTCAGGAAGGTTATCAGTCTGTAAAGGCCATTCCTTTTGATCTTCCTATCGTGGGCTATGGAAATGGTATCGTCAACACCCTTCGTATCTGGGATGCAGAGGCTGTGGAGTGCTTCTCCCTGGATTCCTTTGACAAGGGAGACTATCAGAAGGCAGTAGAGCAGCAGAATCTGGCAAAGAACATTGTGGAAGTATTATACCCCAATGACAATCATTATGCAGGAAAAGAGCTTCGTCTGAAGCAGCAGTACTTCTTTATTTCTGCTTCTGTGCAGGAGGCCATTGCCAAGTACATGAGAAAGCATGGAGATATCCGCAAGTTCCACGAAAAAGTGACGTTCCAGTTAAACGATACTCATCCCACAGTAGCAATTCCGGAGTTGATGCGTATCCTGATGGATGAATATTTCCTGACCTGGGAGGAAGCATGGGAGATTACGACCAAGACCTGCGCTTACACCAATCATACGATCATGGCGGAAGCTTTGGAAAAATGGCCTATCGAGCTGTTCTCCAGACTGCTTCCCAGAATTTATCAGATTGTGGAGGAGATCAACCGTCGCTTTATCCAGCAGATCCAGGAGAAGTATGGCAGTGATCCCTATGCCAATGTACAGGAGAAGATCCGCAAGATGGCCATCATCTATGATGGACAGGTGAAAATGGCCCATATGGCGATCGTTGCAGGCTATTCTGTAAACGGTGTGGCAAGACTGCACACGGAGATCCTGAAAAAGCAGGAGCTGAGAGATTTTTATGAGATGTTCCCGGAGCGTTTTAACAATAAGACCAACGGTATCACCCAGAGAAGATTCCTTTTGCACGGCAATCCTTTGCTTGCGAAGTGGGTTACCGATCATGTGGGCAGTGAGTGGATCACGGATCTTAAACAGATCGGACGTCTGAAGATTTATGCAGATGACGCCAAGGCCCAGCAGGAGTTTATGAATATCAAATACCAGAATAAAGTACGTCTGGCAAAATATATCCTGGAGCACAATGGGGTGGAAGTGGATCCCAGATCCATCTTTGATGTACAGGTAAAGAGACTGCATGAATATAAGAGACAGCTTCTGAATATTCTGCATGTTATGTATCTGTATAATGAATTGAAAGAGCATCCGGAGATGGAATTTTATCCCAGAACCTTTATTTTCGGTGCTAAGGCAGCAGCCGGTTATCGCAATGCGAAGCTGACCATCAAGCTGATCAATTCCGTTGCAGATGTGATCAACAATGATCATTCTATCAATGGAAAGATTAAGGTGGTATTTATCGAGAATTATAATGTATCCAACGCAGAGATCATTTTTGCGGCAGCAGATGTGTCTGAGCAGATATCTACTGCAAGTAAAGAGGCTTCCGGTACCGGTAACATGAAATTCATGTTAAACGGCGCCCTGACCTTGGGTACCATGGACGGCGCCAATGTGGAAATTGTGGAAGAAGTAGGGGAAGAGAATGCCTTTATCTTTGGCTTGAGCTCCGATGAAGTCATTCATTACGAGAATCATGGCGGCTATGACCCTATGGAGATCTTTAATAATGATCAGGATGTGCGTAAAGTATTGATGCAGCTGATCAACGGTGCCTATTCTCACACAGAGCTGTTCCGGCCGTTATATAATTCTCTGTTGAACACCTTAAGCACCAGCAAAGCCGATACTTACTTCATCCTGAAGGACTTCAAGTCTTATGCGGAAGCGCAGAAGAAAGTAGAGCAGGCTTACAGAGATGAAGCAGGCTGGGCAAAGAGTGCGATTTTGAATATTGCCTGCAGCGGTAAGTTTACTTCTGACAGAACCATTCAACAGTATGTGGATGAGATCTGGCATTTGGATAAGGTAGTGCTCAAATAATCCAGTGATACACAGCAGCAATAAGAAAAAGGTACAAGAAGGAGAAAACTATGGTACAGTTATTAAAGGGCGGAGCCTATTTAGTAAATGGTGTTGAGATCATCGAAGATGGCCATGAAGCGGCATCCGCCATAGAAGCAAAAACAGGAAAACAGATCACCAAAGAAGAAGCGGTGAAAAATACCATTGCTTACGGTATTCTAAAGGCGCACAATACTTCCGGCAGCATGGATAAGCTTAAGATCAGATTTGACAAGCTGACCAGCCATGATATCACTTTTGTAGGTATCATTCAGACTGCCAGGGCTTCAGGACTTACCAGGTTCCCTATGCCCTATGTATTGACCAACTGCCACAACTCCCTGTGTGCGGTAGGCGGTACCATCAATGAGGATGACCACATGTTTGGTTTGTCCTGTGCCAAGAAATACGGTGGTGTCTATGTTCCCCCTCATCAGGCAGTTATTCACCAGTTTGCAAGAGAAATGCTGGCAGGTGCCGGCAAGATGATCTTGGGAAGTGACTCCCACACCCGTTATGGTGCCCTTGGTACCATGGCAGTGGGGGAAGGCGGTCCCGAGTTGGTAAAACAGCTGTTAAACCAGACCTATGATATCAACATGCCAGGTGTGGTCGGTGTCTATTTGACAGGCGAGCCGGTAAAAGGCGTCGGTCCTCAGGACGTAGCCCTGGCTATCATTGGTGCGGTGTTTAAAAATGGTTTTGTAAAAAATAAAGTGATGGAGTTCGTAGGCCCCGGCGTGTCTTCCTTAAGTGCTGACTTCCGTATCGGCGTGGATGTCATGACCACAGAGACCACCTGCTTATCCTCTATCTGGAGAACAGATGCTGAGATCGAAGAGTTTTATGAGATCCACGGCAGAAAGGAAGAGTATGCAGAATTAAATCCCGGTCAGGTGGCATATTACGACAATATGGTGACTGTGGACTTGTCCGCAGTAAGACCTATGATCGCAATGCCCTTCCATCCCAGCAATACCTACACCATCGAGGAGCTGAATGCGAACCTGATGGATATTTTGGATGAGACAGAAAAGCGTGCGCTGGTAAGTCTGGATGGTGCAGTAGAGTATCATCTGAAAGATAAAGTCGTAAACGGCAAATTTATGGTAGACCAGGGAATCATTGCAGGCTGTGCCGGCGGTGGCTTTGAAAATATCTGTGCCGCAGCGGATATCCTGAAAGGTCAGTATATCGGTTCTGATGGCTTTACCTTAAGCGTATATCCTGCATCCATGCCGGTATACATGGAATTGATCCGTAACGGCGCGGCAGCTACCATTTTGGAGACCGGTGCTGTGATGAAGACTGCTTTCTGCGGTCCTTGCTTCGGTGTAGGTGATACTCCTGCCAACAATGCATTCAGCATCCGCCACTCTACCAGAAACTTCCCGAATCGTGAGGGAAGTAAGCTGCAGAACGGTCAGATCTCTTCTGTAGCCCTGATGGATGCCCGTTCAATCGCTGCTACTGCAGCCAACAAGGGTGTGCTGACCCCGGCAACAGATTTTGATGGAGAATTTGGCAAGTATAAATACCACTTTGACAGCAAGATCTATGCAAACCGCGTATTTGATTCCAAGGGCGTGGCCAACCCCGATGTGGAGATTCAGTTAGGTCCCAATATCAAGGACTGGCCGGCAATGTGCGCGTTGCCTGAAAATCTGGTGCTTCGTGTGGTCAGTGAGATCCACGATCCGGTAACCACTACCGACGAACTGATCCCCTCCGGTGAGACCTCTTCCTACCGTTCCAATCCT
>JAZSFW010000117.1:0-5042 GCA_045532445.1 Acetatifactor sp. | reverse complement strand
CTTTCGGTTTGCAGTAATGATGAGCAAGTTGAAATTAAAAATATAAATGTGCAGGAGCTGATTGATTTGGTGAAAAGCTAAACTACTTGGCCTGGCATATTGATGTAGATGCTGTTTTCTAGCAAAAAGGTCGGCGAACTTGTAAATAGTCCGCCGACCTTTCTGATCCTTAGATTTTGTTTCCTGCAAACTGTGTCATATAAAGGCTGTGATATCTTCCCTTTTTCTCCAGCAGTTCTTCATGATTGCCGATCTCAACGACTCTTCCCTGATCCATTACGACAATTTTGTCAGCATCTCTTATGGTAGAAAGCCTGTGTGCAATGATCAGGCTGGTTCGGTTTTTCATTAATTTCACCATGGCGTCCTGAATATTTTGCTCTGTACGGGTATCTACGGAGGAAGTAGCCTCGTCCAGGATCAGGATCTTAGGATCCTTCAGAATGGCTCTGGCTATGGAAAGGAGCTGTCTCTGACCGTGGGAGAGTCCGGCACCGGCCTGTTTTAAGAAGGTTTGGTAACCATCAGGCAAATGATCAATATAGTAGGAAAGGTTGCTCATTTTGGCGGCAGCATACATTTCTTCATCGGTAGCTTCCGGATTGCCGTATTTGATATTGTTTTCAATGGTGTCTGAGAACAGCACGGTATCCTGCAGAACGATGGCAATATTTTTTCTCAGCTCATCCCGTTTGATGTCATAAATGTTGACGCCGTCGATGAGGATCTCTCCTGCATCCACAGGATAGAACCTCATAAGGAGGTTGACTACCGTGGTCTTACCGCTGCCGGTGGCACCTACCAGAGCAATCTTCTGACCGGGTTTTACATCCAGATCAAAATCGTAGAGGACTTGTTTGCCGGGTATGTAGGAAAAATCTACATTGCGGAAAGAAATCTCTCCTTTGATATTGTCAAGGTCCTGGTCGCCGCTGTTATCCTCGTCGGGCTGATCGATCAGGGCAAATACACGCTCCGCTCCGGCGATGGCAGTCTGGATGGTACCGTAGAGCTGCGCAATCTCATTGATCGGTCTGGAGAACTGCTTTGCGTAGATGATAAAAGCAGAGATGGTACCAATGGTGATCAGACCGGTGTAAGCAAAGTATCCGCCGAAAGCGGCTACAATCACAAAGCTGACATTGGAGATACAGTTCATGATCGGTCCCATGGAGCCACCCAGGATTTCTGCTTTGATGCTGACTCTGGTAAGCTCGTCGGAAGTTGCACGGAATTCATCGATTACATCATCCTGCTTGTTGTAGGCTACGATAGACTTATAGCCGGTGATCATTTCTTCCGAGTGACCGTTTAAACGTCCCAGGATCTGGGAGCGTTTACGGTACATTTTGCGCATGACTTTTGACATCTTTTTGGTGACAACGACTGTGATCAGCACAGTAAGCATGGTGATCAGTGTCAGCTGCCAGCAGTAGGCAAACATGATGGATACCGTTCCGATGATGGTGAGAACACCGGAAACCAAGGATCCCAAACTGTGGGATATGGTGCTGGATACATTTTCAATATCATTGGTCATGCGGCTCATAATATCGCCGTTTGAGTGGGTATCCAGGTATTTAATAGATAAATTGTCAATCTTCTTAAAGAGATCGTATCGCATCTGCCTGACAATACTGCGGCTCAGTCTCGCGGCCAGAAGGGACTGGGAAAGACCGAAGAAAATGTTGGCGATATACGCGATGGCCAGGAAAATTACGCAGCGATAAAGGGTATCCCACTGCCTTTCTTTGATATAGTCGATGGCTTTTCCCTGTAAGGAAGGAGCCACCAAGGCCACCAGCGTTACACAAATGACAGACAGAATCAGCATAAGTAATAACCATTTTACCCGGCCAAAATAGCCCAGCAGGCGAAACAGTGTCTCGCGGACATGGCCGGCTTTCTCTACGGTCTGCCCCATACCTCGGGGACCTCCCGGGCGTCCGCGGAAAGAACCGGGGCCGTTTTTGGTCAAAAACTTTACCTCTTCGCCATCAGGATGTTTTTCAAAGCCGGGGGGCAAGGTTCCCTGTTCGCTGGAAGAAGGGGTGTTAACGAGGTGTTCATTTTGGGTTACTTTCAGTTGTGCTTTTTTCATTATGCCACACCCCCTTCTCTCATCTGTGAATGGTATATTTCCTGATAAATTTTAGAACTTTGCAAAAGCTCTTCATGGGTACCCAGCGCAGAAATCCTGCCATTGTCTAAAACGGCAATTCTGTCGGCGCCTTTTATGGAAGCGATACGCTGTGCAATAATGATCTTGGTCATATCCGGACAATCCCGACCAAGAGCCTCGTATAGGGAAGCTTCTGTCTTTAAGTCCAATGCGCTGGTGGAGTCATCGAAAATGAGAATCTCACTCTTTTTGATGATGGCTCTGGAAATAGAAAGTCTTTGCTTTTGTCCGCCGGAGAGAGAGTGACCTCCTTCGGTAACTAATGTATAGTAGCCATAGTTGGTAGCACAGATAAAGTCATCTGCCTGAGCGATCTGGGCGGCTTTCTTGATATCCCAGGGGGTAGCGTCACTGCGGCCCCACTTGATATTGGCTTCAATAGACCTGGAGTAAAGCTCTGCTTTCTGAAGTACAATGGAAATCCTGGAACGCAGGTCTTTTAGTTTGTAGTCTTTTATATTGCGGCCATCAATGAAAATAGCACCTTCGGTCACATCGTAAAAGCGGGGAATTAAGTTAACAAGTGAGGACTTACCGCTGCCGGTTGCACCGATAATGGCCAGGGTTTCTCCCTGTTTGATCGTAAAGGAAATATCATCCAATACTTTCTGGCCGGAGGATTCCGGATAAGCAAAGCTTACATGGCGAAACTCGATTTCTCCTTTGTGATCTGCCTCCGGGTCATCTGTAAAGGAGCCGTCCAGGATCACTTCCGGATAATTGAGTACTTCGTTGATACGTTCAGCCGAAGCTTTGGCTCTGGTAAAGAACTGGAAAATATGAGCCATAAAAGTAACACCGTGCAAAATCTGCGACAGGTAGGTGATGCCGGCCATAATATTACCGGGGCTCATTTCGCCGCCGTTTTTTACGGTCATGCCGCCTACCAGGATCACACACACAATACAGATATTGAGTACAATGTTCATGCAGGGTCCCATGAACGCCAGCAGGGTCTGCACTCGTAAATTCTCCTGACAAAGAGAATAATTGGCTTCATCAAAGCGTTCAATCTCGCTCTTTTCTTTCACGTAAGCCTTGACCACACGGGCACCGGCTACATTTTCCTGCATAATACTGTTGATGCGGTCCAGCTTCTTTTGCACAAGGGTGAAAAGAGGAGCTGCTTTTCTCAGGAAGAAAATAGCAGATACGATTACAAAAGGGAAACCGCAGGCTGCGATCAGAGCAAATTTGGGAGACTGGCGGTAGAGCATGAAGATACCGCCCACAAACATGACAAGGTTGCGGACCAGCCCACGGATAGCCATCATAACAGACTGTTGAACCTGGGTCACGTCATTGGTCAATCTGGTAACAAGAGAACCGGTAGAGATCTTGTCAGTTTGTTGAAAGGAGAGAGACATGATCTTGCTAAAGAGATCTTTTCTCAGGTCATTACCGAAATTCTGGGCTGCAAAATTGGCGAAGACACCACACAGAACGCCGCAAAGACCTCCTACCATTACCAAGAGGACCATGCGTATTCCCACGGAAATGATCAGTCCCATATCATTTTTTAAGACACCGTTATCCACGATATCAGCCATCATATCCGGCTGAATCAGATCCATTGCCACCTCGCCAAACATAAACAAGGGCGCAAGCAGACAAAAAAACCAATATTTTTTCAAGTATTTCAGCATGATGTCAAATCCCTCCGTATGCAATCGTGTATTTGATCCAAAAGCTGAATCATCTCAGCTTCCTTCTCAGGGGTGATCAAAGAAGTGATCACTTTGTCTGAGTGGTGCAGGTATTCTCTCAGCTCTTCTGCAGTCGATTTTCCTTTGTCTGTCAGATAGAGTTTTGTACACCTGCGGTCTGCGCTGTCCTGTTCTTTTTGCACATATCCATCCGCGATCATTTCTTTCACGATTTGATTTACAGCAGCAGTGGTGATGTCTGCAAAGTCGGCTATGTTCTTTTGATTTGCGCCGGGTGAGCGGTGCAGATACATAATGATCCTCCGATAGGACTCGGGGATGCCGATCTTGCGGGCAATTTCTCTGGTGTGATCCAGCCACGCACGCCGGGTTCTCATAAGCGCTTTCATCACAGTTCGTTGTGGGTGTTCCATAAGGGCCTCCATTTTTATTGGTTTAGAAATAATTAAGTTATTAATTATTATACTCTTGTTCCGGGCAATGTCAAGTACCTGCCGGATTTGTTGAAATTGGTCCCACATAACCCAGATCAAAAGGTGTGCTGTAGGATAGATTAATCTGATTCCACAAATCTATCTGAATCAGGGCATTTCAGGAAGGGCAAATGTGAAAAAAATAGAAATGAATTACTTCTAAAATATCATAAATAATGTTACAATGAAGAAAATATGTTTGGAACTATAGCACTTCGTATTTAAGATTATTATGGAAGGAGGACATGCCATGACTGAAAGATTCCTGTTAAAAGATGAAAAAAAATCTTTGATTTCACGAACGTATTTGTGTATTGATTTAAAGTCTTTCTATGCATCGGTAGAATGTGCGGAACGTGGATTGGATCCGCTAACCACCAATTTAGTGGTAGCAGATCCGGAGCGCACAGAGAAAACAATCTGTCTGGCTGTCTCTCCGTCCATGAAAGCCCTCGGGGTATCTAATCGCTGCAGGGTGTTTGAGATCCCTAAAGGAATAGATTATATTATGGCGCCGCCTAGGATGCAGTTGTATATTGATTATTCTGCGGAAATTTATGCCATTTATCTAAAGTATATTGCCAAAGAGGATATCTATGTATATTCCATAGATGAAGCGTTTATGGATGTGACGGATTATCTGACTATGTATCAGATGACGGCCAGGGAGCTGGGAACCACGATCATGAAGGATGTGTTGTGGTCTTTGGGGATTACAGC
>JAZSFW010000260.1:0-3665 GCA_045532445.1 Acetatifactor sp. | reverse complement strand
TGCCTCTCGTTCTTTATCCTCCTTTCCATAAACAACACTCTCTCGTTCAGAAAAATCTATATCATCAATATTTATAATATAATCCTCTTCCTCCAGCCAAGAAAAGAAAGTGGAAAGGCTTCTACGAATATTATCAATAGTTACCTTTCCACAATTATTTATCGTTTGATACTCAACAAGATATTTCCGCAGCATTTCAGTAGTTATTTTTACATACTACACTGCAATTGATCTTAATGACCGGAGACTCAATCAAACCTGCCGCAACATTAGGTGTCGCCACAAAGTAATACCTTAGTGACTCTTATAGCCTTGCAACTGCGCCCCAGCCTGTCATTGTCCATGCCGCTATCTTAAGTGCCTGTCCGGGTTGCCTCCCCCTATTCACCGCCTGCCCGTCCGATGCCTCTTTCGCATCTGGCTGACATGCTCTCTGCGCTGCTCAATTTCCCGCGCCTGTTCCTCGGTGATAAACTTGGTGGTCTTGACAATATAGACCTTGTCCTCATCGGTCTTACGCACCCTGATCTTGCCTTTCAAATACCCATGTTTTTCACAGTAAGCCAAGCAATAATACTGCTTGCCATTGCCGCTGAACCACTTGATCTTCTTTTTGAGATTACAATGGCAGATGTAGCATTTGCTGGAGACCACTTCTCTGTCCCGAAGGGCTTCATCCCGGTCTTCAAACTGTCTGGAGATATATTTGCAATAAGTGTCAAACTGCACCTTGATCTCTTCTTCCCTCCTGACAGGCGGATGAAAGACATCATAGGACACATTTCGAAGCACCTTGGGATCTCTGCATGCAGCCAGCACCTTGCCGGTATAGTAGGCATCCCCAAAGGCCCGGTGAAAAGGAACATCCTTGACGATCTGCAGATAGTCCACGGCATATTCCAAGGCTCTTCTGGTCTTACGGTCTTCATAAGCGATACTGAAAAGCTTCTGGACATCAAGATAAGGAATGGGGCCTTCGGACAAAGGCTCCATCCCATAATACCTCATATTACGCTGCAGTTCTGTCAGATCCTGTGTGCCCCAGGAGGCAAACATAAAGCTTTCCGGCTGGCACGAAGCATTCTCTGCACGATTGTCACCCTGGACATCACCGCACCAGGCAAGAAACCTCTCCATCACTTCCGGAAAGGTCTCCCCTTCCTGCAAAGTCTCCATATCCAGCTGAATCAGTTCTCCTGTGACTCTGTGCATCTCATGATGAACCTGCGGTCTGATGAGCTCATGAAACCGCCCGATCTGCTCCATCTGCTCGTTCAGCTTCACGGCACCGATCTCCACGATCTCAAACGCAAGCTTCTGCTGCCCATCATCGTTTCCCTGATTCCATTCCAAATCAAAAACAATGTAATTCATCAGCCTGTTCCTTCACGACTGCTTATTTCCCCAACATCTTCAAGATAGCTGCCTTACTCTGTACACCCACAGAGCTGCCTGCTGTCTGACCATCCTTGATCACAACCAGAGTAGGGATACTCATGACATTAAATCTGGCTGCAAGTGCAGGCTGCTCATCCACATTTACCTTACATACTTTTACATCAGTCAGCTCTCCTGCCAACTCCTCGATTACAGGCATCAGCATCTTGCAAGGACCGCACCATGAGGCCCAGAAATCAACAAGCACAGGCTTGTCAGACTGTAATACTTCTGCGTCAAAATTTTCCAATGTTACTTGTAATGCTGCCATAATCTTCTCTCCTTTTCTTCGTGCTTAAGTAACTCTTAAGCACCTACTATTGTGTACATCTGCTTCTTAAATATGCACTTTAATATGCTCTGCCCCAATAAACCATCTTCTTCGCCGGCTTGCCGCAGCATACGCAGGTTTCTGCGATCTGCTCCTGGGCAAAAGGCATACAACGGCTGGTCACACTTAATTTTTCCTTGATCTGATCCTCACAGGCCCGGTCACCGCACCACATTGCTTTTACAAAACCTGATTTTTCTGTGAAAATCTTCTCAAACTCTTCCATATTGGCTGCTGTATAGGTATGCTCTTCTCTGTGAGCTCTTGCTCTCTCCAGCATTTCCTTCTGCATGGTATCGAGAAGCTCTGCCACCTTTGCCTCCAGATCATTCAGTGCCACTTCAATCTTCTCTCTGGTGTCTCTTCTGCAGATCACGCACTTGCCTGCCTCGATATCCTTCGGCCCGATCTCCACACGCAGACAGTACCCTCTCATCTCGGCCTCAGAGAACTTCCATCCGGGAGACTTGTCAGAGTCATCCACTTTCACCCGGAAATTGCTCTTCAATCTGTCGCGCAGCTCGTAAGCCTTATCAAGAACCCCTTCTTTTTTCTGCTGAATGGGGATGACGCAAACCTGTACAGGCGCAACCTTCGGAGGCATTACCAGACCTTCATTGTCACCGTGAACCATGATGATCGCACCGATCAGACGGGTGGTCATACCCCAGGAAGTCTGATGTACGTGCTTCAAAGTGTTGTCCTTATCTGCAAACTGAATCTCAAAAGCCTTGGCAAAGCCATCACCGAAGTTGTGGCTGGTACCTGACTGCAGCGCCTTGCCATCATGCATCAGTGCCTCAATGGTATAAGTAGCCAAAGCACCTGCAAATTTCTCCTTGTCTGTCTTCTGACCCTTAATCACAGGGATCGCCAGCACTTCTTCACAGAAATCAGCATAAACATTCAGCATCTGAATGGTTCTTTCCTTGGCTTCTTCTGCTGTCGCATGGGCAGTATGTCCTTCCTGCCACAAAAACTCTCTGGAGCGCAGGAACGGTCTGGTCTCCTTCTCCCAACGAACCACAGAACACCACTGGTTATAAACCTTAGGAAGATCTCTGTAGGAATGAATGTCATTTTTATAAAAATCACAGAACAAGGTCTCGGAAGTAGGTCTTACACACATTCTCTCCTGCAAAGGATTTAAGCCACCGTGGGTCACCCAGGCAACCTCGGGCGCAAAGCCTTCTACATGATCTTTTTCCTTTTGAAGCAAAGATTCCGGGATAAACATGGGCAAGTATACATTTTCCACCCCAGTCTCCTTAAATCTCGCATCCAACTGCTTCTGGATCAGCTCCCAGATCGCATAACCTGCAGGCTTGATCACCATACACCCCTTGACGCTGGTATAATCGATCAGCTCCGCCTTCAATACCACATCAGTATACCACTGTGCGAAATCCACATCCATGGAAGTGATTGCTTCCACCATTTTCTTGTCAGCCATTTTGCTTACTCCTTTTCTTCTTATCTTTGATAGCGGGGCGTTCAGCTTATGCCTGAACTGGAGGGTATAAAAAAAGCCTCCATCCCCATCAAAAGGGACCGAAGGCTCGGCGGTACCACCCTAATTAATGCCGCTTTATGCGACATCCTGCTTCTCTTACCGTTAACGCCGGTGTTACGCTGTGTTTCTGGTGCAATATGATCCTCTATCATAAACGATTCTAACACAAACCGTCACAATATGCACTGTCACACAGGACTCCAAGGCAGGTTCCGGACATTTCACACAAGGACCTCCCAGCCGCACCAAAAGTGCCACGCCCTCTCTCTGGAATGCTTCCTATCCGTACTATCCCTCTTCTTCGCCATTTTTCGCACTTTCTAAATGCAAAGTGTTATATGGAGATTGTAGTGCATATTGGTGGGAATTGTCAAGTGTTAATCT
>JAZSFW010000147.1:0-18103 GCA_045532445.1 Acetatifactor sp. | reverse complement strand
TGCCGATGTGGCTCAATTGGCAGAGCAGCTGATTTGTAATCAGCAGGTTATCGGTTCGAGTCCGATCATCGGCTTTTATGGATGGATTCCCGAGTGGCCAAAGGGGACAGACTGTAAATCTGCTGCAAATTGCTTCGGTGGTTCGAATCCACCTCCATCCATTTGCATAAGGAATAAAATAAGTTCTGAGTGCATATAATAACTTTATAACGCGGGGTGGAGCAGTCTGGAAGCTCGTCGGGCTCATAACCCGAAGGTCATAGGTTCAAATCCTATCCCCGCTACTTGGACGTAAGTCTAAATGCCCAGATAGCTCAGTTGGTAGAGCAGAGGACTGAAAATCCTCGTGTCGCTGGTTCGATTCCGGCTCTGGGCATTTTCAATGCTTATTTTTTGTTATAAATATGGAGCATTAGCTCAGTCGGTAGAGCACTTGACTTTTAATCAAGTTGTCCGGGGTTCGAATCCCCGATGCTTCACTAGCAAGAAAAGAAGAAGATTCGAACCCCGTGGGTTCAGAATCCCCGATGCTTCACTAACAAGAAAAGAGGAAAATTCGAACCCCGTGGGTTCAGAATCCCCGATGCTTCACTAACAGGAAAAGAAAAAGAATTTAAGGCATCTGCTTAATCGCAGGTGCTTTATTTTGTAATAGCGCCAAGAAGGTTTAGGAAATAGATGTTTACAAATGTGCAAATGCGTGATAAAATGTGGAAAAGAGTGGAGGTGATTGCATATGTTTGCTGACGAACGACAAGGAATTATTTACAAGCATATAAAAAAATATGGGGCAGTTACAACAGCGAGTTTAATGGATGAATTTCAAGTTTCCATAGAAACCATTCGTAGAGATTTGCTTGTCATGGAAAAACGGGGAGTTTTAAAGCGTGTGCACGGCGGCGCAGTAGAAATATCGGGAATGAAGCATTTTTTTGACCTGGAAGACCGCAATAAAGAATTTATAAAGGAAAAAAGAGAACTGTCCATAAATGCGGCGGCTTTTGTTGAGGAGAACGATATTATTTTTATTGATTCGGGAAGTACAGCAATTCATTTTTCTGAAGTTTTAAAAGAACGATTTTCCAAGCTGACGATTATTACCCATTCTTTGGATGTATTCAATTCTCTGTGTGATTACAAGGATTTTGAAGTGATTTTGTGTGGAGGTCATTTTGATAAAAAGGAAAAGGCCTTTTATGGCAGTTTGGTTTTAGATACATTAAGTAAGATCCACGTACAAAAAGCCTTTATTTCTCCGTCAGCTGTTTCTATCAAGTATGGAATATGTGATTACCAGGAAGAATTTTATCAAGTGCAAAAGAAAATGCTGCAGTGTATGAATGATGTCTATGTGCTGGCCGACAGCGACAAATTTGAAAAAAAGGCCTTGCTGAAGTTGGATGATATGAAAAAGGAATATCACTATATAACTGACAGTAATTTGTCCGATGAGTTGGAGAGACTTTACAAAGAAAATGAGATCCAAATTTATAAGGGCAATAAGAAATAAAGACGTGGGGAGTGGAAAGGAAAATGCGTTCTGTAAGAGAATCAAAATCTGAAAAAAGTGGAGCAGGTCTCTTGATTTTTTTGTGTTGGCTCCTTTATTCTACATCCTATTTGGGAAAAGTAAATTATTCTGCTAATATTACCAGCATCATAGATTTTTATGATGTGACGAAGGCGGAAGCTGGGATGGCGCCTACTTTTTTCTTTTTTGCTTATGGAGTGGGGCAGGTGGTCAATGGAATTCTTTGCAAAAAGTATCATATAAAGTTGGCGATATTTGGAAGCCTATTGACTTCCGCTGTTATCAATCTTTTGATAGCGTCTGGTTCAGATTTTGCGATTATAAAGTGGTTGTGGCTGATAAATGGATTCGCGTTGTCTGTACTTTGGCCAACACTTGTGAGATTGCTTTCTGAAAGCCTGCCGCAAAAGGATTTGGGAAGATCAAGCGTAATTATGGGAACAACCGTGGCTGGCGGCACATTGGTTATTTATGGTTTGTCTTCTGTATATAATATTTGGGGCAATTTTAAGCTTGCTTTTTATACGGCAGCATTTGCAGGAATCATGGTTGCCTTGCTTTGGTTGTTTTTGAGCAAAAAAGCGATAGGGATGGCTAAGCTTGAAAGAACGGCGGAAGGCAGTGAAAAACTGACGGCCTCCAATATCCTGAAAAATGTAAAGCAAACCTCAAGTGAAAGAAAACTATTTTTTGCTACCATAGGTGTATTATGTTTATGTGCGGTTGGAGTGAATCTGATCAAAGACGGATTGACTACCTGGGTACCCTCCATATTAAAGGAAGAGTATGCCATTGCGGATTCCCTTTCTATCTTGCTGACCGTGCTTCTGCCGGTCGTGGCCATATTTGGTAATATGTGTGCATTGAAGATACACAAAAAAATTCCTGATTATGTGACCCATTGCGTTGTGGTTTTTGCTGTGATATTTGGTTTTATCGGTATGATCATAGCGAGCCTTACCATAAAACAAGTGCTGCTTATGCTTGTGGGGTTGGTGATCGTTAACTTTTTGGCGTCCAGTTTAAATAGTTTAGTTACCAGCATATTTCCGATGTTCATGCGTGGAAAGATAAATTCAGGTCTGTATGCGGGAATCTTAAATGGCTTTTGCTATTTGGGGAGTACGATCAGTGCCTATGGCCTTGGGAGTATAGCGGATCATTTGGGATGGAAAGCAGTGTTCTGGACTTTGATGGGATTTTGTGCTATAATAGGCATTGTTTGGTGCGGATATGTTTTTTACAAGCGTATTCTGAAAAACAGTACAAAGGATACAATGGCAGATTAAAGTTTTCTGTATGAATGCGGAACAAGGAGGAAATGCTGATATGGATTTTTCACCAATCATTAATTATGTCGAGAATGTTTTGAGAAAGGAAAAGGGTGTTCCCGGCTGTGATCTGAAGATCATGAAGGGGCATGAAACATTGTTGCGCTATAGCAGCGGTGCATCAGATTATGAAGGAAAAATCCCGGTGTCACCGAATGACATCTACTTGATGTACTCTTGCTCAAAACCTATGACATGCACTTGTGCTTTACAGCTGGTGGAGAGAGGAATGATTGGACTTGATGATCCTGTGAGTAAGTATCTTCCGGAATTTTCCAATGTTTTTTTGATAAAAGATGGTAAAAAGGTTAGTCCGCAGAGCACTATGACTATACGGCATCTGTTTACGATGAGCGCCGGCTTTGATTATGATCGCAGCACCCAGCCGATTTTGGATGTGATCGCAGCAGACCCCCACGCCGGTACCATTGATATCATCAATGCGCTAGTGCGTTCTCCTCTTCACTTTGAGCCCGGCGAAAAATTCTTATACAGCCTGTGTCATGATGTGTTGGCTGCTGTGGTGGAGGTGGTTTCAGGACTGCGGTTTTCTCGGTACATGGAGGAAAATATCTGGAAGCCTTTAGGGATATGTGATACAGGCTTTGAACTTACTCAGGATGCAATGAGCAGACTATCTGCCCTGTATGAATGCTATGCACCTGGAAGTATACGTCCTTTTGGAGAGTATCGGGATTTCAATCTGACAGATAACTATGAAAGCGGCGGGGCCGGACTTTACTCAACCGTAGATGATTACAGCCTTTTTGCTGATGCGATGGCTTGTGGTGGAGTCGGTATTACAGGCAACCAGATTCTGAAGCCGGAAACCATTGATCTGATGCGAACAGAACAGCTTGGCAGTTTTATCATGAATCCTGCCTTTGGCTGCGCGGCAGGTCCCGGTTACGGCTATGGTCTGGGTGTACGGACTTTGATTGACAAATCCAGTGGTGTGCGAAGCTCCCTGGGCGAATTTGGCTGGGATGGCGCGGCAGGTTCCTATGTCATGGTGGATCCTGCCTATAATCTGTCAATCTTCTTTGCCATGAATGTAAGAGGCTGGCCGACTCTGATTGGCTGTGGACATGCTCCGATACGGGATTTGACTTATGAGGTTTTGGGATTGAATTAACTTATGTGTTACATTTCACACGTCGGTCAGGCGCACCGCAGGCTGTCGCTTCAAGAAGCAGGCGGTATCCGGGCTGTGTTTGTTTGCAGTTGCAAAAGCCGCAAGAGTTACTAAGGGTCGACAAATGGCTGAAAAAGAAGTTAAGGGCAGAGCACCCAACCACAAAACTCGTGCGCACAGCGCACTCAAACATGTTGTGGTTGGGTACTCTAACACTTCCATTTCTGTCATTTGTCAACCCTAAGTAACTCTAGCAGTTTTGCAGATGTCAAACAAACACAGCCCGGATACCGCCTGCTTCTTGAAGCGGCTGCCTGCGGAGCGCCTGACCGACGTGTAAAATGTAGCAATCTATTTTCTGAGATTCGATTCTGGATTTGTTTGCTTAAGGGCTTTTTATGAAAAATTCTTTGATGGAATCCGGCGCCTCAAGGGGCAGGTCAGATTGCTTCAGGTAGCAGGAGGTTGTAATTCCGTTTGTCTGTTCAGCGTAGCCAAGGTAGACATATTCTCTGAAGTCCTCAAAAGGATTGTAGGATACTTCTCCCATATGCAGGTAAGGAAGCAGCGCTGCAATCTCCTCAGGATCGGTGATGCTGATCTCGGACATCAGTACTTCCTCGATTGAGATGACCTTCATTTCCTGTGTGGATGTATAAGCAGGAAGAGTAATTTCTTCTGCGCCAGCAGCCTTCTCTTTATTAGAAAACGCTTGTGTTTCTTCCTCATGCAGCCTTTCCAATACATCCTCCGGCAAGCGGAATATTTCATTCAGGAGAAGCTCTGCGTTCAGCTGCAGTCTGGAAAGATTCAGGTTTTCCTTTTCCAGGATCAGGTCCGGATAGTATTCCTTCAGCTTTTCAATGGTTCTGGTATAGTGAGAATAGAGCTCTAAGCGAAGGCTGTTCGTGTTATTCTCCCGCTCATAAGGGAAGTACAGCTGCAAGTAGGCGACCTCTATGCCGCTTTCCAGTTTCTCCAGAGTGCAATTGTCCCTGAAGTCAGCTTGGTAAGCATCCAGGATCTCCTGTATACGAACGGGATCAGAAACGTTGCACTCGGTATAGCTTATGCGGCTTTTGGCGCGAAGCTCTACAGGGTAGGGGAAGTAGCCGCTGGATAAAGGATAAAAGGTCTGAAGGTATTCTTCTGTTTCTATGATGGGACGCAGTAACTCCAGGTCATTTTGATGAATGCGATAGTGACGTTTAAATGGCCCAAACACAGTTTTCATTGAGACTTCAATGGAGGTGCTTTGACCGGCTTGGGATTGGTGGCCTTCGTCAGTCAAACGCTCAAGCAGAGGATATAAGGCATCCAGGTTCTTAAAGTCGCGCACTGTATAATAGTCATAGTTCCAGTACATCGTTCCGTCTTCCCGGAATTGATAGCGGTTGGAGTCATCATCAAAGTTGCTGACATAGATGGCTGCATTTTTAATGTGATCTTTCTTTGGCAGTCTGGTGTCAAAGCCTGTCAGATCAAAGGCAAACACAAACAGGATCAGGCAGGAGGCAATGACGGTGATTGCCATTTGCTTTTTGTGAGCAAAGAAGGTCTTAAAGTTCATATGCAGAATAATATCGGTCACACCAAAGGCAACAATACCGCACAGCAGGATGCCGAAGACCTGCCAGGCAATGGCATCTTCATCTAAAATCCCTTGGAGGATCAAAGAGCCAACCAGTCCGGCAACAACTCCCACGACCACGCGAATCAGAGATCTGGCTCTCTTGTGATCCACTCCGTGCTCGGCCAGTTCGCTGGGGCGTTTTTTATAAAGATGATAGGCTACCAGAAGATTAAAAAGCATTACAAGGAAGTTTCCGATGCGAAATAGCCAGTAAGGATCATAATTGCTGGCAGAAGCATGAATAAACAGGGCACCTGCTCCGGATTCTGCAAAATCAGACATCAAAAAGAAGGGACATACCAAGGGGGAGGTCCAGATCATGTGCTGCCAGGTAATGGGGGCGGATACAAAGGTATCATAGAAGGCACTGTAAAGTAACTGCAGGATACCGTAGAAGGCCGCTGAGCCGCCGCTTAATACGGCAGTGACAAACAGAGCGTTAAAGGCATTGCCGCTGAGCATGACACCCACCAATAAAATATGGTAAAAACTCAAGTAGCAGAGGATAGCCACCAGTACGAGGCGAAGAACAATGCCTGCCACCGCGCCAAAGTAAGCCAGGGCGCTGTAGGAGGCCATGTTTGCCAAAACCAGTAGTAAGGTAACACCAACTGCCGCCAGGAAAGGAACCAGCCAGATCAGCAGGCCGTTTAAGTACACGATCAGGAACAAACGCTCCCTTTTGATGGGAATGGAGTGATACAGATCCACCATCTTGCGGGAGTACAGATACCGGAATCCCCAGATGGCAGTGATGACTGCTCCGACAGCCAATACCGCACCCACCGTGATCAAGGCATCTGTGTGGAAAAAGGATTCATAATACTGTGCCATCAGCTCCGCGTCTGTCAGATTAGAGTTGGCTCTCTCAATCCGTTTGAGAATCCCGGTGTTAGACAGAAGAAATGCGATGGGCAGTGAAAGAAAGCTTCCCAGGCAGGACAGAGCAATCATCCACACGCGGCGGCGCAGATCTTCACGGGCAATATTAAAGAATGAGATTTTTGAAGTCATAGCCTTGTACCTCCGTTTCACTGATAAAGATTTCTTCTAAAGAGAGTGGAAGGATCTCGTAAAATACCGGATTCAATCCTCTCATTACCGTTTCGATCTGTTCTCTTTTGCCCCGGATGGTAAGGGTCACCAGGGAGCCTCTTGTCTCGCGGTTTAATAATTCCAGGCCTTCTAAGGCTTTCAGGTAATCCGTATCAGGCGAAAATACGCACTGCAGCTTATGGATCCCCAGCTTCATTTCATCCAGGTCTCTGGAAAACAGGATACCGCCTCTGTGAAGCAGTCCTACATGATCACAGATATCCTCCAGTTCCCGCAAGTTGTGCGAAGCAATGACAGGAGTCAGACCTCTGGTATCGATCTCCTGAATAAACAAACTCTTTACTGTCTGGCGCATCACAGGATCCAAACCGTCAAAGGTCTCGTCGCACAGCAGATATTTGGTGCCTGCACAGATGCCAAAGAGTACGGACAGCTGTTTCTTCATACCTTTAGAAAAAGTATTGATCTTGCGGTTCACATCCAGATTCAGAATCCCCATAAGCTTTTGAAACCGTTCAAGATCAAAAGCAGGATACCAGGTCTGGTAAAATTTCAGCATATCAGCGGGTGTGCCGTTGCTGAAAAAATATTGGTCGTCGGAAATATAGAAAATCTGAGATTTCACCTGAGGATTCTCATATACTTCCTTGTCATCTATTAAAATACTTCCCTCGTCAGGTTTGAGTACGCCGCACATGGTACGCATAAGGGTACTTTTCCCGGCGCCGTTGGTGCCAATCAGGCCGAATACCTGGCCTTCCCCAATATTGGCAGTGATCTGATCCAAAGCTTTGAGGTTGTCAAAATATTTGGATACATTTTGAATGGTAATCATGCATTCTCGCCCTCCTTTTCCGGATAAATACGGTGAAACAACTCCAATAATTCCCCCCTGGATACTTTGCTTTCCCGCGCTTTTGTCACAATATCTGTAAATTCCGTCAGTATTGCCTTGACATGACCGCTTTTCCACTCGGATTCACAGGTCACATAATTGCCCCGGCCCACTATGGTATAAAGATAACCATCCTGTTCCAGCTGGGTGTAGGCCCGTTGAATGGTATTGGGATTGACAGAAAGCTCCATGGCAAGGGAACGGACGGATGGCATCTTTGTGTTGGATTCCAGAGCACCGCAGATGATCAGCTTCTCCAGCTTTTCCACGATCTGCTCATAAATCGGACGTTTGTCCCGATAATCCAATGCAATCATAAGCTCTCTCCTTTCTCTCTGCGCGCTGCGTGTATTAAGTCAATTAATACACTTGGTAAATTTAGTATATCGTAACAAGGAAAAACTGTCAAGAGAAAATTGTGGTTTCATGTTTAAGGAATTCTTAAATTTGTAGGAGTGTCTTGCACAGCAGAGGAGGTTTGTGTATACTTAGGAGGGAAACAGGAGAGAAAGGCGGTGGAACAAATGGAAGCAGGGAGTGAGCAGAAGGAAAGAAAGTTTTGGCTGGATGTGCTGCGAGCTCTGGCTGCCTGCGCAGTTGTGATGATGCATACGCTGACAGGAGCTGTGGATATTATGAATACTGTAGCTTACGAGGATGGACGCTGGATGCTTTTGGTCATGGACCTGGTGACCTGGTGTGTTCCGGTATTTTTGATGATTTCCGGTTTTTTGTTTCTGGATCCGGCCAAGGACATTGGCTTTGGGAAAATGATCCGAAAGTATTGTGTCAGGATTGCGCTGGCGCTTATCCTGTTTGGCATTCCTTTTTCTTGTATGGAGTTGATCCTTATAGAGAGAAGTTTTCGCATCGGGATGTTGTGGGAAGGGTTTTTGATGGTGCTTACCATGCGCAGCTGGTCTCATTTGTGGTACCTATACCTGATCTTGCTTTTGTATGTACTGACGCCTGCCATGAAGTGGATGCTGAAGCGTATCCCCTATTGGGTGCTTGTGTTGGGATTGACAGTTTTGTTGGTGGGCAGCAGTATTCTGCCTTTCGCCAATCAGTTTGTGGAAGGAACAGTCTTTCCAGTGTTGCCGGATGAAGGGATCTATCTGTTTTATTATTTGTTTGGTTATTGTTTGCGCCGGACAGAGTCAAAGGCGGGAACCAGCCACATGTTAGTGTGGGGGATCGGCATTGTTATGGTTCTGGGTGAGATGGTACGTTACAGGATCTTTCAGGAAGGCAGTCTGCAAATGGCATACAACTATCCGCTTACCGTGATTTTGTCTGTAGCTATCATGTTTTTTGCCATGAGCCTTCAGCAGCAAGTCTGCCACAATGGCCGGTCTTTTGAGAAAAGAGCTGTTCTGAGAAAAGGAAAACAGCTTGTTGTTGGTATGTCGAGGCTTAGTTTTACGATTTATCTGATCCATCCGCTCTTTTTGAACGTATGGTATAAGGTTCTGCATGTGACGCCGGCAAGCTATCCCCTTCTGATTTCATTGCCGCTGTTTTTTGCAGTCACACTGCTGTGCTCTGTGGCAGTTGCATGGATTCTTCATAAAATAACACCGCTTCGAAAGTATGTGTTATAATACTTACAAAACGGTGTGTGTAAATCATGATTTATGGGATGACCAACGCCCTGATGCACCGCAGGGGAGTACCAGACCGTTTCCTGTTACAGGGAGTCCGATCTCAGCAGCCTCTACCTGGCCGCCAAAGCGTTTGGTGATGGCGGTGTTCATCATATAGGACAGGACAGCGGGCTGCAGTCCGGTGGTGTAGGAATTGATCAGGAAAAACAGAGGATCCTCTGAAAGAATCTGGGTGGTCAGCTGGATAAAGGGCCAGATACTCTCCTCAATCTTCCAGATTTCTCCTTTGGGTCCTCGGCCATAAGAGGGAGGATCCATGATGATGCCGTCATATCGATTGCCCCGGCGGATTTCCCGTTCTACAAATTTCACACAGTCATCCACCAGCCAGCGGATGGGGGCATCGCCCAATCCGGAGGAAACAGCGTTTTCCTTGGCCCAGCCTACCATGCCTTTGGAAGCATCCACATGAGTTACGGCTGCACCGGCTGCCGCTGCGGAAAGGGTAGCGCCTCCGGTGTATGCAAAGAGATTCAGCACTTTCACAGGTCTGTTGGCACCACGGATAAGAGAAGAAAACCAGTCCCAGTTGGTTGCCTGTTCCGGAAAGAGTCCCGTATGTTTAAAGCTAAAGGGCTTCAAATGAAAGGTAAGCTCTTTGTAGCCAATATTCCATTCATTGGGCAGGTTGAAAAATTCCCATTCTCCGCCGCCTTTGACACTTCTGTGATAATGTCCGTTCTTTTTCTTCCAACCTATATGATCATGGGGTGTGTTCCAGATCACCTGCGGATCCGGCCGCACCAAAATATAATCGCCCCATCGTTCCAGTTTTTCCCCGTATGAGGTGTCTAAAACTTCGTAATCCTTCCACTGATCCGCAATCCACATATCAGCTACCTTCCTTATCTTATAACTAGAAATCTGTATTTATTCGATTAACGTTTGATAAAGAAAGTATACAATATTACCTTCCTGATTGCAACCCCACATTTCACGTTACAGGTGCCCCAGCCTGTTAAAACAGCTATCACTTTGGATAAATATACCATAAGAATGTTATTGACAAATGAAAAAAGTAATGTTATATTTATTAACAGTTGTAATAAATTTGTAACAAATTTTATGGATTTGTCATAGATAGTAGTGTGTTGGGTTTAAGGTCAGGAGGACTGTATGATTCGGGGTTTTGTAAGAATCACAGGATGTGTATTGGCAGCAGCCATTGCATTTTCAGGAATAGGGTTAGAAGCGCAGGCGGCAGGCATGGCATCTGTCTTGCCTAACAGCGGCGTAAATATAACATTATCAAAAGGAACTACACTGGAGAACTTGCAGCAGGAATCAGGGGATACCACCAAAAAGGTGGAAGCGATCCTGGATCGAGCGGCCCTGGAGGAGGCTCGCAAGGAAGCGGGAATCCAGGCGGCTCTTGCTGAGGAAGAAGAACTGAGTAAGCTGGTGATTGCACAGGTGAATCATTATGTGAATGTCAGAAGTCTTCCCAGTGAAGAAGGAGAAGTTCTGGGTAAGCTTTACGATAAGTCTGTTGGTACTTATCTTTCAGAAGAAAATGGTTGGTACCAGATATCTTCCGGTACGGTTACCGGGTATGTAAAAGCAGAGTACTGTGTTACCGGCAAGGCGGCTGTTGAGCTTGCGAAGCAGGTTTGTACAAGGTTTGCCAAAGTAGATACTGAGACATTGAAAGTTCGTACAAAGCCCAGTATGGAGGCATCTGTTCTGACCTTGGTTCCGTATAAAGAGGAATTGGTGGTGTCAGAAGAGGTAGAAGGATGGGCGAAGGTGGATACCAGTGAAGGAACAGGCTGGGTGTCTACTGATTATGTGGTGTTGAGCCGTGAATTTAAACAGGCAGAGTCCAAGGCGGAAGAAGCAGCCCGCCTGGCTAAGGAAGCGGAAGAACGCAGGAAGGCAAATGAGGCGGCAGCAAAAGCTTCCAAGAAGAAGTCAAATGTAACTTATACTGTAGATACCAGTACTGGCAGCCAGATGGGTCAGGCGGTTGCGGAATATGCATTGCAGTTTGTGGGAAATCCCTATGTTTATGGCGGCACAAGCCTTACCAAGGGTGCGGATTGTTCCGGCTTTGTAATGAGTGTATATGCTAATTTTGGTGTAAGTCTTCCACATTCTTCAGCAGCACACCGTAAGCAGGGTTATGCAGTTGACGGACTTAATAATGCACAGCCGGGAGATTTGATCTGTTATTCTGGGCATGTGGCATTATATATCGGTAATGGCCAGATCGTGCATGCAGCAAACTCCAGAAAGGGAATTATTGTATCGAAGGCTGATTATCAGAAGATTCTTGCAGTGAGAAGGATTTTCTAAGGAGTCGTATTGGGTTTATATAAGAAAAGATCAGGCAGAAACGGTGGCTAGCTGTTTCTGCTTTTTTTAAAGCGTTTCCCGATTATTGTCGAAATATTAAAAACACTGACAGACAATGATACAAGGAGCGTTATTGTGCATTTTTAACAAATAATTGGTAAAATGTGATAGGCGGATACTTTTTGCAGCAACTTGAGGGAAAAAGATATCCACACCAAAAAAAGCCAAAAATGTGGGAAAAGTTATTTATACACTGAGTTATCCACAATATCCACATATTTTTATGTAAATTACGGAGGAATAATTATGGTAACTTGAGGAACAAATGTTTTGGTGAGTTGTGATAAAATGTGTTTTTTGAGGAAGAATGTCGATTTTACGTATGTTTCCAATAAAGTCAAAAAGCTCTAAATTTAAAATAAAATTGTTGCAAAATTACAACCGAATATGATATAATGATTACACAATAAAGAAGAGAAAGGGATGAGATGCATGAAATTTACTATTATAGGTAGAAATATTGAGGTGACCCCTGGATTAAGAGACGCTGTGGAAGACAAGATTGGAAAGTTGGAAAAGTATTTTCAGCCTGACACAGAAGTGCATGTAACATTAAGTGTTGAGAAGGAGCGCCAGAAGATTGAAGTTACGATACCGGTGAAAGGCAGTATCATCCGTTCTGAACAAGTCAGCAATGATATGTATGTATCCATTGACCTGGTAGAAGAAATTATTGAAAGACAGCTTAAGAAGTACAAAAACAAAATCGTGGACAAGCATCAGAGCGCAAGTTCGTTCAGTCAGCTTTTTGTTGAAAATGATTATGTGGAGGAAGAAGAGATCAAGATCGTGCGCACCAAGAGGTTTGACATCAAACCCATGTATCCAGAGGATGCCTGTATCCAGATGGAGCTTTTGGGGCATAGTTTCTTTGTGTTTATCAATGCAGAAACGGATCAGGTGAATGTAGTGTACAAGAGAAAGGGAGATACCTACGGATTGATCGAACCGGAGATTTAAAGAGAAGTACAAATGACAAGTAGATATAGATTGCGGGGCGTGCAGGAATAACTGTACGTCCCTTTTTCATATATTGTAGGAGAGTGCTGCAGCGTCTGTAAAATGACCGGTGTAGCTTAAAAACAGAAATTGCGGAGAAGAGTATATGAGCAGGATTGGCAAGCTGCAGCAAATGATTGCGCTGGAGGCTTTGCTTGTGATGATATTGGTGGCAGCCATTGCATTGCAGAGCAGATCCCTTCAGAAGAGAAATCTGAAGGAGGGAACCATACATACGTCTACGCTCAGTGCAGAGAAAGGGTTTATCAAGTGGGTGGATTTTCAAGTAAGCTATGAGGCGCTCTGCGCGGCTTATGACTGGGCAGTAAAAACCTATGATACGCAACATCCGGTGGGCTTTGTGGAGGTGCTTGCATATACAGCGGCGAAGACAGGCGGGGCGTTTGATGCAAAGGCACTGAAGATATTAAAGAAGACGGCCGGTGAATTGGCCGAAGGGAAAGCTTCGATGGAGGAGCTTACGCAAGGGATGAAATATTATTCCTATTACCGTGAGGCTTATGGGGCAGTGCTTGACGGCTTGGTGGGAGAGTTTGAAGAGGAATACATCAATGAGAAGGGGGAAAAGGACTATCGCACCGTGTATGGGCTGAAAGCCTTTTTTCCGTTGGGGAGAGGTTTTGACTATACCCATTATGATGACTTTGGAGCAGGAAGAAGCTATGGATATCAGAGGAAACATTTGGGGCATGACATGATGGGACAGATTGGGACGCCGATCATCAGCATTGAGTCCGGGTATGTGGAAGTAATGGGGTGGAATCAGTATGGCGGATGGCGCATCGGCATCCGGAGTCTGGATGGCAAGCGGTACTATTACTATGCACATTTGAGACAGAATTATCCTTTTGCAGAGGGACTTGAGGAAGGTGATCTGGTGACAGCCGGGGATGTGATCGGTTATATGGGGCACACCGGTTATAGCACCAAGGAGAATGTAAATAATATTGAAGTTACCCATCTTCATTGGGGGCTGGAGCTGATATTTGATGAGTCGCAAAAGGAAAGTGATCATGAGATCTGGATAGATGTGTATGCCCTGACAAGATTTTTGGCAAGGCACAGCCAACAGGTGAAAAAGGTGGAGGGAACCAGGGAATGGACCAGGACATTGAAGATTAAAGATCCTGAACTGGAGGTTTTTATAGAAAAACAAAAATAATTGTTATTTTTTTATCACAAGCCATTGCAAAAGAACTCCGGCTATGATAAAATGGTAGAGATGAAAATGATAAAAAAATAACAATCATTTCCAACACCCAAATAAGGGCGTCACAAACGGGAGATCATCCCGTAAACATAAGTTTCTAAGCACATTATTGGAGGAAGAAAAAATGGCAAAGAAAGTAGTATTAGCAGGTGCATGCCGTACCGCTATCGGTACTATGGGAGGTTCCTTAAGCACCGTACCCGCAGCAGATCTTGGCGCAATCGTAATCAAAGAAGCATTGAACAGAGCAGGTGTAGCTCCTGAAGCGGTTGATCAGGTATACATGGGCTGTGTTATTCAGGCAGGTCAGGGCCAGAACGTAGCACGTCAGGCATCCATCAAGGCAGGACTTCCCATTGAAGTTCCCGCTGTTACCATGAATGTAGTATGTGGTTCCGGCTTAAACTGTGTAAACCAGGCTGCACAGATGATCATGGCAGGTGATGCTGATATCGTTGTAGCAGGTGGTATGGAGAACATGTCCTTAGCTCCTTATGCGATCCCTCAGGGGCGTTACGGTTATCGCATGGGCAATGCGACCATGGTAGATACCATGATCAAAGATGCACTTTGGGATGCTTTCAATGATTATCATATGATCAAGACCGCAGACAATATCTGTGAAGAGTGGGGACTGACCAGAGAAGAGCTGGATGAGTTCGCATTAAAGAGTCAGCAGAAGGCAGAGGCAGCTCAGAAGGCTGGTGCTTTCAAGGCTGAGATCGTTCCCGTAGAGATCAAGAAAAAGAAAGAAACCGTTATTTTTGATACCGATGAGGGCCCCAGAGCAGGTTCTACCATGGAAGGTCTGGCTAAGCTTCGTCCCATCAATAAAGATGGTTTCGTAACGGCAGGTAATGCTTCCGGTATCAACGACGGTGCAGCTGCAATCGTTGTAATGAGCGAAGAGAAGGCCAAGGAACTGGGCGTTAAGCCTATGGCTACTTTCGTGGCTGGAGCTCTTGGCGGAGTTCGCCCCGAGGTTATGGGTATCGGTCCTGTTGCTTCTACCAGGAAGGTAATGGAGAAGACCGGTATGAAGATCGAAGACTTCGATATCATTGAGGCAAATGAAGCATTTGCTGCACAGTCTATTGCGGTAGGCAAGGATCTTGGTATTGATGTAGATAAGCAGCTCAACCCTAACGGTGGTGCGATCGCGCTGGGTCATCCCGTAGGCGCTTCCGGATGTCGTATTCTGGTAACCTTGCTTCACGAGATGCAGGCTAAGGGCGCTAAGACCGGTCTTGCTACCCTGTGTATTGGTGGTGGAATGGGATGCTCTACCATTGTTAAAATTGAAGACTAATCAGGTAATTATCATGGAGAGACGCCTTTTTGGCAGCTCTCCATGTACTGTGCAACGACAAAGACACAGGTTTTGCCTGTGCAGATAGGAGTAAAGACATGGAATACATAGTATATGAACAAAAAGGCAGCTATGGTGTAATCACCATCAGCCGTGAAAGAGCATTAAATGCATTGAACTCCACCGTTTTGGAGGAGCTTGATCAGACACTGGATACCATTGATCTTGCAACCGTGAGAGCTTTGGTTCTGACCGGTGCAGGCACAAAGAGTTTTGTTGCAGGCGCAGATATCGGAGAGATGAGCAGCCTGTCCAAGGCAGAGGGCGAAGCGTTTGGTAAAAAGGGTAATGATGTTTTCCGTAAGCTGGAAACCTTCCCTATTCCTGTGATCGCAGCAGTAAACGGCTTTGCACTGGGTGGCGGCTGTGAGATCGCAATGAGCTGTGACATCAGAATCTGTTCTGACAATGCAGTGTTCGGACAGCCGGAAGTAGGCTTAGGAATCACCCCCGGTTTTGGCGGAACCCAGAGACTGGCTCGTCTGGTAGGCGCAGGCATGGCGAAACAGATGATCTACACTGCACGCAACATCAAGGCAGCAGAAGCATACAGAATCGGCCTTGTGAACGAAGTGTATACAGCAGAGGTAGATGCAGAAGGTAATGTAGTTAAGACTGCACAGGAAGTTCTTATGGCAGCAGCTGAAAAGATGGCAGCTACCATCGCCAAGAATGCGCCCATCGCAGTTCGCAACTGCAAGAAAGCGATCAATGATGGTCTGGAAGTAGATATGGATCAGGCGATCGTGATCGAGGAGAAGCTGTTTGGTGACTGCTTCGAGACAGAAGACCAGAAGTATGGTATGGCGTTCTTCTTGGACAAGAACAAAGAAAAAGTGAAAGAGCCTTTTAAAAATTGCTAATTGAGTTTTGAGCAAGGGACGCCGCCGCACGAAGCAGTTGTTCGTACGTCGGCACGCTCTCGCTCCGTGAAAAACGCAGCGGACGCTAAGCTCGATAAGACCTCGCTAAGCGCCGGCGTCTTTCAAGGGCCTCTGTACGGACAACTGCTTCGTGCGGCGGCTGTTACTTGTAAAAACAAAATAGAATTATTTAAATAACTTTAAGTTAGGAGGATTTATCTATGAAAGTAGGTATTATTGGTGCCGGTACTATGGGACAGGGCATTGCGAAGGCATTTGCTCAGGTAGAAGGATATGAAGTTGCACTCTGCGATATCAAGCAGGAGTGGGCTGAAGGCGGTAAGGCTAAGATTGCAAAGGGTTATGCAAAGCTGGTAGAAAAAGGTAAGATGACTCAGGATACCGTAGATGGCATTCTGGCTAAGATCACTCCGGGTCTGAAAGAGGATCTGTGTGCTGACTGTGATCTGATCGTGGAAGCTGCATTTGAAAATATGGAAGTAAAGAAGACTACTTTTGCTGAGCTTGACAAGATCGCAAAGCCTGAGTGCATTTTTGCATCCAACACTTCCAGTCTGTCTATCACAGAGATCGGAAACGGTCTGAACCGTCCGATGATCGGTATGCATTTCTTCAACCCTGCTGACCGTATGAAGCTGGTAGAAGTGATCGCAGGTGTAAATACTCCGGAGAGTACCGTTGAGACCATTAAGAAAATTTCCGAGGAGATCGGCAAGACTCCCGTTCAGGTAAATGAAGCAGCCGGTTTCGTAGTAAACCGTATCCTGATCCCTATGATCAATGAAGCTGCATTTATCAAGATGGAAGGCGTTTCTGATATCGCAGGTATCGATGCTGCTATGAAGCTTGGCGCAAATCATCCCATGGGTCCTCTGGAGCTGGGTGACTTTATCGGTCTGGACATCTGCCTGGCTATCATGGATGTTCTGTACAATGAAACCGGTGACAGCAAGTACCGCGCTTGTCCTTTGATCCGTAAGATGGTTCGCGGCGGCAATCTGGGTGCAAAGACCGGCAAGGGCTTCTATGTATACAATGCTGACAGAACCAAGACACCTGTTGACGCTCAGTAAGGTACAGCCAAGCAACTGGCTGAAAATATAGATTGAAACAAATTTGGAGGAAATAAAATCATGGATTTTACGTTACGCAAAGAACATGAAATGGCACGTGCTCTGTTCAGAGAGTTTGCCGAAAAAGAAGTAAAGCCTCTTGCAAAAGAGGTTGACGAGACAGAAGAATTTCCCAGAGTCACAGTAGACAAAATGGCTAAGTACGGATTCTTAGGTATTCCTGTTCCCAAGGAGTATGGCGGACAGGGCTGTGATCCTTTGACCTATGCAATGTGTGTGGAAGAGCTTTCTAAAGTATGCGGCACCACTGGTGTTATCGTATCTGCACACACCTCTCTGTGCTGTGATCCCATTCAGACCTATGGTACAGAAGAGCAGAAGCAGAAGTATCTGGTTCCCCTTGCAAAGGGTGAGAAGCTGGGTGCATTCGGTCTGACCGAGCCCGGAGCCGGTACTGATGCACAGGGTCAGCAGACCAAGGCTGTATTGGACGGCGATGAGTGGGTGCTGAATGGTTCCAAGATTTTTATTACCAACGGTAAGGAAGCTGATGTTTACGTTATTTTTGCTGTTACCGGTATCATCGAGAAGCGAGGTAAAAAAGTAAAAGAGATTTCCGCATTCATCGTTGAGAAGGGAACCCCCGGATTTAGCTTTGGTACCAAGGAAAAGAAGATGGGTATCCGTGGCTCTTCTACCTATGAATTGATCTTTACTGACTGCCGCATCCCCAAGGAGAATATGCTTGGTGCACAGGGTAAGGGCTTTGGTATCGCAATGCACACTCTGGATGGCGGACGTATCGGTATCGCTGCTCAGGCACTTGGTATTGCAGAGGGTGCTTTGGAAGCTACCATCAACTATGTAAAAGAGAGAAAGCAGTTTGGCCGTCCTATCGGTGCTTTCCAGAATACCCAGTTCCAGTTAGCAGATATGGCTACCAA
>JAZSFW010000205.1:0-4141 GCA_045532445.1 Acetatifactor sp. | reverse complement strand
CAGAAGCAGAAGATCACAGACAGTGATCTGGATGACAAAGATGTGATCGCAATGTACCGGGACGAGGAGGAAGCGGTGGTCCAGGTGTTCTTTGTGCGGGATGGAAAGCTGATCGGCAGAGAGCATTACTACATGACTCATGTGTCAGGCAATACCAAGGAGCAGATTCTGGGAGATTTTGTGAAGCAGTTTTATGCGGGGACGCCTTTTATTCCAAGAGAGCTGATGCTGCAGACAGAGGTTGAGGACAGGGAGCTTTTGGAGAACTGGCTGAGCAAACGCCGCGGTGGAAGGACTTATATCCGGGTTCCTAAGATAGGGGATAAAGAGAAATTGGTAGAGCTGGCGGCTCAGAATGCCAAGATGATTTTGAACCAGGATCGGGAGAAACTCAAACGGGAGGAAGGCAGGACCATCGGTGCGGTGAAAGAGATTGCAGCCCTTTTGGGCATTGATCGCGCTGACCGTATGGAAGCCTTTGATATTTCCAATATCAGCGGTTTTGCCAACGTGGGTTCCATGGTTGTATACGAAAAGGGCAAGCCTAAGAGAAGTGATTACAGAAAATTCCGCATCAAGACGGTTTCCGGACCGGATGATTACGCCTGCATGAAAGAGGTGCTGACCAGGCGGCTGACTCATGGCGTGGAGGAGAGCAAGGAGTTGGCCCAGAAGGACATGGATCAGGAATACGGAAGTTTTACCAGGTTCCCTGATCTGATCCTGATGGATGGCGGAAGAGGGCAGGTAAATATCGCGAAAGAGGTTCTTACTGAGTTGGGGATTCAGATACCGGTCTGCGGCATGGTAAAGGATGACAATCACCGTACCAGAGGCCTGTATTACAACAATGTGGAGATTCCTATAGATCCTCGTTCAGAAGGATTTAAGCTCATCACCCGGATTCAGGATGAGGCCCACAGGTTTGCGATAGAATACCATCGTTCCTTGAGAGGAAAATCTCAGGTAAAATCTGTGTTAGATGAGATCCCAGGCATTGGACCGGCCAGGCGCAAGGCCCTGATGCGGCATTTTGCCTCTATTGAGGAGATTTCGCAGGCTCAGGTAGAAACCCTGATGGAAGTCCCGGAAATACCCAGACAGGTAGCAGAGGAGATCTATGGCTTCTTCCGTAAAAATCGTTGAACACTTTCCTGTCCTGTGATAAAATGAAAGACACAGGACAGTTTGCATAAGGAGAAAAGATATGGCAAGTATCAGTCTGAAAAAAGTAATTGAGAAAATGAAGCTGGAGAATCTGACCCCTGATGTGGATATCACAGGGATCCGGATCACACAGGCGGACATCAACCGCCCGGCACTGCAGATGACGGGATATTTTGAGCACTTTGATTCTGCACGTCTGCAAGTGATCGGATTTGTGGAATATACATATATGGAGCAGTTGAACGATGCTCGTAAGCGGGAGATCTATGAAGAATTGATGTCTTATGATATTCCCTGTATTGTATTTTGCCGCGACCTGATACCGGATGCCATTTTCCTGGAGGTGGCAAATCAATGCAAAGTTCCTATTTTGGCTACAAAGGCCTCTACATCCGCATTTACTGCAGAAATTATCCGCTGGTTGAATGTGCGCCTTGCCCCCTGCATTTCTGTGCATGGTGTGTTGGTGGATGTTTACGGAGAAGGTGTGCTGATCACCGGTGAAAGCGGTATTGGCAAATCTGAGGCAGCGCTGGAGCTGATCAAGAGAGGACATCGTCTGGTCACTGATGATGTGGTAGAGATCCGCAAGGTGAGTGATGAGACCCTGGTAGGAAGTGCGCCGGACATCACGAAGCATTTTATTGAGCTTAGAGGTATCGGTATTGTAGATGTCAAATCTCTGTTTGGCACCATGGCGGTAAGAGATACCCAGCAAGTGAATCTGGTCATTCACCTGGAAGAGTGGGATAGGGATAAAGAGTATGACAGAGTGGGATTGGAGGAAAACTACGTTGAGTATCTGGGAAATCGCGTGGTGAGCCATAATATTCCGGTGCGTCCCGGACGAAATCTGGCGCTGATCTGCGAGTCGGCAGCCATCAATCATCGTCAGAAGAAGATGGGCTACAATGCAGCCCAGGAGCTGTATGCGAGAGTACAGAATTCTCTGGCACACAGAAGTGACGAGGACGATGAATAAGTTTGTTAAAGGAGTATATTGATATGAGTAGGTTTGCGTTTGGAGTAGATATAGGAGGAACCACTGTTAAACTGGGATTGTTTGATCAAGAGGGGAATATCCTGGATAAGTGGGAGATCCCTACAAGCAAGAGTGTTGACGGGGCTGAGATTCTGCCGGATGTGGCGGAGGCGATCGAGGCTAAGAGCAAAGAAAAGGGCATTGATAGAAAAGATGTGGCTGGTATTGGAGTGGGTGTGCCCGGTCCCGTAGACAGTACTGGTGTGATCCATGGCACTGACAACTTGGGCTGGGGTACTTTCAATGTGGCGGAAGTCTTAAGCAGTCTGACCGGGTTGCCGGTAAAAGTGGGCAATGATGCCAATGTAGCTGCCTTTGGTGAAATGTGGAAGGGCGGCGGCAAGGGCTATAGCAATATGGTGATGATTACTTTAGGCACCGGTGTGGGCGGCGGCATTATCTCTGAAGGCGAAATTGTATCCGGATATATTGGCGGCGGTGGAGAAGTGGGCCATATTCACATTGAAGATAATGAGGAAGCGCCCTGCGGTTGCGGTAACAAGGGGTGTCTGGAGCAGTATGCCTCTGCCACAGGTATTGTGCGTCTGGCAGAGAGGAGACTTCGTAAAGATGATGCTGCCAGTATTTTGCGTGATCATCCCATTTCTGCAAAAGCGGTATTCGATGCGGTAAAGGCAGGGGATGCAGTGGCCATGGAAGTGGCCAAGGAATTTGGTAAGTATCTTGGGAAAGGCCTGGCTGTCATCGCTTCGGTGGTGAATCCGGAAGTATTTGTGATCGGCGGCGGGGTATCTAAGGCAGGAGAGGTATTGTTTGACTATATTCGTCCGTACTATATGCAGTACGCTTACCGTGTATGCAGAGAAACCAAGTTTGTTTTGGCAGCTTTGGGAAATGATGCGGGAATCTGCGGTGCAGCAGGTCTGATTCTCAATAATAAATAGTGAAGGTGAAAAAATGATCAGTAAAGCCGTAATGGAAACCTTAATGGACATTGTACCAAGGCAAAACATTCATACAGAGGAACCCCTTGCCAAGCACACGACCTTTCGTGTGGGAGGTTTGGCGGATTGTCTGGTAGAGATTGAGAATACAGAACAATTAAGAAAAATACAGAAGTACCTGCGTCTGATTGAGCTGCCTTATACAATTGTGGGAAATGGCAGCAATTTGTTGGTTGGAGATAAAGGTTATCGCGGTGTGGTACTGCAGATCGGCAATAAAATGGCGGATATCCGGGTAGAGGGAAATAGGATCACCGCCCAGGCAGGAGCTTTATTGTCCAAAATAGCGAAAGCAGCCTTGGAGAATGGGCTTACCGGTCTGGAATTTGCCAGTGGGATTCCGGGATCTGTAGGCGGTGCGGTGGTTATGAATGCAGGCGCTTACGGCGGAGAGATGAAACAGGTGATCACTTCTGTCACGGTACTGGATCCGGAGGGAGAAGAGTTGATCCTGGACAACGAGACCATGGAATTTGGCTATCGCACCAGCATTATCAAGCATCGTCCTTTTCTGGTGACGGAAGTGACCATGACACTGAAACCGGGAGATCCGGCAGCGATCAAGGCAATTATGGATGATCTTGCTGCCAGACGCCGGGAAAAACAGCCATTGGAGTATCCAAGCGCCGGAAGCACCTTCAAGCGTCCGGAAGGCTATTACGCCGGTCAATTGATCATGGAGGCAGGACTGAGAGGCTTCCAGATTGGCGGTGCCCGTGTTTCTGACAAACACTGTGGTTTTGTGATCAACACCGGTACAGCTACTGCTGCGGATGTATTAGATGTGATTCATCACACACAACAAACTGTCAGAGAAAAATTTGGTGTAGACTTAGAACCGGAAGTAATCATGCTGGGTGAGTTTTAACAAAGATTGGCGCGCAGAGAGAGGAGCAAACATGAGATTCGTAGTGGTAACAGGGATGAGCGGAGGCGGCAAAAGTACTGCCCTGAAAATGCTGGAAGA
>JAZSFW010000256.1:0-16918 GCA_045532445.1 Acetatifactor sp. | reverse complement strand
GGATGCAGTGCTTTACTATCCGAATCGTGACATTCCGGTACTGGCATTACTGAGAAATGGTGAGGCGGTGCTGATCACAGGATTTAACGAATATAATGTGGTCATCATGAATCCTTCCACCGGAGAATTGAGCAAGAAAGGTAAAAAAGATTCCGCAAAGTGGTTTGCGGAAAACGGGAACTGTTTTATCACTTATATGTATCCGTAAAAAGAACCCTGGCAGCTGCACAGATTGATGTGTCAGCTACCAGGGTGTTTTTGGATCAATTGATATTTGTGCGGAAAATGTGAGGAGCATGCTTTTTCAGGATATTCAGAAGAAACATTCCAAGAATACCGCAAGAAATGATCTCACCGATTCCTACTGTGATCATAAAGTAGAATAGGGACCCTTCGGCACTGTATACATATTCCAGAATAAAGGGAATGATCAGTGTATTAGCCAAAATGGGCGGAATAGGCGCCAGCCATTTGTTTTTGCGAAGATAGTAGGTACCCAGCGCGCCAAGCAAGGTGGCAAGGCTTCCGAAAATAATATCCGGAATCGCGCTGCCGGTCAATAAATTACTCAAGAGGCAGCCGATAAATAAGCCCGGCACAGCAGCCGGCGTAAAAAATGGTAAAATTGTCAGTGCTTCGGAAAAACGGACCTGAATGGCTTGATTTGCAAGCCCTATGGCGTTGGCGATCAGTGTGAACACGACGTAAAGAGCAGCGATCAGCGCTGCGTGAGTGAGATAAATGATGCTTGTGTTTTTTTTCATAATGGTCTCCTGTAGTTTTGTTTTTTCCCCGCCTGTGGCAGGTCGGTGAGGAAGGTTTCGAACTCACCAAGTATTTGTTATCATAGCACATTGAGAAGAAAAACACAAGCGTCACCTATAGAAATTAGCTGTAAAGCACGCGCGTCACTTTTTCTTGTATGTAGAGACAAAGGAGCCACTTACAATAAATATCAGTGCAGCGAATACTTTGACGCCCGGTACGATGCCATTGATCAGGAATGTTGCAAATGGTGTCAGTATCGGCTTGATAAAGAATGCAAAGGATGCTGTCATAGCGCCGCCTTTTTCCATTGCTTTGAAATAGGCACAATAACCGAGACCGGTCACTACAATGCCCAGATAGATCAAAACAGATAAGTTCTTTATGGTCATGTCAGGTATCATATCTACTTTCATGACAAGCAGTATGATCAAGAGAACGATGCTTCCTGTGAGGAAAGAGAAGCTTGTCTGAATGACACCGCTGAGCTTTTTCATAAATTTCTTGCTTAGTACGGTGTAGAGGCTGAAGCTGATCGCAGACACAACTGCAAGCGCTACAGAAGTCAGATTGCTTCCGGAGCTAAAGTCTGCGCAAATGACCACACCGATGACGCACAGGATAATGGCGATCAGTTTTTGTTTTGTCATTTTTTCCTTTAAGATCAAGATCGCAAAGATGATGGTGGATACGGAATTGGCAGAGAAAATGATTGCAATCAGGGAAGGGGCATCTGCCTTCTGGACTGCTACCTGCAGCATGACCATGCTGAAACAAATGCAGAATGTGCCTAAAAGGGTCAGGATAGCAATGTCTTTCAATTCGATTTTAAAATTTTCTTTCTTGATCTTTCTGATCGCAAAGGGGAGTAGTATTATGGAACCGATCAAAAAGCGCCATAAAGTGATGGTGTATGGATTGACGTCTCCTGCGATCAGTTTGCTGACAGGTTCTAACGTTGTAAAGATGACTGCTGTGATCAGGGCAAAGAGCAGTCCTTTGTTTTCTTTTGTAGTTACTGATTGATTCATGGTGTGTCCTCCTAAAAATGGGTGATTTTGATTATGATCTGCTTGTTATGTAATGATAAATAATATCAGCAAAAATGTAGTTGCCTTCTTCGTCCTGCATATTGATATAATGACAGTGTGTGCCATGCATCACCTTTAGCTCAATCTTGGCTGGATCATACTGGAAATGTTTCAGTGTAGAGAGCACCAGCATGGTCTGCTCGTAGCGGTTTGTCATATCGTTGTCTGACACGATAAACAGCATGGGTGCATACTTCGGTTCCTGCCCAATATAATATAAAGGTGCAGCTTAAAACCATCAATTTGCGATGGATCAATTTTGTAAGGTGCCAGGAATGCTTTGTTAAAGCACAGCATCATAGAAAGATATCCTCCGGCGGAGCTTCCTCCTACAAAGAACTTATTGCACTTTCCATATTCCTTCATATGCTTATAAGTCCAGGCCACGGCGGCTGCAGCATCTCTGACAAATTCCGGGAAAACTGCAGAGGGATACATCCGGTAATTGGCGCTGACTACAGCAATTCCTCTATCTACCAAGGTTTGTGTGAACTTTTGTTCCTTGCTGCCGGTCTCTATTCCGCCTCCATGAAAATAAATAAACACAGAGAATTCTTCCTGATCAGGTAGATACAGATCAAGTACTTGTTTGGGATGTCCAATATCACAATAGCTGATATCTTTGAATACTCTCATTTGTCCATCTCCTTTGCACGTTATCTCTCTTAGTATAGCAAGAATTTTATTGCATTTCCAATATGAATATGATACTATCTATATAATTTTAAAATTATTAATGGGGTGTCTCAATATGGAATGGAATCAATTGCACTCATTTTTAGTGGCGGCCAGGGAAGAAAATTTTTCCAGGGCTGCGGAAGCTTTACATACTTCTCAGCCATCTCTAAGCCAGACGATAAAGCGCCTGGAGGAAGATTTAGGTTATACTCTTTTTGAAAGAGAAGGGAAGCACATTCGATTAAATGAATCCGGCAAGTTATGGATGGATACGGTGCAGCATATGGAAGAATTGTATGACAACACAAAGGTTCGTTTGGAAGAGATGCATGGCAAGGCTCATCCCCAGGTATCTATTTATGTTGGCTGTGCATCTACATTGTTGATCGGCCTGCTGCAGTTTTTAAGAGAGAGAAATCCCGGAGTACAGTACCAGATTCACCAGTGGAACGTCACAGGGGAAAGCAAAGAGAAAGACATACAGATTCTTTCAGAGTTTCCTGAAATGGGGAAATTACAGGAAACAGTTTCCGTTTTATTCGAAGAGTCCATAGCCCTTGCGCTCCCTGCCAGACACAGGCTGCTTTCCAAGGAAGAGATTACCCTGAAAGATCTGGAAACGGAAGAATTTATCAGTCTGAACAATAACTGGGCCCTCACAAGATATCTTGCGGTTGAGATGAAGCGGATGCGATTCACCCCCAGAGTAACCATGTGGGTGGACAATCCCAATGTAATGAGAGAGCTTTTGAAAGAACACATGGGAATCGCCTTTGTACCGGCACTTTCCTGGAAATCTTTCGCGGGTGACGAGGTGGTGATGCGCCCTGTGAGAGGATGTGATCTGAGAAGGCGGGCATATCTGAAAACACCGGAAAAGACTTACCTGACAAAAGAACACAAAGAATGTATCAGGGGAATTAAGGAATATTTTGCGCTTCTTTCCTAGCAAAAAAAGCGAGCTGCCTGGATGGACTGGCAGCCTGGGATGCGGGGCGGGTTATGGTTTCCTGGATAAACGGCTGAAATCGGTGGGTGAAACACCGTAAATGAGTTTAAATACTTTGCTGAAATACAGAGAATCACTGTACCCTACGGCCTGAGCCACCTGGCTGATGGTGTAAAAATCACCGTTGTCGATGATGGATTTTGCTTGGGCCATACGTTTACTGATAATGTATTTTTGGGGTGTGGTTCCAAAGTTGCTTGAAAATATTTTGCGGAAATAGGTATCGGAGATGCCGCACAAAAGATGAAGGGAGTCAGCCTTCACATTAGCGTCAAAAATATGGGCTTTCAGATAGGAAACGGCGGGTTCTATCAAGTGGGCCTTTTTTTTGTATGCATAATCCATATGCTCAATACCGGATACGTAGGTCAGTAGAGAATAAAACAGAGAGAGACATTTGAACTTTTCGGGTGTGCTGCCTACTTTCCATACGGAGGAGATGTAGTTGAAAATATAGTTTGCCTCCGGAAAGTGTTCCATAGAATAAAGTGTAGGCTTGGGATCTGTCAGATTGGCCTCAAAGTTGATGGATATGTAGCGACATTCCTCCCCGGGAATTACCTGATGGCTGTAAGAGCACCCTTGGGGAAAGAAAATCATTTCGCCTTTACGGACTGTAATTTGCCTGTCCTCGAAGTTTATATGGTTGGCACCGCTGGTGCGGTAGATAAAGGTGTTGTATTTGCGGTTTTTCATTTTACCGCAGGGGGTTGTAACAGCAGCATAAGAAGAAATGATTTTTATATTTTCCATGTCGTCAAACATATCCGACCCTCCTCTGTGCAAAAAAACCTAAGGTAATACTACCATATACGCAATGAAGATGCAATAGCTATAAGTGTAAAGATGTTCCCAAAATTCCATAATGTTCTATTAATTCCATTCACAAAAAAATTAATTCTGCTACAATAAATCCAGTACGGTTAAGAAAAATTTTGGTGGCCGTCGGAAAGGGAATCGCAATGGAAACTTGTATAAAGAGAAAAAACACAGTGGAAATTTGTTCCGGTCCTATTTTTCGTAACATATTGAAATTTGCCTGGCCTTTTATGCTGACAGCCCTGCTTCAACGCCTGTATAATGCAGCGGATGTCATTGTTGTGGGGCGATATGCCGGTCCCAAGGTGCTTGCGGGGGTGGGAACTACGTCTCCTATCAGCAACACGATTCTCAATCTTTTTTTGGGTTTGTCTGTGGGAGTGAATGTGGTGTTGGCCAGGTCTTTGGGTTCAGAGGATGGAGAACGTACCCATCGGATTGTACATACAGCGATTTCTGTCTGTTTGTTGGTGGGAGCGATCATTTCGGCGGTCGGTATTTTGGGTGCTGTGCCTTTGCTGCAGCTTGTCGGGGTGCCAGAGGATGTAATGCCCCACGCCAAGATATATATGCAGATCATTTTTGCCGGTAAGGTGCCTTCTGTGGTATATAACTTTGGTTCCGCTATCCTCCGTTCCAAGGGAGACACCAAAAGACCCTTATACATTGCCTGTATTTCGGGAATTATGAATTTGGCTTTTAATTTGTTCTTTGTTGTAGGTCTGGGAATGGAGGCTGCCGGCGTGGCCCTTGGTACAGTGATCTCGGTAACTTTTTCGGCGGTAGCAGTAGTAGTTCTCTTAATGCGTGAGGAAGGTTATATGCAGCTGAGGTTTCGCCAACTTAAGATTTACAAAAAGGAAATGCTGGAGATTATGAGAGTGGGATTGCCCTCCGGCATTCAGAGCTGTATTGTTTCTATGTCTACTATGATCATACAAACCGGCATAAACAGTTTTGGGGCTGCTGCTATTGCGGGGAGCGCGGCTGCGGTGGATGTTGTAGCCTTTTATTATATTGTAAAAAATGCATTTGTGCAAGTGACGGTAACATTTGTAAGCCAGAATATTGGGGCAAAGAAGTACGAACGCTTAGGGCGGATCATAAAAGTTTGTCTGTTGAATATAATTATTTTGGGGATTCTGGAAGTGTTTATAACCTTGTTTGCAGGGGAGTTTTTGTTAAATATTTATTTGCCGGGAGATCCGGAAGCAGTGCGGATGGGAATGGTCCGGCTGGCTATTGTGGGATGTTCCTATGGCTTATTAGGAATATGCGAAGTGATAAGCAGTGCGCTTAGGGGAATGGGATACTCTATTTCGGTGATGATCATTTCTTTGATTTTTACGTGCGGTTTCCGAGTGGTGTGGCTGTTCACAGTCTTTAAGGCCGTGAATACGCTGGAAGTATTGTATGCCTCTTTCCCTGTTTCCTGGATTTTGATGGGCATCATAAGCAGCCTGTTTTTCCTGTATATATGGAAAAATAAGAAATATATAAAGGAAAAAAAGTAAGGAAGGTATGAAAACAAGAACTCCCATAAAAATGCAATGCATGAAAAACATTGATTTTTATGGGAGTTCTTTCTTTTGGGACTAAAGTGGTCAGAATATCACTTTGACCGATAGACCCTTTGATCATGTTTTACAGTTCGCCGTTTTTGTAGCGGGCTACAATATTCTGGATCCTCTCGTTGGGGTTCAGCAGGTCGCTGATGGAGGAATCATGATTCAAGGTATCAATGATATAGGCAATGTACTTGCTCATATCACAGTTAATATACCATTCTCTCTCCAGAAGAGCAGGAGTCTGGTAGATCAGGTTGGTGGTCAGAACCTTATCAATAATGCCTTCTTCGTAGGCCTTGTCAAACTTGTCCAGTCCGTTGGTGAACAGACCGAAAGTGGAGAATACGAAGATTCGGTTGGCCTTGCGCTCTTTCAATTCTGCTGCGACTTCCAGCACACTTTCACCGGAAGAGATCATGTCATCGATGATGATCATATCCTTTCCTTCTACGCTGGAACCTAAGAACTCATGGGCAATGATGGGATTGCGTCCATTTACAACTCTGGTGTAATCACGGCGCTTATAGAACATACCCATATCCAGACCGAGTACGTTGGCAATATAGATGGCACGGCTCATACCGCCTTCATCAGGGCTGATCACCATCATGTGATTGGAGTCGATCTGCAGACCTTTTACATTGCGAAGCAACCCTTTGATAAACTGATAAGCAGGCTGAACAGTCTCAAAACCGTGAAGAGGGATTGCGTTCTGTACTCTGGGATCATGAGCGTCAAAAGTAATGATATTGTCTACACCCATGCGTACCAGCTCCTGAAGTGCCAGTGCACAGTCAAGAGATTCACGGGAGGTTCTCTTGTGCTGACGGCTCTCATACAGGAAAGGCATGATCACAGTGATTCTTCTTGCTTTACCGCCAACAGCTGCGATGATTCTCTTCAGATCCTGATAGTGATCATCGGGAGACATGTGATTTTCATGACCGCACAGGGAGTAAGTGAGGCTATAGTTACATACATCTACTAATAAATACAGATCAGTACCGCGGACAGATTCATTGATGACGCCTTTGGCTTCACCAGAACCGAAACGGGGAACTTTGGTGCTTAACAGGTAAGAAGGTCTCTGATAACCGGCAAAGGCCAGGGAGTCCTTGTGTTCATTCTCGCGCTCAGTTCTCCACTTTACAAGATACTTGTCGATCTTTTCGCCGAGAACGCGGCAGCTTTCTAAGGAGATGATCCCTAAAGAACCGACAGGAATGGTTTCTAAGTTACGTTTTTCTTCGCGGATTGGCATGTGGTAATCCTCACTTTCTGATCGTCATCATTTATGCATACGTTTTTTGTACATCCGGATATCAGGGCCGGACAATTTACAGATGGTAAAATTACTGGTAAGACGAGAGAAGATCCTGTCAGAGTATCGGTCCTGGAGATCTTCCAGATTTAAGTTGGTGGAGATGATCGTAGCTTTCCTGCGCAAATACCGTTCATTCAGACAAGTGAATAACTGGGAAGTGACGAAGGAATTGGTCAATTCTGTGCCAAGATCATCTATGATCACCAAATCACAATTGTAAAGGTCTTTGTAAAAATTGTAAAGGGTTTCTTTGGCTTTTGCATCAAAAGAATAGCGAGCCAGCGTGTCAAACAGCCCGGCAGAGCTGAAATAGATCACCGAATGCCCTGTTTGTAAAAGTTCCTTTGCAATACAACCTGACAAAAAACTCTTCCCGGTTCCTACTGTACCATAAAATAACAAATTTTGGTAGTCTTGTTCGAAGTTTTGTACAAAATCTAAGCTGATTCTTACTGCTTCCTGAAATCTCTTTCGATCTTCTCCTTCATAGTATTCAAAGGAGAGGGTGGAAAAATTCTCTTTTTCTATGGTTTTTTGAATATTAGACTGCTCATAGAGCAAAGTGATCTCTTTCTGACGAAAACAGCGGCATTTTTCACGACTGCCGGCCTGGTCTGTCAAATATCCGGTATCCTGACACAGGGGACAGTTAAAGATCGGATCCAGATAGCTTGCGGGATATCCGTGCTGGCTTAACAGAAGCTTTTTCTGGTGGGAGAGATCTGCCAGCTCATTTTTGAGAGTGTCTATGGCTTTGTCCTCTCCGTCAAGCAGCTTCATGGCGTAGGATTTGGCTAAAGCACCGGTGGATTCCACCAGCTGCCGGTACTTTGGTATTTTTTGAAAGATTTCATTTTCACGATCTTCGAGAAGGCGACGGTTTCTGTTCTGAACCAGTTCGTAGTCCCGCATGATGGATGTAAATTGATGGTTGGTCAATGCCACGGTATTGCACTCCTTTGATATCCGATGGATCCGGGTGGTCTTCTTAGCTGTTTGTTGTATGAATCAGCCTCAGTTGCTCAATAACTCTCGTTCCAGCTGATCGAAATCATATTCATTCTGCGTGAATTGATTGAATTTATTGGTAGTAATGGTCTTGGAGCTGCCTCGGCGTCTTGCCTGAAACATCTCATCAATACGGATGATGTCTGACTTTAAGTGCACATCCTCCTTCTTCCACTTGCTTAAGATACTGTCTGCGTATTCAAAGCGGTGCTTGTCCGTTGCAAGGACTGTGCGCTCGCAGGCCTCAAAAATGACATCATTGCTAAAACCCCATTCTTTGGTCCAACGATTGATAAATTCCAATTCTTTGGCAGTGGGAGAGCTGGTTTTCCCAAGCTGATTCATGATGGCGTACACATTCTTATCATATTTGGAAGCAAGCTTTTGAGCCTGCTTGGGGGTGGTAATCCCTTGGTCTGCCCAGTTGATGGCTACTTTCTCAATATATTTAAAGTCCTTCTTGCCCCGGTCCACACAATACTGGATCAGATAATCGATCAGATCAACGGAGAAATGAAGCACATCCATCATAAAGAGGATAGACTTCATCTCGGCGGGGGTCAGAGGTCTGCCAAGATAAGACTGGGCGATGAAAAGAAGCTGGGCAGTTTCTTCCCGTTCTTTAAAATCGCGCAGCTGTTGCGCGGTATAGGACGGTTTCTCATAGGGGGCTTTCTGCGGGGAGGGCTTCTCATAAGAAAGAGCAGGGGAAACGGGTGTCTCTTTTTCGCTTTTGGTAAGATCGCAGAGGCGGATGCCTGTGAGATTCCCCGACTCGTCATAATCCAGGGAGAGAAGTGCCTTGTTTTCCCAATATTTCAAAGCGCGCAAAACGTCCTTCTCCGTGTGATTAAATTTGTCTGCAATATCAGACACACTGATTGCCTGGTTGGCATTCAGCATCCGGAGCAGGTAAAGATACACTTTCAGCTGGGCATCGTTGGCTTCTGCTATGTACTCATCGATAAAGCAATTGGGCACAACGGTGGTATCTGAATGATTGTCTCTGTAAATTGTTAAGCGTGCCATGGTAAATCCTTCCTTTGCCAAGTTCTGTCACAGTCAAGCCTGCTGTGAAGAGCCTGTCTGTTGATGTTTTAAGAGTATAACATACAGGTTGCCAAAAGAAAATAGTCAAAGTGCCAGAAATCTGGATGCCCATTTAGAGGGGGCATTTTGTGGATAATGTGGATATTGTGGATAGCTTAGTTGGTCAAAACGCTAAAAAGTACTGTATATCTGGGATTTAAGGATGTTCTACGTAAGAGAAAGATTTCCACAATTTTGAGGGAGAAATCCACAGGCTGGAAGATGTCGTTGTCTGTCACAACCTGTGAATATTGTGGATAACTAAATTCCGAGCAGATTTTCCCCGATTTTAAGCACATCTCCTGCCCCCATAGTTATCAACAGATCACCCATTGTGCAATTTTCTAAGAGAAAATTCTCAATCTCATCAAATGTTGAAAAATATTCGCAAGGGTGTCCAAGCTTTAAGATCTCTTCCTGTAAAGTCTGGGAACTGATGCCTAAGGTGTCAGTCTCTCTTGCGGCATAAATGTCGGCCAGCACCACTCGGTCGGCCAAACACAGTGCCTTGGCAAAATCCTTAAGAAAGGCTTTGGTCCTGGTATAGGTGTGGGGCTGGAACACACACCACAATGTCTTGTGAGGATAATCCTTGGCAGCTTTTAAAGCAGCAGTGATCTCTGTGGGATGATGGGCGTAATCATCAATGACAGTCACGCCGCCAATGGTGCCTTTGTATTCAAAACGACGGTCGGTTCCGTTAAAAGTGGCAAGACTTTCTGCTGTGATGCTGTCCGGGATGCCAAGATAATCTGCAAGGGCAACAGCTGCCATGGCATTACTCACATTGTGGTCGCCGGGAACCATAAGTGAAAAATGCCGATTGGATCCATCCGGGTCATGAAGCGTAAAGTGAGAATGTGCCTGGTTGTCGTGGCAGATCTCTTTCGGATAATAATCGTTTTCCTGTGAAAAACCGTAAGTGATCACACGGCAGTTAAGGCCATCGGTAATCTCTTGATAGTTCTCGATATCGCCATTGATGATCAGGCAGCCATCCTCGGGAAGAAGCTGCGCAAATTGTCGAAAAGATTGCATGATGTGGTTTAAATCCTCAAAGAAATCCAAGTGATCTTCTTCCACATTCAGAATAATACCGATCTTTGGGAAAAAACTTAAAAAGCTGTTGGTGTACTCGCAGGCTTCTGTCACAAAATATCCGGACTTGCCTACACGGATATTGCCGCCGATGGACTTAAAGATCCCCCCGATAGACAGGGTGGGATCCACATCTGCATGCAAAAGGATCTCGCTCACCATAGAGGTAGTGGTCGTCTTTCCGTGGGTGCCGCTGATGGCAATGGGTACTTCATAATTGCGCATGATCTGTCCCAGAAGCTCTGCTCTGGAAAGGTAAGGGATCTTTTTTTCGCGGATTGCCTGAAATTCTTCATTGTCTTCATGTACCGCAGCTGTCAGCACTGCGCAATCAATCTCATCTGAAATATGTGATCTGCTCTCGCCATAGGAAACCCGGATTCCCTTATCTTCCAATGCTTTTGTGATTGCTGAGGCATGCCAGTCTGAACCGGAAACCTGAAATCCTGCCTGATGTAAAATTTCTGCGAGACCACTCATACTGATTCCGCCGATCCCCACAAAATAGATGGAGGCCGGATTGCTAAAATCTATTTGATACATAATCCACTTCCTTATATTATGATTAAACTGTTTTTGGACATATGTCTGATGCTTTTATTATATACATATTAATGAAAAAGGAAAGTATTATCCAAAACATCCATAAAAATTTTAACATATCCGAATGGAAAATGCAAGAAAAGCAAGATGTATAATTTATCTAATAAAAATTTTGCTGCCAAAACAGGATGTTGTCATAAATCGACAAAAACAATCATTTATTTTTGGGAAAGATATATAAAATAGACATTGAAATAATAAAAGTCCAGATTATTTTTGTGATTTATATTCACTTTCCATTATGGATGTGCTATAATAAAAATACCAAGTTTAGGTATAAGGCTAGATAGAGGTGAGGACATGATTAAGAAAGAGATGATTGCCATGTTATTGGCAGGCGGTCAGGGAAGTCGCCTTGGGGTTTTGACATCGAAGGTTGCCAAGCCCGCTGTTTCCTTTGGGGGAAAGTATCGGATTATCGATTTTCCTTTGTCCAACTGTATTAATTCAGGAGTAGACACAGTTGGCGTACTTACACAGTATCAGCCGCTTCGGTTGAATACACATATCGGCATCGGGATTCCCTGGGATCTGGATCGCAACATAGGAGGAGTCACTGTTTTGCCCCCGTACGAGAAGAGCGTAAACAGTGAGTGGTACACAGGCACAGCCAATGCCATTTATCAGAACCTTGACTATATGGAAAGCTTTCACCCGGAATATGTTTTGATCTTGTCGGGTGACCATATTTACAAGATGGATTATGAGATCATGCTGAATTTCCACAAGGCCAACAATGCGGAAGTGACCATTGCAGTTATGCCTGTACCCATGGAAGAAGCCAGCCGTTTCGGCATTATGATCACAGATGAGATGCGTCGGATTACAGAATTTGAAGAAAAGCCGGCTCATCCCAGAAGCAATCTGGCCAGCATGGGAATCTATATTTTTAACTGGAAGACACTGAAAGAAGCACTGATCAGCATGGCAGAGGAACCTGCCCTTGATTTCGGGAAGCACGTGATCCCCTATTGTCACCAAAAGGGTGCGCCTTTGTATGCTTATGAGTTCAATGGATACTGGAAGGATGTGGGAACCTTAAGCTCTTATTGGGAAGCCAACATGGAGCTGATCGACCTGGTGCCCGTCTTTAACCTTTATGAAGAGTATTGGAAGATTTATACCAAGAGTGAGATACTTCCTCCTCAGTACATAGCGGATTCCAGCAAGGTGGAGCGCAGCATTATCGGAGAAGGATCTGATATTTTTGGGGAAGTTTACAATTCTGTGATCGGCTGCGGTGTGACCATTGGAAAAGGCACTATTGTGCGGGATTCCATTATTATGAATGAAACGCTCATCGGTGAGAACTGCGAGCTGAATAAAGCAATCGTGGCAGAAAATGTGGTGATCGGAAGCGGGGTGAAGCTGGGAGTCGGCGAGGATACCCCCAATGAAGAGGCGCCGCACATCTACAATCAGGGGATTGTGACCATAGGAGAAAGAAGCAGCATTCCTGACAGTGTCGTCATAGGTAAGAATACGGTGATCTGTGGAGCGACAACAAAAGCAGATTATGACAAAACAGGGGAAGGTTCTTCCTATCTGGCAAGCGGCAGATCATTGATTAAGGCAGGTGAACAGCAGTGAGAGCGATTGGAATTATTTTAGCAGGCGGCAACAACCGGAGAATGAGAGAGCTGTCACAGAAGCGTGCAGTCTGTGCCATGCCCATTGCCGGCAGCTACCGGAGCATTGATTTTACTTTGAGCAATATGTCCAATTCCCATATTCAGAAGGTTGCGATCTTTACACAATATAATGCCAGAAGTCTGAATGAGCATCTTAGCTCCTCCAAATGGTGGGACTTTGGGCGCAAACAGGGAGGGCTGTATGTGTTCACGCCCACCATGACCGCTGATAACAGCAATTGGTACAGAGGTACGGCTGATACCATTGCCCAGAATTTATCTTTTTTGAAAAACAGCCATGAGCCCTATGTGGTGATCGCTTCAGGTGATGGCGTATACAAGATGGATTTTAATAAGGTTTTGGAATATCACATTGAAAAGAGGGCAGATATTACCGTGGTATGCCGGGACATGGAGCCGGGTACTGATATGGAGCGCTTCGGCACCGTGCAGGTAGAGGAAGACGGAAGAATCCGTGAATTTGAGGAGAAGCCGCTTTTGGCCAAGACCAATACGATTTCCTGCGGTATTTACGTCATCCGCCGTCGTCAGTTGATCGAGATGATCGAGAAATGCGCGGAGGAAGACCGGTATGATTTTGTGCGAGATATTCTGATCCGTTACAGAGACCTGAAACGAATCTACGCTTACAAAATGGAGACATATTGGAGAAATATTGCTTCCGTGGAAGACTTCTACCAGACCAATATGGACTTCTTAAAGCCTGAGGTTCGTCATTATTTCTTCAAGCAATATCCGGACATTTATTCCAAGGTGGAGGATCTGCCGCCAGCCAAGTACAATCCGGGTGCAAGAGTTTTAAACAGCCTGATCTCCAGTGGCTGTATTGTCAATGGTGCAGTGGAGAACTCCGTGATCTTTAAAAAGAGTTACATAGGAAACAACTGCGTGATCAGGAACTCTATCATTTTAAATGATGTATATATTGGAGACAATACCTACATTGAGAATTGTATCGTGGAAAGTCACGGCACTATTCGTGCCGGTTCTCGCTATGTAGGAGAGGATGGCATCAGAATCGTGGTAGAGAAAAATGAGAGGTACATCTTTTAGCACAATAGTTCAGTCAAGGCCTTGTGCGCACACGAAATCATGCAAGCATGATTTCGTGTGTGTGTATGGCCTTGAACGGAGTAGCTGAACAAAACTTTTACCAAGGGGGTAACACAAATGCAGATTACAGACGTTCGTGTTCGCAAGATCACAAAAGAAGGCAAGATGAAAGCAATCGTATCTATTACCTTGGATGAGGAATTTGTGGTTCATGATATCAAGGTGATTGAAGGAGAGAAGGGGTTATTTATGGCCATGCCCAGCAGGAAGTCGGCTGACGGAGAGTACAGGGATATCGCACATCCCATTAGTTCTTCCACCAGAGACAATATGCAGAGGATCATTCTGGAATGCTATGAGAAAGCAATTGCGGAGCCGGAAGAATAGAGAATCTATTGACTTTTGATACTGGTAAAAAGGAGCTGTTGCAAAATAGATGTTAAATCTACGGAGCGCAGCTCTGTTTTTGTATGCTAAACCAGATGATTTGGGGGATTTCATTTAGTGGTACTTGTTTAAAAAGAGAAATTGTAAGCTGTCAGATAGACCAATCTAATTTCAGAAATCTATCTTCCCAAGTTCTCTTATAATTGGTTCAAAAGGTATATAGATTAGAAGAAAAGCAAGCTCCTATCTTCCTTTCTCGCGGGAAATCTCCATGGACAGGCTCTTTTCAGCCTTTTTAGGAATATATATCACCCCAAAATGAGAAATCTATCTGAAATATGGAAAGTCGCGCCTAAAAACAATCGCGAAAACGGTCATTGTTTGCTTCAAAGCTTAAAAAAGGGCGCCGCAGGATGCACATTCTATGATGATTTGTTCTATGATCTGTGGAATCTGCATGGGAGGACTCCTTTCCGGTGAACGTGGCAACACATTACTTGCCTGTCTGAACTGTAACTTTATTTTACCTTTAGTAAGTTTTTCTGTCAATGGTGGACTAATTTGCGGTGAAGCGTATGTGATATCTGAGAAAGGCAGTTCTTGATTTCGTTTCAAACGAAATTTAAATTGAAAAATTTCGTTTTCGGTAGTATAATGGACATAAACGAAACAAGGAGGTGCAAAATGAAATATATAACTTGTATCGAAGCGGCTGCGCAAATGGGGGTCAGTGTTCGCAGAGTTCAGCAAATGTGCAAAACAGGTGAAATTTCCGGTGCTGTGAAGCAGGGACGTTCCTGGATGCTTCCGGAAAAAGGAGATTCTGCACCTGAAAGGAAAAAGCCTCTTCCCATTGGTATTTCTGATTTCAAAGTGGCAACTAAAGATTACTATTATGTTGATAAAACGCTTTTGATCCGTGATTTCATTGACAGCAAACCTATGGTTTCATTGTTTACACGTCCGCGTCGTTTTGGAAAAACGCTGAATATGGATATGCTGCGTGTTTTCTTCGAAAAGTCAAATGAAGATACATCCGTATATTTTCAGGATAAAAAGATCTGGCAGTGTGGTAATGAGTACACTGCTTACCAGGGCAAATATCCTGTTATTTTTATGACTTTTAAAGATGTAAAGTGTTTTTCGTGGGAAGAAACATTAAAGAAAATTAATAAGCTGATTTCTATGGAATATCTGCGTCACATGGAGTTGGCGGACAGTGATCACCTGAATATTTATGAGAAAGAACAATTTTTACAGATTGCAAATGGCAAGGCAGGGGAAGTGGATTATCAGATGTCTCTTCAACTTCTTTCTCTTCTTTTGCATAAACATCATGGAGAAAAAGCAATCATCATTATAGATGAATATGATACACCGATTCAGCAGGGTTACACGAGTGGATTTTATTCTGGTATTATAAATTTCATGCGCAATTTCTTTTCTGGAGGGCTAAAAGACAATTCTCATCTTGCCTATGGATTTTTAACAGGAATTCTACGGGTGGCAAAGGAGAGTATTTTCAGTGGATTAAATAATTTAAAAATCAACTCTATATTGGAGGATGCTTACAGTCAATATTTCGGATTTACAAAGGATGATGTGCGGGAGATGCTGGATTATTATGGTGTCAGTGAAAAGTATGATGAGGTCTGTGAATGGTATGATGGTTACCGGTTTGGCAACACCGAGATCTTCAATCCCTGGTCAATTATAAACTATATTTCAGATAAGTGCTTCCCGAAGGCTTTCTGGCAGTCTACCGGAAGCAATGAAATAATTGGAGAAATTATTGCATCAGCTACGCCGGAAATCACAGAAAATCTACACAAGCTTCTGAGGGGGCAAAATGTCACTACCTATGTAGATACAAGTGTCATCTATCCGGAGGTTGTGAACAATCCGCACAGTATATACAGTTTCCTTCTGATTGCCGGTTATTTGCGGGTGTCGGCAATCTATCCACAGCACGATGGTAATTTTATGTGTGATGTGGGGATTCCAAATAAGGAGATCACCTTTGTCTATGAGAAGGAGGTATTGAATAAGACGAATCAGAATGGTGTCGCAGTTTCTATTCAACAGGCTATCTTCTCAGGGGATGTTGCAAAACTGCAGTCGCTTCTGGAGACGTTTATGCTTCGGTCTATAGCTTCCCTTGACGGCGCAAACGAAGGATTTTATCATGGAATGATGCTTGGTCTGTGCGCAGTGCTTAGTAATCGTTACCGAGTTCGATCCAACAGAGAAGCAGGTTTTGGTCGTTTTGATGTTATGCTGATGCCAAGAGAAAAATCAATGCCGGGTTTTATTTATGAGTTTAAATTTACCAAAGATGAAAATGTTGATTTGAATATACTTGCAGATGAAGCGTTAAGTCAGATTGATGAGAAAAAATATGATACAGAACTTCTGGATTTTGGTATTACCAATGTGATTAAAATCGGCATTGCGTTTCGTGGGAAGAATGCGGTTGTAAAGAAATAAGCCTGCATTTCTTTTTCATGTTTACTTTTCAAAGAAAATTTGTTAAAATAATAAAAGAAAGGAATACTGTGCATTATAAATGATCATACCCCCGCCGCGCCTGCGTACGGGGTTTTGGTTGTGTTCCTATAATTTTACAAGGAGATCGTTATGTATATCATTGTAGGGCTGGGAAATCCCGGCAGAGAATATGCCGGAACCAGGCATAATATTGGTTTTGATGTCATAGACAGATTAGCAGAGGCAGAGCACATCAGCGTTCTGGAAAAGAAGCATAAAGCTTTGAT
>JAZSFW010000293.1:0-20057 GCA_045532445.1 Acetatifactor sp. | reverse complement strand
ACAGGACTCTGAGAGATAACCATTCCTGCCACAACGCTGTCAGAAAAGCTTTCTTCCAATTCAACCACAAGTCCCTGATTGACAAGGGCTGCCTGCGCATCCTCTCTGGTCTTTCCTATGGTATTCGCCACTTCTATACCTGGCTTTCCAGAGCTTATCAAAAGCTTCACCACAGTTCCTTCCGGCACCAGATCCCCTGCCTCAAGCTCTGCTTCTATTACAATATCTTTGGCATACTCTTCACTTTCCTCATACTCAATCTCAGGATTAAGCTTTCTGTTGCTCAAAACGGTAATCGCATCATTGATATTCCACCCAATGATGTAAGGCATTTCCGCCAACTCATCTTCCGGTATGGTGTTTTCTGTTTCTTTTGAATCATCTGCTTCAGAAGACTCCTCCGTTTTAATGATGAGATTGGACGGATCTTTGCTGTCATCCGTTTTAAATACATCAAACACCCGCAACAAGAGGAAAATCACAATACCACAAATGATCAGCCCTGCCAAAACAGCCAAAACAGTTGTGACACGTTCTATCTTTGGATCATAATCGTATTCATCCACTTCTTCCTCGTCAGCCTCCTCATCGTACTCTTCATAGGTCTTGGAAGCCTCTCTGCGAATCCTCATACTTTCTCCCTGCTCATACGTTTCCTGATAAGCGCTTTTTTTCTTAATATGTGCCACTTCCTGCGCTGAGATCATTCTGGTGTTCTGATCCAAATCAGGGGTACTCTGAACCACAAATTCTGCATCAGGATGCATAAGAATATACTTCAGATCAGCAAGTAACTCTCCCATACTCTGATATCGCCTGTCGGGAGATTTCTGACAGCATTTTGAGACAATAGTATCCACACCGACCGGCAGATCCGGTACATATTCCAAAAGAGAAGGCATCTCCTCCTGAATATGCTTAATAGCTATAGCAACTGTAGTCTCTCCATTAAAGGGCACTCTGCCCGCCAACATTTCAAACAGCGTGATACCCAGGGAATAGACATCACTCTTTTCGTCACTGTAGCCTCCTCTGGCCTGCTCAGGCGAAGTATAGTGAACAGATCCCATGACATTAGAAGTAACCGTGTTGCTGGTAGCAGCCTTGGCGATACCAAAGTCTGTCACCTTCACCTTGCCCTCTTTGGAAATAATAATATTCTGAGGCTTGATATCTCTGTGAATAATGTGATTGTTATGAGCCGCTTCAATCCCCATACACACTTGGATCGCTATGCTGACAGCTTCTCTAAAAGATAGCCTGGTCTTTTTCTCAATATACTTCTTCAGGGTGATTCCTTGAACCAACTCCATGACGATGTAGTAAATGCCGTCTTCTTCCCCAACATCATATACATTCACAATATTGGGATGCATCAATCCAGCCGCCGCCTGAGCCTCAATCCGGAATTTAGACACAAAATTGGCATTCTCACTAAACTCCTGCTTTAAGACCTTAACGGCCACAAAACGATTGAGCTTATGACATCTTGCTTTATATACATCTGACATACCGCCGGTCCCGATTTTTTCCAATATCTCATAACGGTTGCCTATTATCATTCCAATTTTTATCATACTTACATCTCCATTCTGACAATGAAACTCTCAAACTACGGCTCAATCAGTATTACCGCTATATTGTCTTTTCCACCATTGTCGTTGGCTGCCTTTATCAAGGCATCAGCTGCGCTGTGAATATCCTTATGTGCGCGCAAAATTTCCAGGATTTCTTCATCCTTCAGCATATTGGTCAGGCCGTCAGAGCACATGAGTATCCGTTCTCCTTCTGTCAATTCCACAGCAAAAAAATCAACCTCCACTGTTTTATCTGCTCCGACTGCTCTGGTTATGATATTTTTCTCGGGATGATTTCTGGCTTTTTCCCTATCAAGGCCACCCATTCTGATCATCTCTTCCACAAGGGAGTGATCTCTCGTGATCTGTCTAATCTCTTCTCCGATCAGATAAAGCCTGCTGTCACCCACATTGGCCACTTCAAGCAAGCCATCCCTGCAGGATGCAGCCACCACCGTGGTACCCATTCCACTAAGCGCACTGTCTTCGCTGGCTTTTTGCCTGATTCTTTCATTCGCAGTTTCAATCGCTTGTTTCATGTTCCTTTCGGCAAGTTCTTCCTTGAAACATGAAATTTCTTCTACTATGGTTTCCACTGCATATTTGGATGCATAATCTCCCGCATTGTGCCCGCCCATACCATCGGCCACGATAAAAAGATTCTCAAGTCTTCCTACCGGTTGTTTCGAAGCATACACAAAATCCTGATTTAATTTCCTTTTTCTGCCGACGTCTGTAATGGCCACTGCCTTAAGCACGTTTTTTTCCTCCTATTCGTCACAGTCCTTTGAAGATGTCATATGGCGACGCCTCAATTGACCGCACGCCCCGTCTATGTCTCTGCCCATCTCTCTTCTGATTGTAGCATTTATTTTGTTCATTTCCAATTTATTTTTAAAACGCTTTATACTTTCCTTATCTGACTGTACATAATCTCTTTCCTTGATCGGATTCACCGGGATCAGATTCACATGACAGCACAAGGGTCTTGCCAGCTCTATCAATTCCCTGGCGTCTTCATCCCGGTCATTGACACCGCCCACCAAACTATATTCAAAGGTGATGCGCCTGCCAGTCTTTTCAAAATAATAAGCACAAGCCTCCATAAGCTCTGCTATGGAGTAGCGATTGGCTATGGGCATCAGCCTGCGGCGTTTCTCATCAGTTGTCGCATGCAGTGAAAGCGCAAGAGTGATCTGAAGTTTCTCATCTGCCAGTTCCTTCATCCGCGGAACGAGACCACAGGTAGATACTGTAATATTTCGCTGACTGATATGCAGACCGTTTTCATCCGTCAAAAGCTTCAAAAAACGCAGTACATTGTCATAATTGTCCAGAGGCTCTCCTGTCCCCATAACCACCACATTAGACACCCGTTCTCCGGTCAGATGAGTGATTGCATAGATCTGGTCCAGCATCTCAGAAGGCGTCAGATTCCGTTCTAATCCATCCAGCGTAGAGGCACAGAAGCTGCAGCCCATCCGGCAGCCCACCTGAGAGGAGATGCACACACTGTTGCCGTGCTGATATTTCATCCATACACTCTCCACTACATTGCCATCCGTTAGACCGAAGAGAAATTTCTTTGTGCCGTCAATCTTTGATTCCTGCACATCTACCGGGGTCAAAGCAGTATATTCAAACCATTCTTTACAAGCCGCCCGAAAATCCTTTGACAGGTTGCTCATTTCCTCAAAGCTCCTTGCCAATTTTACATGCATCCACTCATACATTTGTTTTGCGCGAAAAGCCTTTTCCCCTTTTGGGGCCAATACTGTTTTCAATTCTTCCAGCGTCAAGGACTTAACATCTATTTTTTCATTCATCTTTTCATCCATTTCCTCTTTCGCCCGGCAAAACTGCTTCGTCACTTCTCCTCAGCCTCGCATAAAAGAAACCGTCACATTCATCCTCTCCCGGGAAAAACTGTCTGCTTTCCTCCAGGGTAAACGGAAATTGCTCACAGATCCATTGACTCATCTCTTCATTTTCTTCTCTGTGTATGGTACAGGTACTGTAAAGCAGGGTTCCCCCCGGCTTCACATACTGCCAACTGGCTGCTATTATCGCTTTTTGCAGTTTTAATAACTCCTTTAAACCTTCCGGCGTCACATGATATTTGATGTCACGTTTCTTTCCCATCACGCCAAATCCGGAACAAGGCACATCCATAAGTACCACATCTGCCTTTTCAAGCAGACTCTCATCTGTCACAGCCGCATCCCACTGGGCAACAGTCACATTCTCAGCTCCCATTCTTTCCGCATTCTCTTCTATGATGGAAAGCTTATCAAAGCTGACATCTCTGGAAAGTACTTTTGCTGCTTTCTCTGCGGCCAACAATGTTTTTCCTCCCGGGGCAGCACAGATGTCCAGCACAAAATCGGAAGCTTTAATCCCCGCCGCTTCCACAGCCAGCATGGAACTCACATCCTGAACCGTAAATGCTCCCTCCTCATAACCTGGCAAAGAAGCCACTCCTTCTACCTTCTCAAGAAGAAAGGCATAATCCAAATAGGGGGAAGGGGTTACCCTGACACCAACAGCCTCCATTTTTGAAATGTACTCCAGCCTGGCCGTTTTGTCAAGTCTTGTTTGAAAACGGATGCTGACAGGATGCACTTTTTCCAGCCCTTTTAACATACTCTCCGTCCGTTCAAAGCCATATTCTTTTATCCAAAGCTGAACCAGCCACTGAGGCACAGAAAAAGTGATCTGCAGCCATTCCACGGGATTCTCTTTTACGTCCGGCCATTTGATCTGATTTTTGTTTCTGGCAATGTTGCGGAGCACACCATTTACAAAACCCTTCAGATTCTGAAATTTTCGTTTCACCGCCAGCTTCACTGCCTCATTGCAGACTGCACTGTCAGGCACACTGCCCATATACAAGATCTGATAGACACTCATACGCATCAGGCAGCGTATAAGGGGCTTCATCTTCCGCACAGGAACATTGGAAAACTGGTCGATCACATAGTCAAGCTGCAGCTTCTTTTCAATGGTTCCCTCTGTTAATCGCTTCATAAAAGCTTTTTCTCTTGCATCCAGATAATCATATTTATCAAGGACAGCTTTTATTAATTTATGAGAATACTCCTCACCACGTTCTAAGGCAAGCAGCATATCCAATACTATTTCTCTGGCATTTTCAGCCATCAGTCATCCCTCCTACGGTTCCCGCCAAATAAAAGCACCAGACGAAGCAGCTGTAAAATGGAAGAAGCTGCTGCCGCCACATAAGTCAGCGCTGCGGCTCTCAACACTTTCTTGCAGCCTTCGCTCTCCTGCATGGTAAGCAGACCATACTGTTCCACTTTTGCCACAGCTCTTCTGGATGCATTAAATTCCACCGGAAGCGTTATGAGCTGAAATAACACAGCCAGGGCAAAGGCCCAGATTCCAATCTGAATCAAGGTATTGTTCCAGCTTAAAAGCACGCCCAAAAGAATCAGGGGTATCCCCAGATTACTTGCAATATTTACAACCGGTACCAGCGAAGACCGAAGCTTCAGCGGTGCATAGCCCTTGGCATGCTGCAGTGCATGACCACACTCATGGGCGGCCACGCCCACACTGGTCACGGAAGCGGAGTTATAATTCTGATAAGACAGTCTGACCGTCTTGGTCCTGGGATCGTAATGATCGCCTTTCCCGTCCTTTAAACACTCTACCTGCACATCATACAAGCCTTCCCGATCCAGAATCCTTCTGGCCGCATCCGCACCGGAGAATCCACTCATATTTCTGGTCTTGCTGTATTTACTCATAGTACTGTTTACCAGGGCACTGGCACCCAGGCATAAAAACATGCCGATGATCACTAACATATATGTGGGATCCACAAACAACCCATATCCGTAAAAACCTGGAAAAAATAACATTCTTTCACCTCCAAAGCATACTGTGCGGATATCTATTCTCCCAGCTTCTCTCCCGGCTGCATTCTTACACCTAAGAGGAAATCATGGGTGCTCATCCGTTTCTTGCCTTCCAACTGCATACTATATACTTTAAGTATGCCCTTTCCGGTGCTGATTACCACAGAATCTTTTGAAACCTGCAAAATTTCACCGCAATCATCACAGCAGTTATCTGCGCCATCCCGGAAACCGTCCTGTGCATCACAATCACACACCAGGCTGTCTGGTTCTTCTGCCACAGCCTCCCAGATCTTCAATTGTTTCCCATGATAAGTCGTAAAGGCACTGGGCCAGGGATTCATGCCGCGCACCTGAAGTTCAATATCATACGCGCTCTTTGTAAAATCAATGCGCCCCATCTCCTTCATGATAAGCGGTGCATAGCAGCTAAGACTTTCATCCTGAGGTTCAGGAATCAGACTTCCTTCCTCCAGCAAAGGCAATGCCTCTACAATGGCCTCGCCTCCCAAAACCATCAGCTTATCATGCAAGGTCTCGAAGGTATCCTTCCTGTCAATGTCTAATTCTTTTTTGTATAACATATCTCCGGTATCTAAACCTGCATTCATCTGCATGATCGTGATACCAGTCTTTTCTTCCCCATTTAAGATTACATTCTGAATCGGTGAAGCACCACGATATTTCGGAAGCAAAGAAGCATGAATGTTTAAACAACCATATGGCGGCATATCCAGAATTTCCTGAGACAGGATCTGTCCAAATGCAGCAACAACATAAATATCTGCAGAATATTTTTTTAGCTCCTCTATTGCCTCCTGTGTCTTGATCTTCTTTGGCTGAAATACCGGAATATTATGTTGCAAAGCACATTCCTTCACCGGAGTGTATACCAACTGCCCACTTCTTCCTTTCGGCTTATCCGGCTGAGTCACCACCGCCGTGATCTCATGCCCGGCTTCAATCAGCGCCTTCAATGCCCCAACTGCAAAATCCGGGGTTCCCATAAAAACGATCTTCATTCTTATTCTACCTCATCCCCATCTTCATCATAGACCACATCCATCAGCTCGCCTTCCACCTTCTCCACATAAAGGTGTCCGTCCAGGTGATCCAGTTCATGGCAGATTGCTCTTGCCAAAAGCTCCGTACCTTCCAATTCCATAGGCTGCATGTTTATGTCAAGCGCTACCGCTTTTACATAATTGGGTCTTGTCACAGTGCCGGATTTGCCGGGTACACTCAAGCACCCTTCCTGACCGGTCTGTTCACCGCTGCTCTCTACGATCCTGGGGTTGATCAGAACGTAAGGGTCCTCACCGGTGACATCAATGACCACGATCCTTTTAAGGATACCTACCTGAGGAGCAGCCAAACCCACACCATTTGCCTCATACATGGTATCCAACATATCCTCGATCAGCTCTCTGATCCGGGGTGTCATTTCCGTCACTTCTTTACACTTCTTATTTAAAACCACATCTCCAATTTCACGTATCTTACGAATTGCCATTTTCTCTTCCTGCCTTTCTATCCTTTCATAGGGTCAAAGTCAAACTGCACACTTTCTTTTCCCTGATAATCCTTCAGCACTTCTTCCAAAGCATCCTTCACTTCTATCAGTTTACCATATTTTTCATATTTTACATAGATGACAAATCTAAAAATATCATTAATTCTTTCTATAGATGCCGGAGCAGGTCCCAAAATCATCATTTTTTTGCCTACCGGCTCACTCTCATCAATAAAAGAACGGGCATGAAGAGCAAGAAACTTCGCCAATTCTTTGGTACTTTCCTCCTGTGGACCGAAAACCTGCACTGCAAGCATGTGAGCTACAGGCGGATATCCCAGCATCTCTCTGTACAATATTTCCTCCAGATAAAATCCTTCATAATCCTGTCTGGCTGCATGAACGATGGCATAATGCTCCGGCTGATAGGTTTGAATGACCACCTCACCGGGCCTCTCTCCCCGGCCTGCACGGCCCGCAGCCTGGGTAAGCAGCTGAAAAGTTCTTTCTCCGGCCCGGTAATCCCCTACCGCCAGTGAAAGATCTGCCGCCAAAACCCCTACAAGCGTCACATTGGGAAAATCATGTCCTTTCACAATCATCTGGGTGCCGATCAGAATATCAGCCTCTCCATTGGCGAAGGAAGAAAGTATTTTTTCATAATTGCCCTTATTTTTGGTGGTGTCCGCATCCATACGAAGGACTCTTGCCTGAGGGAACATCTCCTTTAGCTTATCTTCAATCTGCTGAGTTCCGGCTCGAAAGCCCAGAATATACTTGGATCCGCATTTTGGGCATAAGCTTACTTTCGGCTGCGCATAACCACAGTAATGGCATACCAGCCGCCCATCCTTGTGTTCCGACAAAGACACCTCACAGTGAGGACATTTCATGACATGTCCACAGGAACGACAAGAGACAAACCCTGCATATCCTCTTCGGTTGAGAAACAGCATACTCTGCTCTCCTCTGGCAAGCCTGTCTGCCAGAAGTTCCTTAAGCTTCTCGCTGAAAATTGATCGGTTCCCGGCTTTTAGCTCCTCCCTAAGATCGACAGTATGCACCGTGGCAAGCGTCCCCCCTGTCAGCCTCTCTTTTAAGGTACAAAGCTTATACTCTCCTTCGCTTGCCCTGTAATAAGCTTCCAGGGAAGGCGTGGCAGAACCCAGAACCAGACTGGCACCATGCATGTTGGCAATCTGCTGGGCAGTCTCCCTTGCATGGTATTTGGGCATACTCTCACTTTTATAACTGGCCTCCTGCTCCTCATCTATAATGATTATGCCAATATCAGGAAAGGGGGTAAACAAGGCAGACCTGGGACCTATGATCACATCAATCTCTCCGTTTTTGGCCCGCTCACACTGGTCAAACTTTTCTCCGGGCGAAAGGGTGGAATTCATCACACTCACCCTGTCCCCGAATCGTCTGTAAAACCGAAGGAGTGTCTGGTAAGTCAGCGCTATCTCCGGGATCAGCACAATGGCTTGTTTGCCCCGTAAGATCATCTGCTCCACCAGCTCCATATATACTTCCGTTTTACCGCTTCCGGTAATCCCGTGGATCAAATAAGTCCCTCGATTCCCCTGATCATAGTCATGAAGGACCTCATTTATAATTCTTTGCTGCCCATCACTGAGCACCACGCGCCTTGCCTGCTGTGCCTGCATTTTTACCGGATTACGATACAAGCTGTTGGACTCCACAAGGATCAGCCCGGCCTGCACCAGACTGTTAATACTCGCAGCTGCCACACCGAGCTTTCCTGTCACCCACTCATAGGGAATTCTTTCGTTTTCCAGCAGCTCACACAAAAGCCGCTCTCTGGCAACCTGTTTCTTTCGCTTGGCTTCTCCCAGTGCAGCAATGATCATCTCTCTGGATGCAATGCGCTGGATAAAGCGATGTTCCAGCTGTTTTACTGTCTTTCTGGCCGGCAGCACTGTCTTTAAAGCCTGGATCATGGTGGAACCATAATTCTTGCGTATCCAGGCTGCCAGCCGGATCAAGCGGCCTTCTACTCCCATACTGTCCTGATCAATACTATGAATTTCTTTTATCTTCAAAGGATCAAATTTACACTGCTCTGTAAGCTTGATCACATATCCCTTGATCAGCTTATTGCCTTTTCCAAAAGGAATCAGCACACACATGCCTTCCTCGATCGTTTCCACAAGTCTTGGAGGCACCAGATACTGAAAGGGTCTGTCAAGCTTTTCATGAGATATGTCTACAATAATATCTGCATACAATATAATCTTACCTTCCCTCCAGCACTTCCCGAATCAGGTCTCTTTCATCCATGGGATATTTTACCCCCTTGATCTCCTGATAATCTTCATGTCCCTTGCCTGCCAAAACAATAATATCACCCGGCTGCCCGTTTTCGATGGCATAGCGGATGGCTTCCTTGCGGTCGCAGATCTCTACGTATTTGCCATCTGTTTTTCCGATTCCAACCTTAATATCATCTATGATCGCCTGGGGCTCTTCGAACCTGGGATTGTCAGAAGTGATGATGGTCAGATCAGCCAACTTTCCGCTGACTTCTCCCATCTCATAACGGCGCAGCTTGGACCTGTTGCCGCCGCAGCCAAAGAGACATACCAGACGCCCCGGTTTATATTCCTTCAATGTGCTCAACAAGCTTTCCAAAGCCATAGCATTGTGCGCATAATCGATCAACAAGGTAAAATAATCCGAAACCTTCACCATTTCGATCCGCCCCTTTACATGGGCACTTAACAAAGCCTTGCAGATGGCTTCCTCGCTCACCTGAAAATGACGGCAGATGGCAATGGCTGTCAAAGCATTGTACACACTAAAGCGTCCCGGTGTCGGCACTTCCACATGAAAATTCATCAAACCATTTACATCAAATTCCACACCCAATTCACCTGGCTTATCCACCAGCTTCAGATCCCTGGCTGAAAGATCTGCCTGCCCGGACATGCCAAAGGTCTCTATTTTGCAGGTGTGGCCTTCTATCACCTGACGATAATGGGCATCATCACAGTTGACGATCCCCACCTTACACTGCTGAAACAAAAGGCCCTTGCAGGCAGCATATTCTTCAAAAGAGGCATGCTCGTTAGGTCCGATATGGTCCGGCTCCAGATTCGTAAAAATACCGTAGTCGAAAATAAAGCCCTGGGTTCTGTGCATCATCAAAGCCTGGGAAGACACTTCCATGACCACAGTGTCCAAGCCTGCCTTCACCATTCTGGCAAAATATTCCTGCAACAGATATGACTCCGGTGTCGTATTGACTGCGTGAATATGCTCCTTACCGATGATCACCTCTATAGTGCCTACCAAGCCAACCTTATGTCCGGCATTCTCCAAAATAGACTTTACAAGGTATGTGGTTGTGGTCTTCCCCTTAGTTCCGGTGACACCGATCACTTTCAGCTTCTTAGCCGGATGTTCAAACCAGGCGGCACTGAGAAAGGCCATGGCATATCTGGTATCAGGCACTTTGATGACGGTAACGTCCTTGTCCTGGATACCTTCCGGAGCTTCCGACACCAAAAGCACTTTGGCTCCCTCGTTTACAACCTGAGCAGCAAACTGGTGGCCATCAAAGTTGACTCCTTTGACGCAAACGAAAAGGCAGCCTTCTGTGACCTTGCGGGAATCATAAACTACTGCAGTGATTTCACAGTCTGTTGTTCCTTGTAATACCTCATATTTTAAATCTTCCAAAATTTGTGCAAGCTTCATATGGCCTCCGCTTTCCTAATAGGTGCGATTCACAGCTTGTAGAAAAGCCCCACTTCAGGGGATGGACGGTATCATCCCCTGAAGCTGGTTTTACAGCAAGTTGTGAATGGCAATAATTCTATGTGTGTTACTATTTTACTCTGGTTGAATATATTCTACCACCTCTAATTTGTAATGGCAAGAAAAAAAGGGAGAGAATCAATTTCATTGAGTTGGTTTTTACGGTTGAAATATGATCAGATCGTTTCAATTTCTACATTAAAACTGAGCTTCTAAAGCATTCAAATTGTCGTCTGAGTGTTCGATTTCACGGGCATAGCGGTATGCAGTCTCTATGCATATTTGCCAGTCAAAAAGGCTATCCCCGCAGTCAGTAGTCGCGCCGCTGCCACTCTCACTTCCAGCCAGGTGTCTGGTTTTGGATGCCCAGGCTGCCATGATCAGCTCCTGAATCCAGCGCACTGAAAATTCTGCAAGTGCAATTTTACTGTAGATCCAGTCGTCATAGACTGCCCCGCAGAAATAGGTATAGACAAAGAAAAGCATCAGATTTTCTGTAAACAGTGACCACTCCTCTTTCTGTTTGCTGTCACATCCGAAGCAATGGTCAAATTCTTTGCATATTCTTTGGTAATTCTCTTCTCCTTGCGCATACAAGGTGTTCCAGGCACTTTCAAGGATGTCGGACCATTCATCCTGCAAACGCTCCAGCTTATCAAAAATCCGAAACTCTCTGCACATTTTTTCAAAGCGTGTTTCTGCCCCAGTTGCTCCCTCTTCTCCGATATTTTTACATGTAGCTTCTTCACTCTGCTTTTGAGCTTCCATGTGCAAAAGCTTCTTATATTCTTGAATCACTTCATCTACATCGTAATATCTTTCCTCATCAATGCATTGCTGCATTTTCTTGACCAGTTCACCGACGTGCTGCATTCTTTTTTCCACTGGCACAGAGCGGTCCTGCATGATTGCAAACAAGATTGCCCTGGCATCCTCAAGCTGGGTGAACAGAAGCGTGTCAAAATCTTCAAATTCTTCTGCAAGTTCCTCTTCTTCCTCAGTCTCTTCCTCCAAAAGCACGAGAGGCTCCTTGCAGCACAAGATCATCTTCGCCGCCACTGGGCAGGACAAGGACAAGGACAGTTCTCTTAATCCCTCAAACTCCTCTACATGCCTGGGATACATGGTACAGGTTCTGCACAGAGCCTGTTCACCCAATTCCTTATACAGATCACATAAGTTTTGGTCATTCAGGAAACTGCACCTTCCCCTTTTTTGCCGAAAAACGCCTTCTCTCCAGTCAATGGAAGCGTAAAGACGATTGCCAAAAGGACCTGAAACACGGCGGTACTTATCCAACGATTCTTCATCAATAACAATCTGCCAGCCTTCGCAGCAAGTATCAGGACATTTGTCTGCAATACAGCAAAATTCATCATAATAGTGAGGCTTTACATATCTCATAATATTATCTCCAAAAAGAATTCCTGAAAAGCACCGGTAGTTCCAATGCCTTTCAGGATCCGTTCCTTTTTATTATCATTCTTTTATGCACATTATGAATGCAACACCTTTATGAGTGCAACGCATTTATGAGTGCAACACGCTTTCCCACAAGTATGGAAAGAGCCTGCTTGGCTTGCTGCTCATTGTGAGCAAGGACCGCCATGCGCACACCTTTTAACGGTTGCACCATAGTGCGTATCCCCAAGCTTTTCACTGCAGCATCCATGCGCTGCAAAATCATCATGGCACTGTTCCAATTCCCGCGGTTGATGTTCTGACCCAGTTTTAAAAAATCATATCCTTCCAAAAAGGAATTGAATGCATTAAGGTCAGAGGTCTCCACTCCCAACGCCTTCAGATGCTCGCACAGTTTTGCCTCATCCGGTTTCACAGCACTCATTCTGCAATGTCAGAAGTACAGTGAGGACACTTCACTGCTTCAATATCAATGGTGCTCTTACAATAAGGACATTTCTTGGTAGTAGGCGCTGCCGGTGCAGGTGCCTCTTCTTTCTTGGAAAATCTTGTATTAATCGCATTAATGGCCTTAACAAGACAGAAGATCACAAATGCTGTAATCAGGAAATTGATCACTGCTGTGATAAAATTACCATAAGCAAGCACGGGAGCTTCTTCACCACTACCCAGAACCACGAACAGATTACTGAAATCCGTACCGCCGAAAATTCCCAAAAGAGGGGTCAAAATATCCTTGTTCAGGCTGGTAACAATGGCAGTAAATGCACCACCTATAATCACACCGACAGCCATATCCATGACATTGCCTCTCATAATAAACTTCTTAAATTCACTGATAAAACCTTTTCCCTTACTCATATGGGCCTCCTTGTTTGTGTATTTTATTTGACAGACTCTTCCGGTCTGTAATTTTATCCTAAAATAGGCTTTAAAGCCTCAGCCAGCTGACTCTTCTGCGCCTCCGCCTCAGCCAGATCCTTGCCAAGGGTTGTAAAATAAGTCTTGATCTTCGGCTCCGTTCCGGAAGGGCGAACCACAACTGACGCACCGCCTTCCAATGCATAGATCAGCACATTCGCAGCAGGAAGCCCGGTTTCTTCCGGCTTCTTGTAATCCGTCACCTTTACCACTGCATAACCGGCGATCTCCTTAGGCGGATTATTTCGTAACCCTTCCATGATGCCGGCCATTTTGTCCATGCCGGACAGACCGGGGAATTCAAAGCTGTCAACCTTGTTCAGGTAACGGCCATACATACCATAAATCTCTTCCAGACGCTGCTTGATGGAAGAACCGATACTGCGGTAATAAGCTGCCATCTCACAGATCAGCATAGATCCAATGACTGCATCCTTATCACGCACATAGGAGCCGGCCAGATAACCATAGCTCTCCTCAAATCCAAAGATAAAGCGCTCTACTTCACCTGCTGCCTCCAGACCTGCGATCTGATCACCTATCCACTTAAAACCAGTCAGGACATTTCTCATCTCCACACCGTAATGCGAAGCTACCGCATCCGCTAAAGGAGTGGATACAATAGATTTTACGGCCACAGGATTTGCAGGCATGGTACCGTTTTCTATACGCCCTGCACAGATATAGTCTAACAAAAGTACGCCTACCTCATTGCCGGTCACCAGCTCATAAGAGCCATCCGGACACTTGATGGCAATTCCCACACGGTCAGCATCCGGGTCAGTAGCCAACATCAGATCAGCACCTGACTCCTTCGCCAGCTCCAGTCCCAAACGAAGCGCTTCAAATATCTCCGGATTGGGATAAGGGCAGGTAGGGAAATTTCCATCAGGATACTGCTGTTCGGGCACGATCGTAATATCGTCGATACCGATATCCTTTAAAATACGGGTAACCGGCACTAGACCGGAACCATTCAAGGGAGAATAGACTAATTTCAGCCCAGCACTCTTACAAAGACCGGGACGAACACTGCGCTCCTCTATGGCAGCATATAATGCCTCTTTACAATCCTCTCCCACATAAGCGATCAGACCGGCAGCCATGCCTTCCTCAAAGCTCATGATTTGGGCACCGGTCAAAATATCTGTCTTCTGAATCTGGGCATAAACGATATCAGCCGCCTCATCCGTCATCTGGCAGCCATCGGGACCATAGGCCTTGTAACCATTGTATTTGGCCGGGTTGTGAGAAGCCGTAACCATGATGCCTGCATTGGCTCCATAGTAACGAGTGGCAAAGCTAAGTGCCGGAACCGGCATCAGCGCATCATAAATACGCACCTTAATACCGTTGGCAGCCAGAACACAGGCTGCAGTCTTAGCAAACACATCACTCTTGATGCGGCTGTCATAGCTGATGGCAACCAGCTGATTGCCTCCCTGGGTCTTTACCCAGTTTGCCAGACCCTGAGTGGCCTGACGCACCACATAAATATTCATACGATTGGATCCTGCACCCAGCACGCCGCGTAACCCTGCCGTACCAAACTGCAGGGAAACTGCGAAACGATCCTTTATCTCTTCCTCATTGCCGTCAATCTCTGCCAGTTCTTTGGTTAAATCAGCATCTTCCAGCCCAGCTTCACACCAGCGCTTATAATCATCTAAATACATAAAATCCTCCATTCTTCCCCTAAAAAATCAACATCCTTTACCAATATTATAAGGAATTTCCCCTTGCTTGTCAATTGCCTAAAGACTTCATCGTAAGCCCTATCCTCTTCTTGGCCACATCCACTTCAAGGACTTTCACTTCAACGATATCTCCCACGCTCACAGCTTCCAGCGGGTGCTTGATATAACGATCGGTAATCTGAGAAATGTGCACCAATCCGTCCTGATGGACGCCGATGTCCACAAACACTCCAAAGTCAATGACATTGCGCACTGTACCCTTTAAGATCATACCCGGCTTTAAATCCTTCATTTCCAGAACATCACTGCGAAGGATTGGCTTGGGCATATCATCCCTCGGATCTCTTGCCGGCTTTTCCAGCTCCTTTAAAATATCTGCCAGAGTGATCTCCCCGATGCCAAGCTCTGCAGCAAGCTTCTTTTTATCCCGGATCCGGTCTTCCAGACCTCCTGTATTTTTTTCTTCCGGCACAAAACCTCCCATGGCTGCTGCCAAGGCTTTCCCCATAGCGCTGTTTGTATTACGCACCTGAATGGACTTCTGCTTTCGGACATTTGTGTTCTTCGAAGAAGTATGACCCTTCTTCCAACCTTCCTTAATATCCTCTATAGTGAGTCCCAGCTTATCCAAAAGCTTCATGGCAGCCTCATAAGATTCCGGATGTACACTGGTGGCATCAAGAGGATTATCACCGTCCAAAATCCGCATGAAACCTGCACATTGCTCATAAGCTTTCGGTCCCAGCTTAGCCACCTTGAGAAGCTGTTTACGGTTTGAAAATCTGCCATTGGCCTCACGGTAGTCTACAATGTTTTTGGCAATGGTCTTGTTGATACCGGAAATATACTCCAGCAAAGAAGCCGATGCCGTATTTAAGTCTACTCCCACCTTATTTACACTGCCCTCAACCACACCATTCAAAGCTTCACTAAGCTTTTTCTGATTCATATCATGCTGGTACTGTCCCACACCGATGGACTTAGGGTCGATCTTAACCAACTCAGCCAGGGGATCCTGGAGTCTGCGGGCAATAGAAGCAGCACTTCTCTGTCCTACGTCAAATTGCGGAAATTCTTCCGTAGCCAGCTTACTGGCAGAATAAACAGAGGCACCGGCCTCATTGACGATCACATACTGCAGCGGTCTGTCCAGCTCCTTAAGCAGCTCCACGATGACCTGCTCCGACTCTCTGGAGGCTGTACCATTGCCTACAGAAATCAAATCTACATGGTACTTTTTGATCAGCTTCTTTAATTCTGCCTTGGACTCTTCTACTTTGTTCTGTGGGGCTGTAGGGTAGATCACCTTGGTATCCAGCACCTTTCCGGTGGGATCTACAACAGCGAGTTTACATCCTGTGCGGAATGCAGGATCCCAGCCAAGCACTACCTTGCCGGCAATGGGCGGCTGCAGTAAAAGCTGCTCTAAATTCTTACCAAACACCTGAATCGCTCCATCCTCAGCTTTCTCAGTCATCTCATTGCGGATCTCACGTTCTATGGCAGGGGCGATCAAGCGCTCATAACTGTCTGCGATCACTTCCTGCAACACCGGTGTGGTAACTGGATTGTCACTGACAATCACTTTTTTTGCCAGGTACTGCAGAATGTGCTCCTGCGGTGCGTTTACTTTCACTGTCAGAACCTTCTCTGCCTCACCGCGGTTTAGCGCAAGCACCCGATGACCTGCAACCTTTTTCACCGGTTCCTCATAATGATAATACATCTCATAAACGGACTGGGCTTTTTCATCCTTGGCTTCGCTTGAGATGATCCCTTCCTCTGCTGTGAGATTGCGGATAAACAGACGATGATCTGCATCATCCGAAATGCTCTCTGCAAGGATATCTTTGGCCCCCTGCAATGCTTCTGCCACACTTGCAACACCCTTCTCTTCCGATAAGTACTTCTCTGCCTCTGTCTCCAAGGACGTAGTAATCTCCTGTGCCAGGATTGTTTCTGCCAACCCTTCCAAGCCTTTTTCCCTCGCTACCGAAGCGCGGGTCTTACGCTTGGGGCGATAGGGTCTATAGATATCTTCTACCACCACCTGAGTCTCTGCCGCCAGAATCTTCTCTCTTAATTCTTCCGTCAGTTTCCCCTGCTCCTCTATGCTGGCGATCACCTGTGCCTTCTTTTCTTCCAGGTTGCGCAGATATGTCAAACGTTCATGCAGATCACGCAGCTGTTCATCGTTCAACGAGCCGGTAACCTCCTTACGATATCTGGAGATAAAGGGGATGGTATTGCCCTCATCAATCAGCTTGATTGCTGCCTCCACCTGCCATTTCTCCACCTGTAATTCTTCTTTTAATTTCAGTACAATATCCATTTTGTTTCCTTTCCAGCCTGTCCGCTTCCTTTTCCCCGACAAGCCTGCAAAATCCATTGCGCTTTTACTATTATAAGGTATCTATCGGGGTCTTTTCAAGAAAAATTTCACACTTTTTTCATGTTATAGGTTTGATTATATTGGGAAAAAATGTTATGATAAAAACAAAGTATTGTTGGAAAGCGAGGTATCTATATGGATGATCAAAGATATACGGATTGGGATGCCCGATGTCCGCGCAAGGAAGATTCCACACGCAATCCCTATTACAATCAACCCACGCACAATCCTTACAGAACAGAGCATTTTGCTGTCGCTTCCATGGTGTGCGGCCTACTGTCAATGACATTGACCTGTGTGGTTATCGCGCCTTTGATTCTGGGCGCCTTCAGTCTTTTGTTTGCTTCCCTGGCTTATCGCAAGAAAAGACCGAGCCATCACTTGGTCTTTTACGGCATTCTCTCTTCCTGCTTTGGTATCATCTCCGCCATCATCATGCTGATTCAAATTTTTACTATGCAGATGGACGGCACACAGTTTTCCGCCTATCAGCAATACCTACAGGAGTTTTATGGGCAGCTCCAATAAGGAAATATGCCCGTTGAAATAGGAAATAAGATACGAAATGAGGACGTAAAATGAAACAATATCAAAAAGTATGGCAATTAAAAAATGCAGCCAAAGACAAACTGACCGGCAATTATTCTGAAGCAGTGTTACTGACAATGATCTACGGTCTGTTTTTGATCGCGAATTATGTGATCAACGCCATTGCTCTGTGCTATTCTCCTGAAAACGAGAATCTTTTACTCAGCATTTTCCTTGCTGAATATACGCCTTACGGGCTTTTGATCAGCCGGATCATCTCTTTTGTGACAGGCATTTTTCTGAATATGCTAGGTGCCGGCATCGCCTTATTTTACCTGAACATAGCTTGTTCCCAAACTTATTCCATCAAGGATCTGTTCCATGGTTTTCGCGAAAAGCCGATCCATTACTTAACCATATCACTGGTCATGGCCTTGGTACAGTTCTTTTTCTCCCTTCCAGGATATGCATGCGACTATTTTTATCTGGCAAATCCATCGGATCAGTGGATGATCCTTTCCTATGTCTGCCAGCTTGTTGGTCAGCTTGTGTCCCTTACCTTTGTGCTGGCATGGGCGCAGAGTTTTCGCTTGCTTTTGGACTATCCGACTCTATCCGGGATAGCGGCACTTCGCAAGAGCTGGCAGTTAATGAGAGGGCACAAGAAGAGGCTGTTCGTATTGCAACTGAGCTTTCTTCCACTGGATCTGGCTGCAAGCTTTACCTGTGGAGTGGGATACCTGTGGCTGAGCCCCTACAAAAATATGTCTTATACCCTTTTCTATCTTGATCTGATGAATCCTCAGGAATCATAATAGCGTTCTGGCAGAAATAATAATAAAACGGATGTGAGCCCCTTTACATGGATTACCTCACATCCGTTTTCACTTGTCAATCAAACCCTTTCATTGTCTTGCCAGTCCTTGCACACATCAATCCAGCCAACCGACCCAGAATGTGTTTCCAGCTCATCCAGCGTCATTTTCACTGCACTGTGATCACTGCCTGCGGCAGGATATACAATATCAAAGCGCTTCATAGACACATCCAGATATACGGTTACATCCGGCTTAATCTCAAAGGGACACACCCCACCCGGAACATGTCCAACACAGGACTCTACCTGATCCCAAGGGATCATCTTGGCTTTTTCATGGAACAATTCCTTATACTTTTTATTATCAATTCGGGCATCGCCGGCAGTGACAATCAAGACCGCTTTCTCACCCTGAAGGAATGACAGCGTTTTGGCAATCTGCTTTGCCTCAGTTCCCACAGCCAAAGCTGCCTCCTCAACGGTAGCACTGGACTGGGCCAGTTCAAGCACCTTTCCTCCCATTCCAACGCTTTCAAAATACTTCTTTACTTTATCAAAAGACATGACCCTACTCTCCTTACTGTTAACGCTTCACCTGCATCCACTTTAAATATCCATTGATAAACAGATCCAGGGAACCGTCTAACACTGCATCCACGTTACCGCTTTCCACTTCCGTCCGATGATCCTTGACCATCGTATAGGGCTGCAGTACATAAGAACGGATCTGGTTGCCCCAGCCGATATCCTTCACTTCTCCACGGATATCAGATAATTTCTCCACATTTGCCTCCTGCTTTAACAAAAACAGCTTTGCTTTCAGCATCTGCATGGCCTTGTCCTTATTCTGAAACTGGCTGCGCTCATTCTGGCACTGCACTACGGTACCGGTTGGGATATGGGTAATACGAATGGCAGAGGAGGTCTTGTTAATATGCTGACCACCTGCACCACTGCTTCGGTAGGTATCTATGCGCAGGTCTTTCTCATCAATCTCCACATCCAGGTCTTCCTCGATCTCCGGCATCACATCCAGTGACACGAACGAGGTCTGGCGTTTGCCCTGGGCATTGAAAGGAGAAATACGCACCAGTCGATGCACACCCTTCTCTGATTTCAGGTAACCATAGGCATTCACGCCATTCACCTGAAACGTAACGGACTTAATGCCGGCTTCATCACCATCCAGATAGTCCAATACTTCCAGTTCAAAGCCCTTGCGCTCTGCCCAGCGGGTATACATGCGATACAGCATGCCGCACCAGTCACAGCTCCCCGTTCCTCCGGCTCCTGCATTCAGCTTCAGGATCGCGTTGTTCTTATCATATTCACCTGCTAAAAGGGTACTGATACGAAGCTCTTCCAGCTCACTGATAAACTCATCTAGTTCACTGCGGATCTCGCTTACCAGCTCCTCATCATTCTCCTCGTATCCCATCTCAATGAGCATCAGGATGTCATCATACTGGGTCTCAAGCTTACGGTACACTCCTACCGTATCCTTCAGATTCTTCAGCAATTTCATC
>JAZSFW010000223.1:0-9248 GCA_045532445.1 Acetatifactor sp. | reverse complement strand
GAGGAGCGCAAAGCGCGACGAGTTTTGTGATTGCGGGCTTTGCCCTTAACTTTCATTTCTGTCAGCTGCCGGCTCTTAGCAACTCTTACAACCTTGCAACCGCCAAAAATCGGATACCCTAAGCTACAGTCTCATCCCGGGAGAAATAACGGCGGGAGCCGGTAGGATGACGGCGGAGCCGGTAGGATTAGTGGTGGAACAATCTGATCCCAGTAAAAGCCATTACCATGTTGTACTTGTTGCAGCAATCGATCACAGCATCGTCTCTCACGGAACCACCGGGCTGGGCGATATATTTTACACCGCTCTTTCTTGCTCTCTCAATATTGTCAAAGAAGGGGAAGAAAGCGTCAGAACCCAGGGTCACATCCTGCATGTTATCCAGCCATGCGCGTTTCTCTTCTGCCGTAAATACAGGAGGTTTTACTTTGAAGGTTCTCTGCCAAGCACCCTCAGCCAATACATCCATGTACTCGTCTCCGATATAAAGATCAATGGCATTGTCTCTGTCAGCGCGGCCGATGCTGTCAAGGAACTGCAGATTCAGCACCTGAGGAGCCTGACGCAGATACCAGTTGTCTGCCTTCTGTCCTGCCAGTCTGGTACAGTGAATACGAGACTGCTGGCCCGCTCCGATACCGATGGCCTGTCCGCCCTTTACGTAACATACGGAATTGGACTGGGTATATTTTAAGGTGATCAAGGAAATCTTCATGTCGATCAAAGCTTCCTTGGGAATCTCTTTATTCTCTGTCACAATGTTGGACAAAAGGTCTCCGTTGATATCCAGTTCATTTCTTCCCTGCTCAAAGGTGATACCATACACCTGCTTTCTCTCGATGGGAGCAGGCACATAGGAAGGATCGATCTGGATCACATTATATCCACCCTTTTTCTTTGCCTTCAGCATCTCTAATGCTTCCTCTGTGTAACCGGGTGCAATCACACCGTCAGACACCTCGCGCTTGATCAATTTGGCTGTATCTGCATCACACACATCAGACAGTGCAATGAAATCTCCAAAGGAGGACATTCTGTCAGCGCCTCTAGCCCTTGCATAAGCGCAAGCCAAAGGAGACAGTTCACCCAGATCCTCTACCCAGTAAATCTTAGCCAATGTCTCATCTAAGGGAAGACCCACTGCCGCACCGGCAGGAGATACATGTTTAAAAGAGGTTGCAGCCGGAAGACCGGTAGCCTCCTTTAACTCTTTCACAAGCTGCCAGCCATTGAAAGCATCCAGGAAATTAATGTATCCGGGCTTACCGTTCAGCACAGTTACAGGCAACTCGCTCCCATCCTCCATATAGATTCTGGAAGGCTTCTGATTCGGGTTACATCCATATTTTAATTGCATTTCATTCATCTCTTTATTCCTTTCTCAATTGTAAATATTTGATACGTTATTTGCTCTTCGACAGCAGCCAGTCATAAAGTTCCTGTTGGTAAGCATAATCCCAAGCGTTGTGTGCCACCTTATCCAAAAGCGTCATCTTCACTTCCTGCTTATTCACTCCGATCGTTCTGATCTTATGAATCATATTGATGGTTTCTGACGGGTATACTGTCTCATCCTCCGTACCGTGAAACGCCCAGATAGGCATATCCAAGACAGCTACATTCCACACCATCCCACCGCCACAAACAGGTGCGATAGCTGCGAACAGCTGCGGATATCGCAGCGCTGTATACCATGTTCCGAAGCCGCCCATACTTAAGCCGGTCAGATAGATTCTCTTCTCATCCGCCTGATAATACCTTTTCACAGCTTGTATAAAGCCATAAATATTCGGCACTTCTGCTGCCCAGAAGCTCTCCGGACTGCACTGTGGCATCACGAAAACGCATGGGTATTCGCCGCCTTGCTGCAGCATCTTGGAAAATCCGTGAACATCTACTCTTTCAAGCTCTTCCTGTCCATTGCCTCTTTCACCTGCACCATGAAGTTGAATGATCATCGGCAGATTTTCACTCATAGTCTCCGGATGATATACTACAAATGGGAACTGCCACTGTCCTGCCTGAAATTCTTCTCTAATCATTTACATCATCTCCTTTTACTTAGGCTCGCTCTGCCCCAAGCTGCTATCAACTCACCTCTACTGATTCTTATTTACGATCTTGGTTTCACATTTGCCGGTTTCAATATCTATATACCTTACAAACAATGAAACCTTATTTTCCTCATTCAGACTACTCCACAATAAGTCTGTAAACTCATCCATACAATCCGGAATACTTACCCACTTAGGCTCTCCCTCAAAACTGGGCAACGGATTGCCGTCATGCATATATGTATGAATAAAATGACCTTCTCCGGCAACCGGCTTATCATATGTATAGGTATATCTGTTGCAGCAGGAAGGATCCCCGTTATTGCTCTTTAAAATAGACATTGCATAATCAAACTGTCCATCCTCCACATGAAGCACGCCGGAAATTCTCGGTGTATAGTTGGGGCCGTCCGGCTCAAACTCCCTGCTCCTTAAGGACTGCTCAAAGGTAAGCCCCTTCTCCAACCCTTCATACACAGTATCTGTCTGGTCGCCGTTGGTTACGATTGTATCCTTACCCAGTACACGAACAGGCGCATAAATGATCAGACTGGGATCCTCCAGCTTAGAAGGATCAAAAGCCTCTGTACGAATTCCCTCTCCCTCTACACTAAAAATACGATTACGACTGTTGGAACTTCTTCCCATAATAAAATATGCTGTCACTGCATACTTCCCATTGGCTGATCTTCCAATCACGATTCCTCTTCCCGGATAAGCATTATTTTCCAATTCCTGCTTCAATGATAACATTTCCATCTTTCTTCTCCTTCTTTCATAAACTCGTACGCAGCTTCCTGCGCCTTTTTGCAGCTCCTGCATTCCGACGCTCTGTAAAATACAAAAACCACCTGAGCATGCACGCGTCTAACGTGTTATGCCCAGGCGGTCGGCTTTCTTTTCCTGTCACACTCCCTGTGGGTAATCCCACCGCAGTCCCCTGCTTTCCGCCAGTCGTGCAACTCTATGCTGTTATTTTACTATCTTTTGTTCTTAATTACAACCCTTTTTTCTAAAATCCCCTAAAAGGCGCCATCTTTAGTGATCATCTACACTGTAGTTGGGCGCTTCTTTGGTGATATGGATATCATGAGGATGGCTCTCCTTTAAGGATGCAGCAGAAATCTTCACAAATCTGCCGGTAGCCTTCAGAGTCTCAATATCCTTGGCACCACAGTAACCCATACCGGAACGAAGACCGCCCAGCAGCTGGAATACGGTATCCTCTACGCTGCCCTTGTAAGCCACACGTCCTTCCACACCTTCCGGAACAAGCTTCTTGGCATTCTGCTGGAAATAACGATCCTTACTTCCGTTCTCCATAGCCGCAATAGAGCCCATACCACGGTAAACCTTGTATTTTCTTCCCTGGAACAATTCATAATCCCCAGGGCTCTCTTCACAACCTGCAAACATGCTGCCCATCATGCAGACACTGCCGCCGGCTGCAATTGCCTTCGTCACATCACCGGAGTATTTGATACCGCCGTCTGCGATAATAGGCACACCGTACTCCTTTGCCACTTCATAACAATCCATAATCGCAGTGATCTGAGGCACACCGATACCTGCAACCACACGTGTGGTACAGATGGATCCCGGACCGATACCAACCTTAACTGCATCTACGCCAGCCTCGATCAAGGCTCTGGTTGCCTCTCCGGTAGCCACATTACCTGCGATCACCTGAAGCTCAGGATAATTCTCCTTAATCATCTTCACACAGGTGATAACGTTCTGGGAGTGTCCATGGGCACTGTCAAGAACAATCACGTCGACTTTCGCATTCACCAAAGCTGCCACACGGTCCAGAACATTGGCTGAAATACCAACAGCTGCTCCACAAAGGAGTCTTCCCTGTGCATCCTTGGCAGCCAAGGGATACTTTACTGCTTTTTCAATATCTTTGATTGTGATCAGACCCTTTAAATTAAAGTCTTTGTCCACAATAGGAAGCTTTTCTTTTCTGGCCTTGGCAAGAATCATCTTGGCTTCCTCGAGAGTGGTCCCTTCCGGAGCAGTGATCAGGCCTTCGCTGGTCATGGATTCTTTGATCTTCTTCGTAAAGTCTGTCTCAAACTTTAAATCACGGTTCGTGATGATTCCAACCAGCTTGCGTCCTTCTGTAATAGGCACGCCTGAGATGCGGAATTTACCCATCAGAGCATCTGCATCTGCCAAAGTATGTTCAGGAGTCAGAGAAAAAGGATCTGTGATAACACCGTTCTCAGAACGCTTTACCTTGTCCACCTCTTCCGCCTGCGCTTCAATAGCCATATTTTTATGAATAATACCGATACCGCCCTGTCTCGCCATAGCGATCGCCATGCGATGCTCTGTTACAGTATCCATGCCGGCACTCATCACCGGAATATTTAATTTGATCTTCTTTGTCAGCCAAGTGGTCACATCCACCTGATTGGGAACTACCTGAGAATACGCAGGCACTAACAGCACGTCATCAAATGTAATGCCTTCACCAATAATCTGTCCCATTTTTCTTCCTCCTGATTGTTTGATTTGCAGTTGAGTGTATCAAAATAAATGAATCATGTCAACAATATTTTACCCTAATCATTAAAAATTTTTCTGGGAGATACATTTCTCATAGCCTTGATCATTTCTTCCGACGGACTGAGCAAAACCTTCTCTCCGCCTTCATAAAACATCACAAAACGTCTGTCGGGCTTCAGCTCTTCTCCAATGCTGTAATCCTTTACCTTGGAGGCTGTACGATTCTTATAGTTGTCCAAATGGTAAGACTTGATAGGTGCCAAAATCTCCATCCTGTCCAGAGTATAAGTCCCCACTCTCTTTCTTCTGGTCTTTGCCATGATCTTATCGATCACCAGCTCTCTGTCCATGTACAAATACTCATATTCCAAGTCTGAAAACAAATGCATCACATATGCACCTGCACCTGCTGCCAAAGCAAAAATAAATGCGAAGGGAATGATCATCATTGCAAAAAACATGATCACTGCCACCACGATCAAAAGTCCCTTTAAAAATTTCTTCACACCTGATTGCTTCTGCTTTACGAGGCATTCTACGTAAGTCTCACTCATCCTTCTATCCTGTCCTTTCCCCGTTTGTTGCAAACGTTCTTTCTTATATGATATAACATCCCGCAAAAACTTTCAAGCTATTTAAACTCATTTCCTCATTTTTATCTTTTTTTTATAATCTGATAATATCTGTTTCATTGACAATTTTGTTAAAAACAATTATTATAGTAGATAATAAATCATTTGACAATATCTCATTTTCAAATAATAAGCACAGTGAAAGGCAGGTATCAATTATGCCAGTAATGGATGAATTTCGCGAAGAGCGAGAAGCTATGAAGCACGGCACCCCCAAGCAAAAAGCAGAGTATTTCTGGTTATATTATAAATGGCACCTTATCATCGGGATCGCAGCCATTGCAACGATCGTTTCTTTCATACATACAGCTCTTACCAGGAAAGAAACTGCTCTGTATACCATGATGGTAAATATCTATTCAGCAGACGATGAAATCGCAGACACCTACAAGCAAGATTTTATGAATATTGCAGGGATTGACACAGAAGAATATGATGTAATGATTGATTCCTCTCTTCATATCAATTTTGATTTTGTAGACGAAGGCACTTATGGAAGCATACAAAAAATCAGCACCTACATTGCAGCCGGGGAAATTGACCTTTTTGCCGCAGACAACGAAATCTTTACCCACTATGCTTACCAGGATGAATTCTTTGCCGATTTGAGGACCGTGCTGACACCAGAGCAAGTGGAAAAATACAGCCCCTATTTCTACTATGTTGACCAAAAAGTAGTGGACGCCAAACAAGAAGCCATAGACAATCTGGAAGATTTTACTCAACCCTATCCTGACCCTACCAAGCCTGAAGAGATGGCAGAGCCCATTCCGGTGGGCATTTTCCTGGATAATGCTTCTGAAGCATTTAAAAATAATTACGTTTCTTCCGAAGATACCCTGGCAATTGGTTTTGTTATAAATGCCTCAGATATAGAGAACGGTCAGATGTATATAGACTACATCTTTGCCGAAAACCAATGATATATTGACAGTAATAAGTGGCAGCGAGATTAACCTCTCCTGCCACTGTTTTATGCTGCTGGAAGTGCTGCACCCTCTTCCAATACCGCTTCAAATGCCTTTTTAATCATTGTCACCGTATCAAGATCAAACGGATTCGGCAAGCCCACGTGCAAGAGCGTATCAAAAAACACCTGGTCAGTCGGAGTTTTTAAGCACAGATCCATATAAATTTTTTGTGCATATTCATATCCTTTTTCTTCCGCAACAGCATAAAATGACATAGCTGCCAGCTCACTTGTTGCATAGCTTAAGTAATATACCGGTGCTTCCATCGTCACATACTGTGCATAGATATACAATTCATCTCTTGTTTCAATATGTTCGATTCCATCATAATCATCCAGAACACTTGACATAATACTTTTAAACGCTTTCGAATCAGTAATTTTCTCACAGGTATAGACTGCCTCCTCATATTCGTCCACAAGCGTGCTGAGTATCATGACATCCAGACCATATCTCAAGCGCCATAGTAAAAACGCTTCATAAACTCCTCGATCTATCTTTTCATCAAGAAACTGCATAATAAGCCACTCGTTTCCTTGAGAATGTACCTCGCAGGTATCATATGGCAGCTCTGAATCGCGAAAATGATAAAATGCTGCATAATGTCCCAGCTCATGCACAAGTGTAAGCAAATTTTGACAATTATTTCCCAAGAACACATAGGGTTGATCACAATAATCAGAAAAATTGGTCAACGCCACATCATATGCATTTTCCGATTCACTGTACACTATAGCCTCTCGGTCGAAGAGATAACCCATAATCGTTCTCATCTCTTTGGGATAGCTGTCAATATATCCGGCAAGATATTCATTTGTTTTCAGACAGACATCCTTTCTCAGAGAAGATAACTGTGCTTCTTGCTCCTCCGTGAGCTGATCTCTTTTTTCCTGGTAACGTGAATCAATTTCAATGTAAAACGGCAATATCTGCTCCTTTACATTCTTGCGAAAAGCTTCCCGTTGCTCTTTGGCATATTCCCGCATATAGATTTCCCTTGCGGCATAATCATAATAATTGTCGTAACCGTAGTAGGAAGCAATCTGTTGCGCACTATCCACAAACCTGAAATAGATGTCTTCCACTGCAGCAGACCAGGCTTCCGACTCAGGATCATCCAATGCAAGATATTCACGCATCAGTTCATTTTGTTCTTTTTCCAGCGCAATGACATCTTCGTTTGAAACCTCAAGGGTTTTAATTTGCTCATCACTCCAGTCTGCAAAAACCCTTTCTTTTGCCTTCAAATCAGATTGATAAAGAGTTTTCAGTACACGCAGGCTTTCCTCCCGCACCGTCATATGGGCTTCTTCAGCAAAAACATATTTTTCATAATAATTTTCATCCTCAAGATCTGAATAGTACTTAACCTCACTCACAAGATACTGATGAAAAATATAATCCCGTTTCTCCTGTAATTGTTCTGCCATAGATATGATTTTAAAGTGTTTTCCGCCTTCAATATACTTTTCCAACTGCTTCGCACATGCAAGCGTATCAGCCACATCCTGATCGGTAAGAGTAAACTCAAAGCTCATCAACTGTGTTTCCTGCTGACGAAATTCACAGGCAGTGAAACTCATCGTTGTCAAAACCATCACCATGATGAGGCAGGTGATTTGTTTCAAAACTCTGCATCTCATTTTTTTATATTCAGGCTTTCTTTTATATTCCATACTCACATCTCCCAATATTTTACAGGGACTCCTATTCAACCGCGCAGTTTTCTATTACCTTCTTGTAATAGTAGAAACTGTTTTTAGGAGTACGTGTCTTTTCCGGCCGATCATACCTGACTTGGATCAGACCGAACGATAAAGTATATCCACCGCACATACCTTCCGTTGTGTCCATAATTGACCAGTGGTAATAGCCCTTAACAGGATAGCCTTCACCAATTAGTCTTGATATGCCGCGAAGGTGTTCGCGCAAATAGGCAATACGATAATCGTCTTCAAGCTCTTCTTCGTAATTCCCAACCCTCTTTCTGCTGATACCATTTTCAGAAATAAATAGTTCAGCATCAGGGTATTTATCGTGTACATATTTCACTACATCAAAAATACCGGCTGTGTTAATGGTAAAGCCGTAATCATCCTTATTGCTGCTCGGTACAATTTCATAGTCCATCTTGTCATTTTTTTCATATTTAATTTTATATGCACCGTAATAGTTAATGCCGACGAAGTCGCATTTTACAAAGTTTTCATCCAAATCTTTTTGGTAATCTTTTGGCATATTGTCTTTAATGTACGGATAGTCTAAAATATTTTCAGGATAATGACCTAAGAATATCGGGTCGCTATACCAGTTTGAATAGAAAGACATATCTCTTTCAGCAGCATCCTGGTCTTTCTCGTCAAGCGATGCGCCGTAAGCAAGCTGGAAGTGGTTTACAAAACCAATTTTACCTTTGAACCCCATTTCTCTATAGAGTTTCACAGTTTTAAAGTGCGCAATGATCATATTGTGGCTTGCATGAAGGGATTTCCTGATATCCTTTTCAAAAGGAGGATTGTTGCCCCAAGCGTAGGCTGCCATAACGTTGCACTGCGGCTCGTTAACTGTTGACCAGAAAGGTACTTTTTCACCAAACTCTGTAAAGCAGGTTTTGGCGTAAGTCACAAACCAATCAATGAACTCCGGATTATAAACGCCTCCTCTATTAATTACCCACATAGGAAGGTCACAGTGCCAAAGGTCAAAAAATGGCACAATATCATTCTTAATCAATTCATCAAGGAGTTTGTGATAATAATCAATTCCTGCCTGGTTGATGTTTTCAGGGTCGTTTGGATAAATTCTTGACCAGGCAATCGAGAATCGAAAGGATTTTAAGCCAAGTTCTTTCATCAACTTAATATCCTCAGGATATCTATGGTAAAATTCAGCACCGTTTGCCGGGTCACCGTCTAAATACTTTTCGGGATAAACCTTGCAATAATGCTGCCACGCATCAACGCCTTTCCCGTCAGCAAGGGGAGCTGACTCGATTTGAACAGCAGATGATGCTGCACCGAATAAAAAATCTTTTGGGAATGTAAATTTCATAGGTCTATCGCCTTTCTTAATTTTTT